>DATKNU010000196.1:0-7737 GCA_035541195.1 bacterium
ATCCCCATGATCTTCAGGATGTCGCCCACCAAGGGCTTGACCACGTGATGCTTGGCCTTCTGCTTGACGGCCGTGTCCGGATCCTTCAGGCCGTGCCCGGTCAGGGTGCAGGCGATCCGGCGCTGGCCGTCGACGAAAAACTTTTCCTTGTTCTTCTTGATGACGCCCGCCAAGGAGGCCGCCGAGGCGGGCTCGCAGAAAATGCCTTCCATCGAGGCCAGCAGGTTGTAGGCTTCCAAAATTTCCTCGTCGGTCACGGCCTCGATCAGCCCCCGGGACTCGTCCCGGGCGGCTTCCGCCTGTTTCCAGGAATAGGGGTTGCCGATCTTGATGGCGGTGGCGATGGTCTTGGGGTCCTCCACCACGCGCTTTTCCACGATCGGCGCCGAGCCCGCCGCCTGGAAGCCGCACATCTTGGGCAGTTGCTTGGCCAGGCCCTTGCGTTGGTATTCCTTATAGCCCTTCCAATAGGCCGTGATGTTGCCGGCGTTGCCCACCGGAATGGCGTGGTATTCGGGCGCGTCGCCCAAGGTGTCCACGATCTCAAAGGCCGCCGTCTTCTGGCCCTCGATGCGGAAAGGGTTGGCCGAGTTGACCAAGCTCACCGGATAGCGGGTGGTGATCTCGCGCACCAGGGTGAGGGCCTGGTCGAAATTGCCCTCGATGGCGATGACTTCCGCCCCGTGGATGAGGGTCTGGGCGATTTTGCCCAGCGCGATGGCGCCGTGGGGCAGCACCACGTAGCATTTAAGCCCCGCGGAGGCCGCGTAGGCGGCGGCCGAAGCCGAGGTATTGCCGGTGGAGGCGCACATGACGATCCGGCTTTTCTCCTCCACGGCCTTGGAGATGGCCATGGTCATGCCCCGGTCCTTGAAGGAGCCCGTGGGATTGAGGCCCTCGAACTTCAGGTAGATCTTGAGGCCGTTGCCGAGCTTCTCGGAGATGCGCCGGGCGTAAAGCAGCGGCGTGTCGCCTTCCTTGAGGGAAATGACGGGCGTGGATTCGGTCACCGGCAGGTAAGGCCGGTATTCCTCGATGAGGCCCTTCCAATAAGCCATTATTCCCCCCGGTCCATGCGGATGAGGAGGGTCTCTTCCCGCACGAAGGGCAGGCCGTTGATTTTCTTCAGGGCTTCCTGCACGTTCTTCTCCACGGCCTCGTAGGTCACGATGACCACGGGCACCTTGTCGCCCTTCTTTTGCTCCTTCTGGATGACCGAGGCGATGGAAATCTGGTGCTCGCCCAGGATGCGGGCGATGGCCGAAAGCACGCCCGCCTGGTCCACCACGCTGAACTTGAGGTAGTAGCGGGACTTGATGTCCCCGATCTTGCGCAGGCGCTTGACCAGCGGGTTGTCGCTGAGGAACCAGCTGTTGGAGGTCTCGCCCGCCACGTTGTCGTGCACCGCGCGGCTGACGTAGATCAGGTCGCTCATGACCGCCGAGGCCGTGGGCTTTTGCCCGGCGCCCAGGCCATAATACATGGTGGTGCCCACGAAATCGCCGGTCACCAGCACGCCATTGTATTCCCCGTCGACCTTCGCGAGCAAATGGTCGTCCGGGATGAGGGTGGGGTGGACCCGCACCTCGAGCTCGTCGCCCTCGACCTCGGCGATGGCGAAAAGCTTCACCACCCGGCCGAACTCTTCCTTGGCGAACTCGATGTCCTGCACGGTGATGCGCTCGATGCCCTCCACGTAAATGTCCTCGACCTTCACGCGCTTGGAGAAGGCCAGCGAGGCCAGGATGGCCAATTTATGGGCGGCGTCCATGCCGTTGATGTCCAGCGTGGGGTCGGCCTCCGCCAGGCCCTTCTTCTGGGCCATGAGCAGGGCTTCCTTGAAGGTCTTCTTTTCCTCGGTCATCTTCTGCAGGATGAAGTTGGTGGTGCCGTTCACGATGCCGTAAATGGAGGTGATGTTGTTGGGCGCCAGTCCGTCGTTGATGGCCTGGATGACCGGGATGCCGCCGCAGACCGCGGCCTCGAAATAAATGTCCACCTTCTGCTCGCGGGCGGTTTGGATGAGCTCGTCCCAATGCACGGACACGACCGCCTTGTTGGCGGTGACGATGTGTTTGCCCTTGCGCATGGCTTCCAGCAGCCAGGTGCGGGCCGGCTCGTAGCCGCCCATCAGCTCCACCACGATGTCGATCTCGGGGTCGTTGAGGATGTCTTCCCAGTTGCTCGTGAGCATGCCCTCGGGCACGGCCACTTCCCGTTCCTTGGCCATGTCGCGCACCAGGATCTTCTTGATCTTGGCCTGGGCCCCGATCTTGCCCTCGATGAGGACCCGGTTTTTCTCTAACAGGCGGTAAAGCCCCTGGCCCACGTTGCCGAAGCCCACCAAGCCGATTTGAATGACGGATTTTTCAGCCATTGCGCCCGAGGCTCCTGGTTCCCATTGGAATAAAAACGCCCGGGCTGGGGTAACCCGGGCGGCTATGACGGATGGAAATAGTAACGGAAAAAAGGGGCCTTTTCAACGCCCGACTAGGAGGCCACGGCGGCCCTCAGGCGCTTGAGGCCTTCCTCGATGACCTTCTCGCTGGTGGCGTAGGAAAGGCGCAGGTAGCCCTCCGCCCCGAAGGCGATGCCCGGCGCCAGGGCCAATTGGGCCTTTTCCAGCAGGTAGTCCGAGAGCTCCATCGAATTGGCCCGGCCGGGCTTGAAGAGCCCCTTCACGTTGGGAAACACGTAAAAGGCCCCGGCGGGCTTGAGGCACTTGATGCCCGGGATGGCGTTGAGGCCCTCCACGATCATGTCCCGGCGTTTTTGGAAGACGGCCACCATCTTCTGGATCTCGGCGTCCGGGATCGTCAGGGCCGCCACGGCGGCCTTTTGGGAGATGGAGGCGGGGTTGGAGGTGGAGTGGCTTTGGAAGTCCGCCACGGCCTTGATGACGTTGGAAGGCGCCGCCATGTAGCCGATGCGCCAGCCCGTCATGGCATAGGCCTTGGACATGCCGTTGATGAGGATGGTCTGGGCCGCCACTTCCTTGGACAGGGTCGGGAAACAGACGTGCTCCTCGCCGTAAACCAGCTTGGCGTAGATTTCGTCCGAGATGACCCAAAGCTTGTGGGCCAAGGCCAACTGGGCGATGCCTTCCATGGTCTTGCGGTCGACCACGGCGCCGGTGGGGTTGCTGGGCGAATTCAGCAGGAGCACCTTCGTCTTGGGCGTGATCTTGGCCTTCAAGGCCGCCGCCGTCAGCTTGAAGCCGTCGGCCTCGGGGCACTCCACGTAAACCGGCACGCCGCCGGCCATCTTCACCTGCTCCGGGTAAGTCACCCAATAGGGCGAGGGGATGAGGACTTCGTCCCCCGGATTCACCACCGCCAGGATGGCGTTGTAAAGCGAGTGCTTGGCGCCGTTGGAGATGACGATGTCGTTGGGTGAGTATTGGATCTTGTACTCGCGGTTGAGGTAGTCCCCCACCGCCTTGCGCAGTTCCAGCGTGCCCGCCGCGGGCGTGTATTTATGGTGGCCTTCGTCGATGGCCTTCTTGGCCGCGTCGCAGGCGACCTGGGGGGTGTTGAAGTCCGGTTCCCCGGCCCCGAAGTTGAGGATGTCCTGGCCCTCTTCCTTCAGTTTCTTGGCCTTGGCGTCAATGGCCAGGGTCATTGAGGGGGCGATTTGCTTCATCCGCGCGGCAATGTCCATTTTCTTCTCCACTTTCAAAAATCTTTAACCACAGAGTTCCACAGGGTAAATCTGATTCGCATTTTAGGCTTTAGCCTTACTCTGTGTAACCCTGTGAACTCCGTGGTTCAAATCGGTTGCTGGCTTTTACGAAAACAACTTCTTCATGTTCCGCAGGGCCTGGCGGCTGCGGTCCTTGTTCTCCACCAACGCCATGCGGATATAACCCTCGCCCAGCGAGCCAAAGCCCGTGCCCGGGGCCACGGCCACGCCGGCTTCCTTCAGCAGCATCATGGAAAAGTCCAGGGAGCCCATCTTGGCGAACTTGGGCGGGATCTTGGCCCACAGATACATGGCGGCGCGGGGCTTGTCCACCGGCCAGCCCATTTGGTTCATGCCGGCCACCATGATGTCGCGGCGCTCCTGGTAAACGGCGGCCAATTTGCGCAGGTTCTCCTCCGGGCCGTCCAGGGCGGTGATGGCGGCCACCTGGATGGGCGTGAAGATGCCGTAGTCCATGTAGCTTTTGATCTTGGCCAGGGCCCCGATGATCTTGGGGTTGCCGGCGGCGAAGCCGATGCGCCAGCCCGCCATGTTGTAGGACTTGGACATGGTGAAGACCTCGACGCCCACGTCCTTGGCGCCCTTCACCGACAGGAAGCTGGGCGACTTGTAGCCGTCATACACGATGTCGGCATAGGCCAGGTCATGCACCACGGTGACCTGGTGCTTCTTGGCCCATTTCACGATGTCCTTGAAATATTCCTGGTCCACGCTGACCGTGGTGGGGTTGTGGGGGAAATTGATGATGAGCACCTTGGGTTTGGGCGCGGATTTCTTGTAGGCCTTTTCGAGGTTTTTAAAGAAGGCGTCCGGCCCCTCGATGATGGGCACCGACACGATTTTCCCGCCCGCGATGATGATGCTGTAGTGGTGGATGGGGTAGGTGGGGTTGGGCACCAAAATCTTGTCACCCCGGTTGAAGAGGGCCAACCCCAGGTGGGCCAAGCCCTCCTTGGACCCGATGACCGAGACCGCCTCGGTCTTGGGGTCGATGGAGACGTCGTATTTGCGCTCGTACCAACGGGACACGGCCTTCAGGAAGGCCGGGATGCCCTTGGAGGTGGAGTAGCGGTGGGATTTTTTGTCCCGTACGACCTCGATGAGCTTGTCCACGATGGGTTGGGGCGTCTGGTTGTCCGGATTGCCCATGCCGAAGTCGATGACGTCCACGCCCTTGTGGCGGGCCGCCAGTTTTTCGGCGTTCAACCGCGCGAAAATATAGGGCGGGAATTTTTTGATGAGGTTGGACTCGAATTGGAAGGCCATGGCGTCTCGCTTGTGGCGGATAAAGCACAAGCGCGAAGGGCGGGCCTTGCGCGCTTGGGTTTTCCCGGCGTTGGGTTGGCTTACAATTTTACGGGGGGAAGGCTCGCGAATCGATAAAATTCTTTGGCCCGGGCCCTGACCTTGGCGAGGCTCAATCCCGCCACGCCCTTGACCCCGAGTTCCTGCACCGTGAAGGAGGCCGTCAGGCTCCCCACCACGATGGAGCGCTTGAGGCTGTCCAGCGTCACCTTGCCCTGGCGGGCCAGGTAGCCGATGAATCCGCCCGCGAAGGTGTCGCCGGCGCCCGTGGGGTCCACCACCCGGTCCAGCGGCATGGCCGGGGCCAGGAAGGTGCCCTCGGGGCCGATGAGCATGGCGCCATGCTCGCCTTTCTTGACAATGACCCGCTTGGGGCCCATCTTCAAGATCGCCCGGGCGGCCTGCTTCAAATGCGCCTCGCCGGTCAAAAGCTTCACTTCCTGGTCGTTCAACACCATCAAATCGACCTTACCCATCACCTTCAACAGCTCTTTGCGGGCGATGTTGATCCAGAGGTTCATGGTGTCGAGCAGGATGAACTTGGGCCGCTTCATTTGCTGGGTGACCCGGTACTGCAGGGCCGGGTGGATGTTGGCCAGGAACAGGAAGGGGATCTTGCGGTCCTTTTCGGGGATCTTGGGGTCAAAAGTCGCGAAGACGTTCAGGTCGGTCTTGAGCGTATAGGCGATGTTCATGTCCTCTTTCTTATAGAAGCCCTTCCAGAAGAAGGTCTTGCCTTTGGCGCGCGCCAGGCCGTCCAAGCCGATCTTCTTGGCCTTGAGCAAGGCCAGGTCCTTTTTGTGGAAGTCCTCCCCCACCACGCCCACGATGTGGGTCTTGGCGTAAAGCGAGGAAGCCAGGCTGGAATAGGTGGCCGCCCCGCCGAGCGTACGCGGCGTGGAACCATAGGGCGTTTTCAGGCCGTCATAGGCGACCGAACCGACAATGAGCACTTCGGACATTTCATTCCCCCAGATAATTAGGTTTAAACTCGGCTTCTTTCGGAGCCGCCAATCTGTTTTACCGGCCTGACCTTACGGCCATCGAACGACTCGGCGCCAGGTTCCAGGACTTCCATCTCCTGCTTTTCGGGGCCGGTCAACCTCAAGCGAAGGCCCCGCAATTCCCTCAAATTCTCCTCAAGGGCCAAGCAAAGCGCTTCGGAACTTCCCGTTTCCTTAAGCCGCCGATAAGCTTCCCCTAAGGGAAACTGCCCATCCATCTTCTGGAAGAATTTCTCCGACTCCGCCGGCCCCAAGCCGATGGCGATGCCTTCCACGACTTGCCTCTGCCACTCGCTCACCTTCGCGTAAAAATCCGGGCTTTCGGACTGCGCCAAAAGGGCCCCACCCTGGTTCGTGATGAAGTCCAGGTAGGACTTGAAGAAATTCATCGAGGTGAAGTCAAACCGCCCCTTGCGTTCCAGCGAATATTCCAGCGTCGAAATCCAAAGCAACAAAAGCCAGCCGATGGCCCAAGCGTACCAGGGAACGCGGATCAAAAACTCGGTTCCCGGCACCGGCGGGATCCATCGCAGCAGGAACACCAAACCCTGGAACAGGGCCAAAAGCGGGAACCAGCGGGAATCCCCCAGGGCCAGGCGGATGATTTCCAGTCGTCGCTTGAGCCCATTGCCCATCTTGGCCGCCTTAGGAAACCGGCTTAAACAAAACCAATCCCCGGCTCGAGCAAAAAATCACGAAGACGATCACCGCCAGCAGGGTGTCCCCCGTCAGTTTGAGGATCAGCGGGTTATCCTCGTCCTTGTTGCATTTGACCTTGAGCCCATGGGGCGTCTTGTCGATGAAGTAATAATGGCGGTCGTGGTCGTAGGTTTGGACCGGCATCAATCCCGACGAAACCAATTTGCCCTCATCCAGGCCCTTGCCGGGGTCGAGGGATTCGGTCATGGCCTGGTCCGGATGGAGGGCGTTCCATTGGTCCACGGCCTTCTGGAAAACCTGGATCCGGGCATAACAATCCAGTTCTTCCCGGGGGACAAAAATCTGGCGCAGGCCCCAAACCAGCGCGAAGGTGGCCACCCAGATGACGGCGAAAATCATCCAACCCTTTCGCCAAGTCAAAACTTCATTTTTTTTCGGTTTCGCCGCTTTTGCCGCCATGATTCCCCCTTCAAATTAAGCGAGTATATCAAAACATCAAACGACCCGGCAAAAACCCATCTCCCCGCCAAGTTCGCCAAGAAAACCCAAAAAGATTGGGCCCACCAATATCGACACCCTTATCTTCCGCCGTCCTTGGCGGGCTTGGCGGCGAAAACGCCTTACCCCCTTCGGGTGCCGACCAGCACCGGGCGCCGGTTGGCGTAAGAGATGTTCAAGAGCATGCCGATGGCCGCGTAGCTGAAGACCAGCGACGTGCCGCCATAGCTGATGAAAGGAAGCGTGAGCCCGGTCACGGGCAGGATGCCGATGGTCATGCCCACATTGACCACGATCTGCACGGCGAAGATGCTGGAAAGCCCCAGGGCCAAGAGGGCCCCTTCCCGGTCCCGGGCCTTGCGGGCGATCTCAAAGGACTTTTGGATCATCAGGTAATAAAGCCCCAACACCACCAGGCAGCCCACGAAACCCCATTCCTCGCCCACCACCGAGAAGATGAAGTCCGTGTGATGCTCGGGGATGAAGGAAAGCTGGGTCTGGGTGCCCTGCAGGTAGCCCTTGCCCGAGACCCCGCCCGATCCGATGGCGATGATGGATTGGATGAGGT
>DATKNU010000197.1:0-9642 GCA_035541195.1 bacterium
TATTTAGACCAGTATCCGCCCGTAATCGACATCAGGAGGTTTAACCATGGGAATTAAAAATCTTTGGTCGTGTGTTTTTGTTCTGGTTTCCGCGACGTCCACTGCCTCTTCCTCGACAAATGTAAATATTCCAAACAATTACCGCTGGCATCAAAGTGTTTTGTCAATAGATACGAGAACTCCGCCGGCGCAAATTTATATTGAGGATTCCAAAGGACGAATGTTGGGGTCCGATCCTGCCTTGGCTCCTAATTCAATAGGTGAACAAAATTGGCCTTATGGTGGACTTTCGCAGATTCCCTTGTCATCGGTTGAACAGCAGGATGTCGGAGATGATGAAAACGGCGGTCAACCGGACACGACAACTGGTTGGTTGATGAGTATTCTGGATGGGACTAGCCAAACATTTGTCGTTCATCTTAAAGGCGTTGCGAATGGCGCCACCACAGTATTTGTGGAGGCTCTTTTTCGGAAAAAACCCGGAGTTTATTCACCCTTTCCTGTATTAATGAGACCCAATTTGACGAAGGAAGTGGAGGTGGCTTTCGACCCAGTGGCGAGAACCATCGGGATTAACCGGGTTGTAAATAATGACGATGTCTTAAAAGATGTCGAATCCGCCTGCCAACTTAACCTGATCGCTTCGGACCGCGCCTGTAAACATTTCGAGGAAATGGCCGAAGCCATCCAAGACGCCTTGGAACATCGGCGAACCCGAGAAGCCAAAGATTTAACCTTGAATTTTTTGTTTTCCCTCGGCGATTCACGCCCTCCCAAGTGCCAGGAAGAGGATGATCACCGATTCGTCAAAGAACCGGCTTTAACTATTCTCGAGGAAGACGCTAAGGCCCTTTTGCAGAGAATTGTTCAAGAACCTCATAGATAGTTTGTCGAAAGCTCCTAATCTTGAAGAGAAGCCCTGCTTTCGCCAAAAAAACACCCATTTTTTCTAGCCTGGCGGCCTGAAGAGGGGTTATAATTTCGTCTTAATAAAGGTTCGTTTTCCTGGGTTGATTTCCAAGAAAGCGGCCTTTTCTTGTTTTAGGGCATAATCCGAGCCCCGGAAAGGGCGGTTTTTCAGTCCCTTAGGTCCCCCTTGATTCGGGCAGGTTGGCTTATGGGCCTAAAAAACGAAAAATTTCTGAGGGCTTTCGCAAGATTTTACATATCTTCCAGGATGGTTTAGGACATGAGCGGACATAGCAAATGGGCGAAGGTGAAGCGGTACAAGGGGGCGCTCGACCAAAAGCGCGGCCAAGTCTTTTCCCGCCTCTCCAAGGAAATCCAATTGGCGGCCAAGTCGGGGGGGGATCCGGACACCAACTTGAAGCTTCGCACGATCCTGCTCAAGGCAAAGGAAGTCAGCATGCCCGCCGACACCATCAAGCGCGCCATCAACAAGGGCACGGGGGCGGAAGCCGCCACGGCCTTGGAAGAAGTGCTTTACGAGGGTTACGGCCCGGCGGGGGTGGCCATTCTGGTGGAAGCGGTGACCGATAATCGCAACCGCACGGCGGCGGACATTCGGTCCATTTTTTCCAAGTACAACGGCAATATGGGGGAATCGGGTTCGGTGTCATTCCTCTTCGACAAAAAAGGGGTGATCACCGTCAAGAAGGACGCCATCGGCGAGGACGACCTGATGGCCCTGGTGCTGGACGCGGGGGCCGAGGACCTGAAGACCGACAAGGCCGACCTTTACGAGATCCTCACGTCCCCCGAGGCGTTCGATCAGGTGAAAAAGGCCCTGGACGAGAAGCCGGTTCCAACGGAAAGCGCGGAAGTCAGCATGGTGCCCAAGACCCTGGTGGTTTTGGACGAGAAAAAGGCGGAAGCCTTCCTGAAGTTGTACGACATGTTGGACGCGCATGACGATGTTCAGAGCGTGCACGCGAACTCGGACATCAGTGAAGAAATCATGGCGAAGCTTGACAAGTAGCAAGCGGGGCGCGGCCGGGTCTTCGAAGGCCGCTCCGGACCGCCGGCCGGTCCCCGGCCGACTGATCCTGGGGGTGGACCCGGGGCTGGCCCGGATGGGTTACGGGCTCATCCGGGAGACGGCCGGGCGTTGGAGGATGGTGGAAGGCGGGACCCTTTCGACCCCGGCGGGCATGCCGGTGGAAAAAAGGCTCGTGATGTTGTTCGAGGGCTTAAGGGCCCTGGTGGAGAAGCACCGACCCCAGGTTTTGGCGCTGGAGCAGCTTTTTTTCTCCAAGAACGTGACGACCGGCATGGCAGTGGGGCAGGCCCGGGGTGTGGCGGTTTTGGTGGCGGGTTTGGCCGACCTGCCGGTATTCGAGTACCGCCCCGCGGAAGTCAAACAGGCGGTAACGGGTTACGGGCAGGCGGACAAAGGGCAGGTGCAGAAGATGGTGAAGCTGCTTTTGGGGTTGGCGGAAACGCCCAAGCCCGATGATACGGCCGACGCCTTGGCGGTGGCCCTCACGCACGCCCAGGGGGGCGGCGGATGGCAAGGCAAGATCCAGGACAACCGGAAATAGGTTCCGGACTAAGACGCGAGGAGACGATCATGAAATGCAAGAATTGCCGCAACAAGCTTTTTGACAGCGCCCGGTACTGCCCGGAATGCGGCTACCCGGTGGACGAGAAGTTCAACGTGACCGCCGAGGATTTTTTGAGGGATTCGATCAACAAGGGGGTGACGGACAAGCTCAGCCCCGACAGCGGCAAGCCCATGGTGGCCCTGGAACACCAGGGGCATGACTACCTGTGGGACGAGGAGAGCTTGGGGGTTTGGATCGACCGTTCCATCATCGACGCCATCGACCCCGAGGCCGCCCAGGTGGTGTTCGAGAATTTGACCGCCGAGGACCAGAAGTATTTCAACCAGGCCAAGGAACACATCAAACTCAAGGCCTCGGGCATGAAGAGCCCGCTCTCGGACAATGAATTGGACGAGCACCATTACAAGGCCCTGGTCATCGACGAGGATTTCGAGAGCAAGGGCATTTGGCTGGACCAGAACGTGGTTTCCTTCTGGTACGCCGCCACCCAAAACAAGGACGTGCCGGCCTTGACCCAGGTGGAGGAATTGCTCCACATCCTGGTGCACTTGAAGTTTTTGGAAGACTAACCGCCCTGGCGGGCAGTTAGGAGTTTGGGGTTAGGAGTTGGAAGTTGACGGCAACTCCCCACTTCGGGCTTCTCACTCCTGACTTTTCTCGAGGTGTTGATTGATCGCTTTTTTGCAGGGCATCCTGTCCTTGAAGTCGCCCGAAAGGGTGGAGGTCGACGTGGACGGCGTCGGCTATGAGCTGACGGTGTCCCAAAAGACATTCCAAGACCTTCCGGCGGCCGGCCAGACCGTGCTTTTAAAAACCTATCTGCACGTTCGGGAGGACGCGCTGCAACTTTACGGGTTCAAGCGGGACTCGGAGAAACAGGCTTTCCTGCTGCTCAATTCGGTGTCGGGCATCGGCCCCAAGGCCGCCTTGAACATCCTCTCGGCCTTCACGCCGGAGGAGCTTTACCGGGCCCTGGTGCAGGAGGACCTGGCGGCCCTGCGCAGCGCGCCGGGCATCGGCCAGAAGACGGCCCAACACATGATTTTGGAACTCCGGGACAAGGTCGCCAAACTTTCCGGGGAGGGCGCCCTGGCTTCGGAGGCCGCCCTGGGCGGGGACACGAAGAACTTGGGGGACGCCCTCCAGGCCATGCTGGCGCTGGGTTACTCGGCGCCCGAGGCGCGCCGGGCGGTTTTGACGGCGGTCCAGGCCCTGGGGCCCAAGCCTTCGGTCGAGGAAATCCTGACGATGAGTTTGAAATCGGCGGCGAGCCGCACTTAAGGAGGATGGGATGAAAAATTTCAGCCTGGCCCGGACGGGCCTTTTGCTCTGGTTCCTGAACTTCGCGATTTTCTCCTTCATGGGGAACTACGTGATGGGGGGGCGGCATTCCATTTTCGCCTTCCTGGTTTATTCGTTGGTTTGGGTGGCGGTGGAGTTGATGGTCTTGGGATGGGTGGAGGATGTGCTTTGAGGATGGGACAAATCATTCGCCGACAAGGAGAGGGCATGATCCGCAAAACGATATTGGCTTTGGCGCTGGTGGCGACCCCGGTTTACGCCGGCAACGTGGAAGACTGGAGCGCCATCGCTCCGGGCAAGGATGTGGGCGGTTTCGCCGACTCGAACGGCTCCAAGTGCGACGTCCTGCAGGCCGACGGGCCCCAGGGCGGGCAGAAGTCGGTGCAAATCACCGCGACCTTGGTGCAGGGCGGCTACGCGGGCATTTGGCACAATCTGGCGACGGCGGCGGACCTTTCCAAGTCGGCCAACCTCAAGTTCATGGCCAAGGCCTCCTTGCCCGGAGAACTCCAAATGGATATCCAGGACGCGCATAACGTGAGCTACACGGTGAACTTCACCGTCCCCTCGGCCTCCTGGACGGCGGTCACCATCCCCATCAGCTCCTTCAAGCTGAATCCTTATTACCAGCCCCCCGAAGCGGTCAAGGGTAGCCCCGAGGATTTGAGCCAAGTGGGCAAGATCGGTTTCGGCACCCATATCGTGGGTTCGGCGGTCGTGAACATCGGCCCCATCACCACCGACGGCGTGGGATCGCCCGCGGCGTCGGCTTCCGCGGCCGCCGCCCCGGCGCCCATCGTGGCGAAGGGAGCCCCCTTGGTGATCCAGGATTTCTCCACGGATGACCCCAAGGCGGGCGGGACCTTCGCGGATTCCAACGGATCGACTTTTTCCTACGCCGTGAAGCCCAATTCCAACAAGCCGGGCGCCAAGTTCCTGGTGATCAGCTTCAACGAGGTGCAGGGAGGTTATTGCGGCATGTTCTACCATACGGGCAACACCTGGGACGGCCAGGATTGGACCGGCGGCCAGGCTTTGCAGATGACCGTTTATTCCAAGGTGCCGGTGGTCCTGGGCGTCGCCTTCAAGGACAAGAACAACAACCAATACACGGCGGACGCCCCTTCGACCAAGGGCACGGGCTGGGAAACCATCCAGATCCCCATGGCGTCCTTCAAACTGGATCCCTATTACACCCCGCCGGACGCCGTGAAGGGCGCCCCCGAGGATTTGTCGGCGGTGAAGAGCTTTAACCTCCAGCCCAAAACGGCGGTCAAGGCCACCATCGCGGTGGACCAGTTGGAGATCATCAAGTAAAGGTTTTAAGAAGTTGACGGGCGGGGAAGCGCTCGGTAAACTTCCCCCTCGTCTCACCTTGTAGGTCCCATTTCTTTCATGAAATGGGACGCCAAACCTTGTGTTTCGCCTGGTAGGCTCAACACAGGACGGACCTAACGGTCCTCAGTCGACGCTGGGGGTCCATTTCCCTATGAAATGGACACTCCCAAAACGTGCGACTCACCTTGTAGGTTCGACGCTGGGGTAGCTCAGCTGGTAGAGCAGCTGTTTCGTAAACAGCAGGTCGCCGGTTCAAGCCCGGTCCCCAGCTCCATTTTGTATCCGCCTGAATGTCAGGTAGGAGTAGTGCAGGTGCAGTAAAATCATTGTCCCTAGCCAGTTTTAGAGGCCTCTGCTCGAAAATTTTTTCGGGCAGGGGCTTTTTTTATTTTGGCGGTCAGTGGCAGTCAAAACGGACAAAAACTCAAAAAAACGGGCCGGGAATGACACGGTTATGACATGGAAAAAAAACAGTTCCTGCCTCTGTTTACCCTTTGAAGGGTTGGAATGTAGGGGGCCTGTTTTGGGTTTCTGCGAGTTTATTTCTGAAGCCATTTTGGGGGCAAGGGCCGGATTTCCATCCTGTCTGGGCCTAATTCATCTTTTTTCAGGCTGTAACCGTTTAGATTTTCAATGGCCATTGACAAATTCCATGGAGTGGTTTTAAGTACCAGCAATGGATCGATCGAAATTTTCCGCACGAATAGCTGTTGTTCTCCTGCTCTTTTGGGCCACCGGCGGCCAATGGCTGGTTTTGCAATCGATCGCTTGGTCCGGCATGATCATTGATTATTCCAAAACGGACCATCTTTGCGGTGCCGTCAGCAAAACTTTTGACGGCGACCACCCTTGTCGGCTCTGCTTGTTCATCCAAAAGCAAAAAGTTGGGGATGAGGATAAGCCGAAAAATCCAATCGCCAAGGCCGTCAAGGCCGAATTGTTTGGGGTCGTTTTTGCACAATTGCCAGTGACTTCCCCTGTTATTGGCAAAGTCAGTCTTAAGTTTTTTGTTTTTAGGAACTGGGAACAGAACCCCCTTTCGCCTCCGCCTAGAATAGCTTAACCCCCCTTTTAAAAATTCAATCGATCGGCGGGCATGGTTGCCATGTCTGTTTGGTTTTTCCCTTTAGTTTTTCCGCCAGGGGGAATACCACGATTTCGATTTTTCTTGCCCGCTCCTCGATCCGCAACTCAACTCATTTTCATTTTATTTTTGCCTTTTTCGTGGAGGAAAAATGCGAACGCTTACAAAAGTAGCCTTGCTTTTATTGTTGGTGAACAGCTGGATGGGATTTGCCGGCCGAATCCAAGCGCAAGAAAAAACGGGAATGGCAGCCGATCCCGCATCGAATACCTTGACGGCCTCGACAATGGATGCGGTTCAAATGCCGCCTGTCGTCGTCACCGGTGAAAACGACAGTTACTACCAGGGTAAGTCCACCAGCGGCACCAAAACGGATACGCCGATCATGGAGAATCCTGGTTCTGTCCAAGTCGTCACCCAGAATGTCATTGAAGACCAAGTTGATCTTGACCTGATCGATGCCGTCCAGAATGTCAGCGGTGTCATGGGAAGCAACGGTTTTTTCAACAAGGATGAGGTCATCATTCGCGGCTATGACAACAATGATTGGACCTATGTGGATGGGTTCAAGCAGGATGAGGGTGAATTAAGCGGCATGCCTTATGACATGGGTAATATCGCCAACATCGAGATCGACAAAGGACCTAGTTCGGCCCTTTACGGCCAAACGGAACCTGGCGGGTTGGTCAACGTGAACACCAAGAATCCCTCCGACACGCCCGCCTATTCTTTGACCTACAATTTTGGGTCCTTCGGCCTGAACCAGACCATTGTGGACCTGACCGGTCCCCTAACCTCGGACAAATCCCTTTTGTACCGGTTGAACTTCACCGACGAGAACGATGGCTCTTTTATTCAATTCGTCCGCCAGGATGATATTTATCTCCATCCGGACCTGGAGTGGATCCCGGACAACCAAAATGACCTCAAGTTAAAGTTGAGCTATATTTCCGGAACGAACGTTTTTCCCTCTGGGTTTCCCATTGGCCCGGATGGCCGTCCGGTGAACGTTCCGATTGGCAGCAATTTCGCGGACCCTCAAGCCAACCAGGGTTTGGACTGGGAATATGAGGTCGAAACATTGTATACCCACAAATTCGACGATCATCTCAAGGTCGACGCGGGTTACCGGTTCCATTATGTCAACGACAACACCCCGGTGTTCGAGAGCCTCAACGGCCAAACGGACGCGTCAGGGAATTTAACATTATTCGTTTTGCCGGGTTACGGTTTCGAACATTATTCCCACGAGGCCTATCTCAATTGGACCGCCGACATCAATATTTTCGGGGTCAAGAACAATTTTTTAGTGGGCGGGGATTATCTTAATGAGCATGGTGGTTGGAGCCTGAATGCCGGAGTTCCGTCCATCCCCCAAAATGTTTTCAACCCGACATACAGTTGGCCTGTGACGGGGATCGACCCCGCCAACGACCTCGCGTCCCGGCAAGAGCAGGATGAATTCGGCTTGAATTTGCAGGACCAGATCACGGTCCTGGATAACCTTCACGCCACTGCGGGCTTGGGGGCCTATATCAATTATCAGGTGGAAAATTATTCCAATGCCGATGGGCCGTTCTCCACCAACCCTGAAACGGCGGACGGCGCTCCATTGACGCCCAAGTTTGGTCTTTTGTGGCAGCCGGTGACTGAACTCAGTCTCTATGGGTCCTATTCGCTTAATTACGGGAACGGACAAGGGGGCACCCTTGCCAATGGACAGAACGCCCCTCCTGTCAGCACGGATCAATGGGAATTCGGGGTAAAGACCCAATTCGATAAAAAGTTCTCCTGGACCGCCTCGGTCTATCAGCTGACCGAGAACAACCTGACTGAACCGGACCCGAATTTCCCGCCCAACAGCGGGATCGTGCTCTTGATCGGCGAACAACAAACCCAGGGCTTTGAGACAGACCTTACCGGTGAACTGTTTCCCGGCATGGAGTTGATCGCTTCTTATTCATACATGCAAAGCGTGATCAAGAATGACACGAATAACACCCCCAGCCTGGACGGCAAATCGCTGAACGGTACTTCACCGAACACGGGGAGTCTTTGGGCGACTTACCAGGTCCAGGAGGGTTTCGCCAAAGGGTTCCAATTCGGCTTTGGGGGCCTAGCCCACGACCAGGGGAACAATTGGCAATCCTTCTTGGATGCCGGCAATCACCCCTATTGGGCGAATGTCGTCACTCCTGCCTATGCCGTTTTGAACGCCATGGCCGCTTATCATTGCACCATTAACGGAACCAAAGCATCGTTCCAAGTGAACGTGAACAATCTCACGAATACGACCTATTGGTATCCCCCGGTGTATATGAGCGGGCCGGGCGAGCCCTTCAATATTCGTAGTTCCGTAAAGCTTGAGCTTTAAGCGAAGCGGAAAGAAATAACTATGAACTTCGCTTTGAAGATACGGAATTACTTGGTGTTCCAGCATCGCTGGACCGGACTACTCATGACGGCCTTTTTGGCCGTCGTGGGCCTAACCGGTTCTATTCTCGCGTTTAGTCCTCAGTTGGACAGGCTGATCAATCCCGAATTGCATGTCCGCCCTCAACCTGGACAAAAGCCCTTGGATTACGCCACCTTGGCCGAAAAGGCCGATGCAATCATTGGGCCCAAGGGCGCCACTTGGTATTTCAACGTGGCCCCCGACCCCGATCAGGTGGGCGTGCATTGTGGGGGACACACGGATCCCAAAACCGGGAAACCCTATGATCTGGGGTTCAACATGCTGTATCTGAATCCCTATACCGGGAAGGAGTTAGGCCGGGGTATTTGCGAAGGGCCTACCAAGCTTAGCCGTGTTAATTGGGAATCTTGGGTCTTGAACCTGCACCAAAGCTGTTTCATCGGGGATATCGGCGATACGGTGGTCGGCTACGTAGCGGTCGTCTGGACCATTGATTGCTTCGTGGGCTTCTATCTTACCCTGCCCTTGGGGCTTAGCGGGTTCTTTCGTCGCTGGAAGCCCGCTTGGTGGGTGAAATGGCGGGCAGGGACCTTTCGGTTGAATTGCGACCTGCATCGGGCGGGGGGGCTTTGGTTTTGGCCCCTGCTTTTCATCTTTGCCTGGTCCGGGGTCATGTTCAATTGTGGGGCGGTTTATGACAAGGTCATGGAAAAGCTCTTTCCCTACAAAACCTTCGACCAACAGCTCCAGACTCTTCATCCCGGTCATATCTCCGAATACCCCAGGCTCAGTTGGCGACAGGCCCTGCCTCTGTGCGAAAAGCTCGCTTTGCAGCAAGCCAAGCTTAAGGGCTTCACCATCGAACGGCCATCTGGTTTTTGCTACATCTCCAATCCCGGGGTCTATAGCTACAGTTTTGTCGCCAAGGGGGACCTAGGAGCTACCACGTTGCCCTCGGGTCTTTGGATGGATGGAGA
>DATKNU010000198.1:0-3355 GCA_035541195.1 bacterium
CAGTTCAACAACTTCATGCAGATGACCGTGCCCCAGCTGCCCTCGCCGAACTTCTTCAACGTGCAGATGAAGCCCGAGGCCGCCACCTACGCCGAGATCATCAAGATGCCCGGCCAGCTCAAGCCCGTGCTTTCCTACGTGACGGTCTTCAGCAACGGGGTCTGGTTTTCCACCAACGGTTGGGACGGCAAGGACCAGGAGCTGGAATACCTGGTCAGCGAGTTTTTCCCCAACGACGACCCGGACCAGCTCTATGTGGCCCATATCCAGGAATTGGACAAGCTCAAGGCCGACCGGGGTTGGGAACCGCAGGTCATGAGCCAGGACCGCTACATGACGGCCCTGACCGACCACGTGCGCTGGTTCCTAGACCTGAAGAACATCGCGGGTTACCAGGCCCAGTTCGCCGACTGGCACTGAAGATGTTCGTCATTGCGAGGAGCGTCGTTCCGCTCTTTTAGCGACGAAGCAATCCCAGTTCCTGGGCGCTAATATGCCTTTTTACGTTTATATCACGACCAACAAGTCAAATACGGTTCTTTATACCGGCGTGACCCGCGACCTTCCCAAGCGAATGGCGGAACACCGTTTGAAGTTAAAAGGCGGCTTTACCAAACGATACAACGCGGACAAATTGGTTTATTACGAGGTTTTTGAAGACGCGATTAATGCCATTGCTAGAGAAAAGCAAATCAAAGGCGGGTCGCGACAAAAAAGATCGACCTAGTCCGAGGAATGAACCGCAAATGGAAAGATTTAACTTCCGGCCTTTAACTCGCTAAGATTTCAAGACCACAACCCATGAACTGGGATTGCTTCGTCGCATAGACCGCTCCTCGCAATGACTCCGAGAGAAATAGCCTTTGAATTTGGCTTCAAAATCTTATGAATCCTTTCAAAAGCCTCTTGGGCTCCCGTTGACAGCCCCTAAAGCCCGCCTTATAGTAGCGCCTTCTTTAAAGGAGACCCGGCCCGATGGAAAACGTGGATAAGCTGCAGCTGGCGCTGACCTACGACGACGTGATGCTGGTGCCCCAAAAATCGAGCGTGCTCCCCCGCGAAACCGATGTCTCCACCTACCTGACCCCCCGCATCAAGCTCAACATCCCCCTCATCAGCGCCGCCATGGACACCGTCACCGAGTCCCGGCTCGCCATCGCCCTGGCCCAGGAGGGCGGCTTGGGCATCGTTCACAAGAACTGTAGCGTGGAAGTCCAGGCCGCGGAAGTCGACAAGGTCAAGCGCTCCGAAGCGGGCATGATCAGCAACCCCATCACCCTCTCGCCCGGCAAGCGGGTCTCGGACGCCCTCAACATCATGAAGCACTACCACATTTCGGGCATCCCCATCGTGCAGGAAGACGGCCGATTGGTGGGCATCGTCACCAACCGGGACCTTCGCTTCGTGAAGAAGGTTGAAACCCTGCTTTCCGACGTCATGACCAAGGACGACTTGGTCACCGTGCCCGAGGGCACGACGTTGGAAAAGGCCGAGGAAACCCTGCACCAGCACCGCATCGAGAAACTGCTGGTGGTGGACAAGAAGGGCAACCTGGCGGGCCTCATCACCATTAAAGACATCAACAAGCGCATCAAGTATCCCAACGCCTGCAAGGATGAGCGCGGGCGCCTTCGGGTGGGGGCGGCGGTCAGCGTTTCGGCCGACACCGACGAGCGGGTGGAAGCCCTGGTCAAGGTGGGCGTGGACGTGGTGGTGGTGGACACCGCCCACGGTTATTCGGAAGGCGTGCTCAAGACCGTCCAAATGATCCGAAAGAAATACCCCAAGCTCAATCTCATCGCGGGCAATATCGTCACCGGCGAGGCCGCCAAGGCCCTGGCCGATCTGGGCGTGGACGCCGTCAAGGTGGGCGTGGGCCCGGGTTCCATCTGCACCACCCGCATCGTGGCGGGCGTGGGCGTGCCCCAAGTTTCGGCCATCGCCGAATGCGCCAAGGTCACCCGCAAGTATAAGATCGGCCTCATCGCCGACGGCGGCATCAAGTACTCCGGCGAGATCGCCAAGGCCTTGGTGGCTGGCGCCGACGCCGTGATGCTCGGCAACCTCTTCGCCGGCACCGAGGAATCCCCGGGGGACGTCATCAACCTGCAGGGACGCATGTTCAAGGTCTACCACGGCATGGGATCCCTGGCCGCCATGCAGAAGGGCAAAAGCGCGGACCGCTACTTCCAGGAAAACGACGCCGAGACCAAGAAACTGGTGCCCGAGGGCATCGAGGCCCGGGTGCCTTACCGCGGATCCCTCGCTGACCTGGTCTTCCAACTGGTGGGCGGCCTTCGCTCCAGCATGGGTTATTGCGGCTCCCGCGACATCGCGGAGCTCAAGAAGAAATCGAAATTCGTGCGCATCACCCCGGCTGGGTTCCAGGAAAGCCATCCCCATGACGTGGTCATCACCAAGGAAGCCCCCAACTATTACATGGATTAAGGCCTGAACCGCGGAGACGCAGAGACGCTGTAAATTTTGGCTTCGTCTAAAAATTTCTCCTGGTGCTTCTCATAAGGTCTCTGGCCATGGTTTCCCGCGTCTCCGCGCCTCTGCGGTGAATTGTTTTATCCTTTTGGAGCCATCATGAAACACGACCTGATCATCGTTTTGGATTTCGGGGCCCAGTACAGCCAGCTGATCGCCCGCCGGGTGCGGGAAGCCAAGGTCTATTGCGAAATCTTGCCCTTTAACGCCCCGCTCGCCAAAATCCTCGAGAAAAACCCCAAGGGCATCATCCTCTCGGGCGGGCCCGCCAGCGTTTACGCCCCCGGCGCGCCCCATGTGGACAAGGCCCTCTTCAAGACCGGCATCCCGATCCTCGGGATTTGCTACGGCATGCAGCTCATCAGCCAGGCCTTGAAGGGCCGGGTGCAAAAGGCTTCCAAAAGGGAATTTGGGCTCGCCCCCCTTCATATCAAGCAATCTAAGCTCCTTTTCGCGGGACTCCCCCCGACGCTGAGCGTCTGGATGAGCCATGGCGACCAAGTGACCGCCATCCCCAAGGGCTTCAAGACCCTGGCCTCCACCTCGACCTGCCCCTTCGCGGCGGCTTATGACGAGAAGACCCAAATTTACGGGATCCAATTCCATCCCGAGGTGGTCCATACCCAAAAGGGAAGCCGGATCCTCGAAAACTTCGTGCTGAGGATCGCCCGGGCCAAACCGACCTGGACCATGGGCTCTTACGAGAAAGTGGCCCTGGCCGAAATCCGGGAAAAGGTGGGGAAGGGCCGGGTGCTTTGCGGGGTTTCGGGCGGCGTGGATTCCACCGTGGCGGCGACGCTGCTCCACCGGGCGATCGGCGACCGGCTGACGTGCGTGCTCGTGGATCACGGGCTGCTGCGGC
>DATKNU010000199.1:0-4978 GCA_035541195.1 bacterium
GGCGGCAATGAGCAGTTCGGCGTGGCCGCGGGTTACCTTTTCTCGGGCTCCTACAACACGCTCTCCATCCCCGACCTAGCCTTGGGCGACTCGCTCTTCGTCGGGCTGAACCGCGTTGAGGCTTTCGGCGACAACAAGTCCAGCGCCATCCGCTTGACGGCCCTTTATTTCCTGCCCACCACCTTGAACGGCTCCAACGACATCCAGGAAGGGCCCAACGTCGACGCCTCCTTCAGCTATGAGGACCCGAAGGGATTCTCATATGAGATCGGCGCGCAACTTTTCACGCCGGCCCGCCGGTCGAATCCCGTGGGTTCGCCCCTGGCGACGGAGCCCCACAATTCGCTGGGACAACGTTTTTACGTGGCCCCTTCCTTGGCCATCGGGCAACTGACGATCGGCGCCTTGGCCAAGTACATCCTCCCCAATGACTATCCCCAGAGCGACGTCGCCGACTATAACGGCGGGGGATTGCTCTTGGGCCTGACGCCGACCCTGGTCGCCCCCTTGGATTCGGTCTCGGACCTCAAGTTCTCGGCGGGCTACGATTACATCGTGGCGCATAACGCCGGGTCCATCGGCGGCGGCCCCTTGGGCGACATTTTCTACAACTATTGGCAGGTTGGCACCAATTACGAGATCAAGCTCTAGGAGTCGGAAATGAAATTTAAAGAATACCAAATCGTCTTCGCGGCGGTCTTCGCGCCCCTGGTCTTGCTCTGGGGTTGCAAGAGCAACCAGTTGGTCTCGCCCACCCACGTGGTGAACTTGGGGGTTTCGCTCTCGACCGCGGGGATCAAGTCAAAGCTTTTTAGCACGGGTGAGGACGCGGTTTATTACAACATTTCCGGGCCCGCGACGGACCCGATCGAGGGTTTCGCGGGCGACTTTTACACCAACTACGGTTCGGGTTCGATCAGCTTCACCTTGAACAACATCCCGGTGGGGCCCAACGAGATCCTTTCGGTGGAAATCGACGACGCGACCTCCGGCTATGCCCAAGGCATCGGGGCCGCCTCCCTGGCCAGCATCGACAACGGCGTGACGATCGAGATGGGTTCCTTGGTGCGCAATTGCTATTCGGTCGCCCCCAGCACGAATTTTTCCTGCCTTTACGGCTTCAACGGAACGGGTTCGATCAACTTCAACCAAGCCTATGTGGGTTATGACGGCCTGGGCCTGCTCTCCAATTTCGACATGAAGTGGGTCAGCCTGTTGGATTCCACGGAGAGCTGTACGGGTAATTATGACTTGGTGAACGCTTGGACGGGCTCCGGCGGCACCGCCAAGAACATCGCCTACCTGGGCAACAATGACGGCGCCCCCTACATGGTCAATTACGACACCGTTCCCCCCGACGCCCAATTCTACACGAGCGGCGGGGCGGCCAAGGCCGCCGCCCAGGCGCCCACGACGGTCATCCAAGCCGACGACGTTTTTTGCATCAAGCTCCAAGGCGGAACGGTGCCGGGCCACGCTTGGGTCTTGTTCAACTCGGCCGGGGACGCCCAGACCGCGCCCACCTTCTCGTTCCGGGTGCGCAACGATTCCACGCCCTATTACAGCTATGACGTGGGGACCGTGGACCTGCAAGACACGACCAACGGTTATTCGAACTGCGGACTGAGCGAGGAAACTTACTACGTGCCTTGAGCTGGGTTGGGTTGGGCGGCTAAAAGTGTTTCGGATCAAAAAAGACGAGGGGTTCATCATGAAATGGAATGAGTACAAAACAGCCGCGGTGGTTTTCTTCCTGCCCCTGTTCATCCTCTGGGGTTGCAAAGGAAACCAGTTGATCTCACCCACCCGGGTGACCAACCTGAGCGTCTCGGTGCCCCTGCCGAAGACCGGCAAGGCTTCGCTCTTGGGCGCGGCCAAGAACGACATCCTCTACAGCGTGGTGGCCCCGGGCGTGGCCCCGGTGACGGGATCTTACGGGCCCTTCTCGACTTCCACCCAGGATGGTTCGGTGAACTTCGTCATCCAAGGCGTGACCAGCCTCCAGGGCGCGGTCTTGTCGCTGGAATTGGTGGATCACGACACGAAACAGCCCCTGGGCATCGGCGCGGCGGCCATCAACCCCACGGCCTCGATCATCACGGTGGAATTGGGTTCCTTGGTCTTGGGTTGTTACTCGATGCCCCCCAGCCAAACCCTTTCCTGCTGGGAGGCTGGCGGCGGGCTGTTCAACTTCAACGGCTACTATGCGACTTACGGATATGAATCCGAGCCTGACACTTTTGACATTAATTGGGAGGCCATTCAAGGCCAGAGCGGTTCCTGCACGGGCACTTACGACTTGATGGACGGTTGGGACGGTGAGACCGCCACGATCGCTTACTTGGGCAATGGGCCCTTCGCGAATTTCGACGGCGTCCCGCCGGACAGCAAATTCTACGTCGACGGCGGCGCGGCCAAGGACGCGGCGGGGGCCCCCACGGCGGCCATCCAAGCCAACGACGTTTTCTGCGTGAAGCTCCAGGGCGGGACGGTGCCGGGCCACGCTTGGATGCAGTTCACCAGCTCGGGCGACGCGTATGATTCTCCCACTTTTGTCTTCCGGGTGCGCAACGACTCGACGCCCTATTATCTCTATGACCAGTCTTTCGTGGGCGCGACCCTCCAGGACACCACGTCGGGTGATTGTGTCTTCTATGACCCGGGATGGTGATTTTTAATGTTTCGCGAGCCGGACGGCCGAGAGGCCGCCCGGCTTTTTTATTTATGGGGCCGGTTCCCGGCGGTAAGATGGCTTAAGGAGAAATCATGACCTTCGCCGACCTTTTGAGCCTTTTTCTTCCGGTTTTCGTGGCGATGGACGCCGTGGGCGTCCTGCCTTCCTTCATCCAAATGACCTCGGATTTGAAGCCCGGGCCCCGCCAAGAATTGCTCCGTTACTCGGTTTTAACCGCCGGGTTGGTCGGCCTTTTATTCATCCCCCTGGGGCCCTTGGTGCTTTCGGCCTTGGGGCTCAAGACCGGGGATTTCCAGGTGGCGGGGGGCCTTCTCATCCTGGTGGTGGCGCTGCGCGACGTCGTTTGGGACCAAAAGATGAGCCTGGGCAAGGGCGCCAAGGGCGCGGGCGTGGTGCCGCTCGGCATCCCCCTCTTGGTGGGGCCGGCGGTCTTGACCACCTTGATCCTCCTGCGGGACCGGTTTTCGGCCCTGGAAGTGGGGCTGTGCCTCATCCTGAACCTGTTGATCGCCTGGCTTGTTTTTGGTTATTCTGCCCGCCTCATGAAATGGATGGGGGAGGCCGGCGCCCGGGTGAGTTCCAAGTTGGCGGCGCTTTTGCTTTCCGCCTACGCGGTCATGATGATCCGGGTCGGCCTTTCGTCCCTCCACTAGACAGGAAACCCCAATGCCCCAACGACGCGCCCTCGTGGTTTACAAGGAAAGCGCCTACACGCGCAATTTGCCCGCCCGCAAGATCGCCGCCCATTTCAAGAAGGGCGATTATTGGGACGTGCTCCGGGAAAGCCACGAGCGGCACCATGCCAGCCTCGCCTCGGTGCGCAAGCGGCTCCTGGCCCGCGGTTTTGAGCTCACCCAGGTCCTGCGCTACCGAATCCACCGGCTTCGGCAGCTGGACCGGCGTTTTGACCTGGTGGTATCGGTGGGCGGCGACGGAACCTTGCTGGAAGTGTCCCACCACCTTCGCCGGGTGCCGCTGCTGGGGGTCAATTCGGACCCCCGGCACAGCGTGGCGCGCTTCAGCGGATGCGACGAGAAGGGCTTTCCGTCGCTTTTGGACGGCTACCTGGAAGGCCGGGTCCGCCCCCGGCGGATCGCCCGGCTCCAGTTCGCCGTCAACGGCCGGCCCAATCCCTGGCTGGTCTTGAACGAAATCCTGGTGGCGGCGGGAAACCCGGCCGGCACCTCGCGTTATATTTTGGAGGTGGGCGGCCGGGCCGAGGAACAGCTTTCCAGCGGGGTTTGGATCGGCCCCGCCGCGGGGTCCACGGCGGCGCTTTTCTCCGCGGGCGGGAAGCGCTTGCCCCTTTTCTCGGACCGCTACCAATATGTGGTGCGGGAAGCCTACCACCGCAAGTTCGGGAAGCGCCGGCTTCTGGGGGGAATCGTGGGGGCGCGCCAGAAAATCCGGATGGTGTCCTACATGCGCCAGGGCCGCATCTTCCTCGACGGGGCCAACCTGGAATTTCCCTTCAAGCTGGGGGACCGCTTGGAGATCGCCGTCTCGCCTTATCCGTTGCTGCTCATCGGCGCCCAACCGTAAGGCACCAATCCCCCGAAAAGCCCCGCGAAGCGTGAGGGGGGCCAAGGGCCCGGCGACAGCGGTCGGGATAGGAACATCCCTTTAACTGTTGTTGATGGATGGCCTTTTATCGGCAACAGGCCGGGTCCACCGAGTTTTCCAATCCCTCATAGATGGATTGGAAATGCTTGAGGATGTAGTCCGACCCCTTCACCTTGTCCTGCTGGATCAAGCTGAAATCCCGGATCGTCTCGAATTGGGCGCTGTAGACCCGCGAATAGGGTTGGTAGCTCCAGTGCCAGGGTTCGTCCTGGATCAAGCCCCGGCCTCCCTTGTAGGTGCGGCAAAAGCCGAACAAGGGGGCGTTTTCGTCCATCCATTGGTAGAAGTCGCGGATGCGAGGCGGCAGGTCGTCGGAGGGGTGCAGCAATTGCCCCCGCAGGCTCTCTTCCGAAATATCAAGCTCGGTGCCCCATTGATGGCGGGAGAGCCCCGGCAGGTCCACGTAGGCCATGACCGCCCGGAGGCGTTTTTCCAAGGGCAGGTTCTCATCGGACGAGACGATCAGGTAGCGGTCGTTCCAGACCCGCACTTGGTGCCAATAGGAACGATAGCCCGAGACCAGGATGAGGTGCCAGCCTTGCTGGGCGGCCTTGGCCTTGAGGGCCTCATAGGCCTCGATGACGGCCGCTTGGGCCATTTTGCCCGTGTCGGGGTCGGCTATCATATTGGGGGGCAGGCGGAACCCGAAAAGTTGCCCGG
>DATKNU010000200.1:0-9172 GCA_035541195.1 bacterium
GCTTCCCACCAAAAGCGCTGTCATCCACCTTTTCACGCCGCGAATAAGGACCATAATCCCCCCGATGGGTTGGAATCCAACTCTTCAACGCGCATTATAACCCCCTTCGACGCCCTTCCCAGGGCTTTCCGGGGCGGCCGGGGGGCTCCGGACCCTTGAAAATCGGGCTTGTTTTTAATTTTCCGTCCCTTATCCTTACCCTTCCATTTCAAGAAGGGACCCCATGAGCATCCTTTTAAGTTGCCAAAACCTGTCCAAGAGTTACGGCCACCGCCCCCTCTTCGAGAACCTGTCCTTCGGCCTCTTTGAGGGCGAGCGCACGGGCCTCATCGGCCCCAACGGTTCGGGCAAATCGACCTTGATCAAAATTTTGGCGGGGTTGGAAAAGAGCGACGAGGGGCTTCTGTCGGTGCGAAAGGGGCTCCGGGTGGGCTACCTGGCCCAGCAGGACCATTTCGCCGAGGAGGCGGGGGGGCTGGACGTGCAGGGGGCGCTGCGCCGCGCCTTGGAAGGCTTGGGGCTGGAGGACTACGAAATCGACATGCGGGTGGACGCGGGGCTGGAGGACGCGGGCTTCACGGACCCCACCCAGCCGGTGGCCAAGCTCTCCGGGGGCTGGCGCAAAAGGCTGGCCATCCTTTCCCAGGTGCTCCGGGAACCCGATCTTCTGCTGTTGGACGAACCCACCAACCACCTGGACCTGGAAGCGGTCCTCTGGCTGGAAAACTTCATGGAAACCCTGAACTTTTCCTTTTTGGTGGTCACCCACGACCGCCGCTTCCTGGAAAAGGTGAGCAACCGGATCATCGAGCTCAACAAGCAATATCCGGAAGGCTATTTCAGCAACGCCGGCAACTACAGCCAGTTCCTCGAGAAGCGGGAAAACCTCTTCAATTCGCAGGCCCAGCGGGAGGATACGGTGGCCAACACCGTGCGCCGGGAAATCGAGTGGCTGCGCCGGGGCCCCAAGGCCCGCCAGACCAAACAGCAGGCCCGCATCGACCGGGCCGGGGATTTGATGGGGGAGCTGGACGAGCTCAAGTACCGCAATTCCCAGGGCAAGAGCGTGGACATCGACTTTTCGGGAAGCGGACGGCAAACCAAGCGCCTGGTGGCCGCCGACAAGGTCGTGAAAAGCCTGGGCGGGCGCAAGCTCTTCGGGCCCCTGGACCTGCTGCTGACCCCCGGCGACAAACTGGGGCTCTTGGGTTCCAACGGCTCGGGCAAGTCCACGCTCTTGAAGCTCTTGGCCGCCAAGCTCCCGCCGGACTCGGGCACGCTCAAGCAGGCCGAGCAGCTGCGCATCGTCATGTTCGACCAGCACCGGGACCAACTGGACCTGGACCAGCCCCTTCGCCGCGCCCTCTGCGAGACCGGCGATTACGTGCACTACAAGGGCCAACCCATCCACGTGGCCAGTTGGGCCGCCCGGTTCCTCTTCGCCAAGGACCAATTGGACCGCCGCCTGAGGGAATTTTCGGGGGGCGAGCAATCCCGGGTCCTGATCGCCCGGCTCATGCTGCGGCCCGCCGATCTTTTATTCCTCGACGAGCCCACCAACGACTTGGACATTCCCTCGCTGGAAGTCTTGGAGCAAAGCCTTGCTGAGTTCCCCGGGGCCTTGGTCCTGGTGACCCATGACCGTTACCTGCTGGACCGGGTGAGTAAGCAGATTTTGGCCCTGGACGGAAAGGGCAACGCGGACTTTTTCGCGGACCTCGCCCAATGGGAAGCCTTCCGGGAAGCGGAAATCGCCAAGCAAAAACAGAAGGGGCCGGCGGCGCCGCCCGCGGCCCCGGTGGCCCCGCCGCCGCCACCCAAAAACCCCCTCACCTCCAAGGAAGAGAAGGAACTGAAAGGCATGGAAGCCGCCTTGGAAGCCGCCGAAGCGGCCTTGAAGGCCGCCCGGGCCAAGCTGGAGGACCCCTCCATCGCCGCCAATGTCCCCAAGCTTTTGGAAAATCAAAAGGCCGTCGACCTTGAGAAAGCCAAGGTGGACGGCCTGATGAAACGCTGGGAAGAATTGGAACGGAAGAAAAACCCGCCGGTTTAATCAGTCCTCGAACAAAACCCGGTACTTGTCCCAATGGTTCCAAGCCAGGAAGGACGCCAACGCCACGTTGAGCAGGGCGAGGGGCAGGCCCGAGGGTTCCAGGAAGCTGTGGAACAGCACGATTTGGATGATGATGGGCGCCAGCACCAAAAGCGCCACCGGCACGTAGCGGCCCGTCAAGAGCAGCAGCCCCATCGTGCCCTCCACGCCCTTGAGGAAGGGCAAGAAATAGACGCTGGCCTTGAATCCCAGGAACATTTGCCCCATGGGGGTGGAGGCGTCCACCGGGGGAATCTTCATGAAGAAGTAACCATAGCCGAACACGAAGAAAATGAGCCCCAATAAAACCCGGGCAATGGTATAGGCCCAACCTTTTCCTTTCTTCATCGCTTCCCTCCTGTTTTAAGAATCGGTCTTACTTTTTCCCGCCCTCGGCCTGGGCCTTGAGCTGGGCGAGCCCCTTCTCAAAATCCGGCCCCACCATCTTGTCCATGCTGCAGACCATGTGAAAGGCCTTCCCCACCAAGTTCAAGGGGCCGCTCATGGTCCAGGTGACCTTGGTTCCCCGGCCCTCTGGAGCGAAGGTGAATTCCGTCAGGTTTTGCCCCTTCATGGGCTTGAGGAATTCCAATTGGATGTCGATGAGGCTGAACGGCGTGGACTTGACCAAGGTCATCTTGCCCGCCCCCACCTTGCTGTTCCCTTCCCAGCTGTAAGTGGCGCCCACGCCGGACGAGGGGCCCTCATAAGCCGCTTGCATGCCGGGGTCCATCTTGGCCCAGGGCGACCATTTTTCCCATTCATGGAAATTGTTCACCAGTTGGAAACAGGTCTTCGCCGGGGCGTCCACCGTGATGGAACGCGTGAAGGTAAACTGGGAAGGTTGAAACGAAGCCGCCAAGAGGAATATCGCCGCCACCGCCGCCAAAGCGCCCAAAATCTTCAAAATCATTCGAAACCTCCAAGAAAAGATGCCGTCCGGGATTTCCCGCACGGGGTCGCGGCCCCTATCTTATCCGCCTTCAGGCGCGAATGCACCTGCCGCTTGGTTAAACGATCTTCGTTAAATACTCCTGCAGGTTGTCGAGCGTCATCCGGGTGCCCGCTTCCATGCCTTCGAGCATGGGCTCGGAACCCGGATGGGCCTGGAGCACCTTGAAGCTCAGCGTCAGCGCCGTTTCATCGCCCCGCGCTTCCAACTCCACGGTTTGGCGCAACAGGAAAAAGGGTTTGCCGCTTGGGTCCAGCGCGGAAGCCTCCATGACCAAGAGGCGGGGCGGCTCCACTTCCCGGTAGGTGGCCACGCAATCATGTTCCCAGCCTTCGGGCGCGCGGAAGGTGTAGCGCCAAATCCCGCCGGGCCTCAGGTCCACCTCGCACCGGGGGACCGTCAAAGGCTTGGGCGCCCACCACTGGGCCAAGTGGTCGGCCTTGGTGAAAACCTCAAAGACCAAGGCCCGGGGCGCCTTCACGAGGCGCCTTAAAACCAAATCCTTGGAATGCGGCCTGTTCTCGAAATTCCCCAATTCCGCCGGCATGAGCCCCTCCTAAGATTTGGCCGCGGCGGCTTTTTGGAGCCCCGCGATGTTAAGTTTGTCCATGCCCATCATGGCTTTCATGACCCGCGCCGCTTTGGCCATGTCTTGGTCCCCCAAGAGCCGGCTCAAGGCCGACGGCACGATCTGCCAGGAAAGGCCATAGCGGTCTTGCAGCCATCCACAGCGGTCGGGGCGCCCGCCCTGGGACAATCGGTCCCACAAGCGGTCCACTTCGCCCTGGGTCCGGCAATCCACGAAAAGGGAAATGGCGGGGTTGAATTTGAAAACCGGCCCGCCATTGAGGGCCATGAAGTCCTGCCCCTCCAACCGGAAGGTCACCGACATCACGCTTCCCGAAGGGCCCGGACCCGCGGCGCCATAGCGGGTTAAGCCGGTGATTTTCGAATTTTTAAAGAGCGAGACGTAAAACCTCGCCGCCTCCTCGGCCTGATGGTCAAACCAGAGGAAGGGCGTGATCTTGCGGCGGGGTTTGGCCGGCCGGACCCGGCGCTTCGCCCTCATGCCTGCCCTCCCAGGGTTTGCAGGTACTCCTCCAGCGCGTCGAAGGAACCCGTCCAACCGCCGGTCATGCCCGAACGGCCCTGCACGAAGGTCCCGATCTCCGCGTCGGCGGCGTCGACCGGTTCCCAGAGGAGGGTCACCCGGGTCCCGCCCTCCTCGGGGGTGAGCAGCAGGGTGGTGCGCATGGTCTCGGGCCAGGTGGGCGCCATGGGATGGCGGGCCGTGCCGCCCTTCTCATCGCTGAACTGCTGGAGATAGACGAGCCTTTCGGGTGGCGCGATCTCCAGGTACTTGAGTTTCCCATACATCACCGGCCCGCCCTCCCCCATGGACATGGAATAGAAGCTCTCGCCCCCCGGCCGGAAGTCCCTGCGGAGGACCTTCATTTGGGATCCCTTGGGCCCCATCCAGCGGGCCAGGTGGTCGGGCTGGGTCCAGAGGTCGAACAGCAAGGCCTGGGGCGCGTCGAAGGAGCGGTTGATGACGAAGACCTCCTTCCCCGAGGCGCTTTTCACCAGGTACTCGGCCAGGCGGTCCCAGGTGGAATTGCCGTTGGCCTTCTTGATGAAGCCGCGGGTCTGGTCCGCGGCCTCAGGCGTCGGCAAGGCCATGGTCATGTTGAGGAGGGTCTTCCCGGCCGTTTCCTGGAAGGTGACGGTAACTCGAAAGAGCGGCTTTTGCTCGTCGTTGCCGCCATGGTCGTAGACCATCTTGGCGTAGGGCACGACTTCCAAGTATTTCGTCTTGTTGACGTAGTCCACCCCGTCCGGGCCGTGCATGGTGTAGTGCCACAGGCCGCCGGTGCGGATGTCCTTGCGGTGGCTGGTGATGGTGTAGCCCCGGGGGCCCCACCATTGGGCCACTTGGTCGGGTTCCACCCAGGCGTCCCAGACCCTCTTGACGGGGGCGTCATAAAGGCGCTCCAAACGGATCTCCTTGCCCTTATTTTTTGTGGCGGTCATGCGCTTTCTCCTTTTGCTGTAATTGATTCAGGTAATCCTCCAGGCGGTCCAGGCGTTCTTCCCAAAGCTTGCGGTAATGCTCCATCCATTCCACCGCCTCCTTGATGGGCGCGGTCTTGAGGCGGCAGGGGCGGCTTTGGGCCACCCGGCCCCTTTCAATGAGGCCGCTTTTTTCCAGCACCTTCAGGTGCTTGGAAATGGCCGGCAGGCTCATCTTGAAGGGCTTGGCCAGTTCCTGGACCGAGGCCTCCCCCCGGGACAAGCGGGCCACCATGGCCCGCCGGGTGGGGTCCGCCAAGGCCTGGAAGGTCTCGCTGAGCTGGTCGGGGGCGGCCGTGGGCATATAGTTAACCTCTTGGTTATTTAACTAATAGGTTATATACAACCAAAGGCCGCCCCTGTCAACCCGAAATCCGACTGCCGGGCCGGAGGAAAAAAGGCTTTGATTGAAAGGTAGGCGGGACGGCCTAGGAACCGAGCAGTTGGGCCACTTCCATCGCCACCCTTTCGGGGGCGGCGGGTTTGCGAAGGAACCGCACGTTGGGCAGCGGCGCGGCTTGCTCCACTAAGGCTTCGGTGATGTTGCCGGAGAAAATCAAAATGGGTTTGCGGGCCAAAAGCGGCGTCTTTTTCAGGTGCCCCAGGAAGGTGGCGCCGTCCATCCCCGGCATCTCCAGGTCTGTAATGATCAAGTCCACCTTCTTCTGGGACATTTCGGCCAAGGCCTGCCGGCCCTCCACCGCTTCCCGGATGACGTCCGCAGGAAAGGCCTTTTCCAGGGTACGGCGCAGGATTCCCCTTAGGGTCGGTGAGTCCTCGATGATGAGGATTTGCCTCGCGGGCTTGTCGCCCCGCCCGCCTCCCGGCGGGGGCGGGACCTCGGCCAAGAGGCGGCCCACCAGGTTTATCAACTCTTGCCGGTCCTGTTTGGGGACGGTCACCAACCCGTCGGGAACGGGCGCCGTTTCATCCGGGGAAAGGCAAAAAACCACCGGCACGGCGCCGCGCGCCAGCTTCGCCTGAAAAGCGGTCCCGGGATAACCGTCGGGCAGGGGCCAGTCCGCCACCACCAAATCCGGGTTTCCCTCGCCCCAAAGGCCCAGGGCCTCCGAGACCGAGGCGGCTTTCAGGACCTGGAGGTCCAGCACCGAAAGGCGCAGGGCCGTTTTTTCCATCGTCCGCTCATCCGGATCCAGCAGCAGCACTTTCTTCAACGGGATCATGATCGGCCTCGGGGAAGGGTTCATTCGGCGGTCGCCAGGGTTTTCTCAATCACGTCCTTGAGGGTCTGGGCCTGGAAGGGCTTGCGGATGAATTCCCGCACGCCCTTTTGGGCCAGCGAATGCAGCACCGACTGATCGCCCTCCGAACTGACCACCACCACGGGCAACACCGAAAGCATGGGGTCCTGGGCCATTTGCTCGATCATTTCCACGCCCGTCATGTCCGGCATGTTCAAGTCCGCCAGCACCAAATCCATCCAATTGGCCCGCATCTGTTCCAAGCCTTCCCGTCCATTGGAGGCCTCCCAGACGTCCCCCAGGGGCAACTCGGTGGCCTGCAGGGTCCTTTTGATGAACCCCCGCATGGTGGCCGAATCGTCCACGATTAAGATGCTGATTGCCATGATCCCCTCCTCGAAGTGAATGCCGAACCGAGCCTCGCCTCAGGAAACCCGCAGGTTCCCCACCCCGGGGGCCACCGGGACCGGACGGGGCTTCTTTTTCCCGAACCATCCGGCCCAGGAAACCGGCCGGGGCGGGGCGGGCGCCTTGGCCGTGGTCGGGCCCGGGGCCCGGCCGCGCTCCCCTTCCACGATGCCCACCAATTGCTTGACCACGCCCTGCAACCCCAGGGCCTGATGGGCCATGTCCTCGCTGGCCGCCAAATTCTGCTTGGCGTTGGCGTTGTTTTCCTGGGTGACCGCCTCGAGCTTATCCATCATCTTCCCGATTTCCTGGATGGCCCGGCTTTGCTCTTGGCTGGTTTGCTGGAGGCTGGTCAAGAAACCCGCCACCTTTTGGGTCTGATCCATCATTTCCCGAAGCGCCGTCCCCGCGGACTGGGCCACGCCCATGCCCCGGGAAGCCTGCTGGGCGTTGTTCTCGATGAGCTCGGAGGTTTCCTTGGCGGCCTGGGCGCTGCGTTGGGCCAGGCCCCGCACTTCCTCGGCCACCACGGCGAAACCCTTGCCATGTTCCCCCGCGCGGGCGGCTTCCACCGAGGCGTTGAGGGACAGGATGTTGGTCTGCAGGGCGATTTCCTCGATGGACTTGGCGATGCGGTAGACCTTTTCGGCGCTCTCGTTGATGGTGCGCATGGCCGTCAGGGTGTCCTGCATGGCCTGGTCGGACTTGGCCATGGTGCCCAGGGTTTGTTCCATCAATTGGTTGGCTTGGGTGGCCCCTTCGGCGTTCCGGTTGGTGCGGGAAGCCATCTCGGAGAGCGCCACGCTGGTGGCCAGCAGGCTCTCGGTGGAATCCACCGAGCCCTTGGCCTGCCGGGCGCTGGCCCGGGCCACCTTCTCGGAAAGGGCGCCCACTTGGTCCGCGCTGCCCACCAACTGGGCCGCGATAGCCTGGAACCGCCGGCTGATCCCCAAGGCCAGGAAGAAACTCAGCCCCAGCCCCAAAACAAGGCTGACCAAACCCAAGAGCAACATGGCGTAAAAGGCCCGGCGGTAATCCGATTGGGCCTGGTCCACCATCGACTGGGATTTTTTCCACTTCAGGTCGATCAGCTTCTGCATCTGTTCCACGATGGGGTCCACCACCGCGAAAAGGTTGCTGCTTTCCAGGATTTCCAGGGACCGGCCGTCCTTGGCCTCAAAGGCCTCCCGCAGCTGCATGAGGAACATCTTGTTGTCGCCCAGGGTGGCGTTCACGATCGCCACGGGGGTCTTCTCGTCGGGGTTGATGTCGTTGGGCTTCAGGTAGGCGTCCCAATTTTCCTGGGCCGCCTTGATGGAATCCTCCAGTTGTTGGCGCCCCGTCTCCCAGGGTTGGCCCGCCCGGGTCTGTTCCACCGCCCCCACGATGCCGTTGGCGTAGGCGTCCGACACCCGCTTGAGGTTGTTCAAGGGCGCGCTGCTGGCATAGACCTTTTGGAGGTTGTCGGCCATGTCACTGGCCACCTGCAGCCCCACCCCGGCTTCCACGATCAGGGCCGCCGCCAGGATGGCCGCCGCCAGGAACAATTTGTTCTTCAAGCTCAATTTCTCAAACATGGTCCTTCCCTCCATTCACTTGGTCCGCAACCAGCTTCGGCATATCCAAAAGCGCCACCACCCCGTCCCAGGCCCGGGCATAGGGAAAATCCGCCCCCGCGGGGCGGGCGCCGCCCCCAGCGGTGCGCAGGAACCCCACCACCTCATCCACCACGAAACCCGCCAAGAGTTCGGAGGGCCAGGGGATCTTGACCGCCACAAAGCCACCCGAGGGCGGGCGGCGTTTCACCCCCAGGATGGCGGCCAGGTTGAGCACCGGGATGATCTTGCCGTGCATCTGGGTCACGCCCTCTAGGTTCCCCTGGGTCTTGGGCACCTCGGTGAAGGCCACCCGGCTGGAGGTCTCCCAGAGCAGCGCCGCTTCCACGCCGAAGACCTGCCGCCCCAGGCGGAAGACCAGCTGTTGGTCGGCCAAGGGGGAGGGGCCCGCGCTCATCCCAGCGCCTTGGCCGCGGGCCGCATCACGCCCGATTCAAGAATGGACCGGGAAAAGTCCCGCACCAGATAGGGGATGTCCAGCACCAGGGCCACCCGCCCGTCGCCCAGGATGGCCCCGCCGTTCACGCCCTTCAGGCATCCCATCAGGGGGTTCAAGCCCTTCAGCACGATTTCCCGCTTGCCCAGGATCTCATCCACCAAGATGAGCAGGGGCCCCTTGTCCGATTCCAGTTCCACGCCCACCTGGTTCCCTTCCCCGCCGCGGGCGACCCCGAACCATTCGGCCAAGTGCAGGCGCGGCAGGGGCAGCGAAGCCACCGGTTTCTCGGGCCGGTCGGCCCAAAGGGAGAATTTATGGATCTGGGTGAGGGGGATGACGTAAAAACCCCGTCCCACCCGCACCAAAAGGCCCTCCAGCAGGGCCAAGGTCAGG
>DATKNU010000201.1:0-6178 GCA_035541195.1 bacterium
TGGGTTTGCCACAAACGCTTTGAGTTTCCTAAATTCAGGGAAAACAAGTCAATAATTTACCTTTAGTTGGGGCGCTCGGCCAATAGTGAACCAGCGGATGGGGCAAAAGAGGCCCATTCAGCCGAAATAAATTTGGACCCCCAAATGCCCGGGTGGACCTTCGCCCCTTTCCCTTTTATAGTTTATCCATGAGGATCCTCATCTCAGGCGCGGGCATCGCGGGCCCCACCCTCGCCTATTGGCTGGCCCACTACGGCTTCCAACCCACCCTGGTCGAGAAATCCCCCCAATTTCGCCGGGGCGGCTATGTCATCGACTTTTGGGGCACCGGCTTTGACGTGGCCGACCGGATGGGCCTCGTCCCCGACCTGACCCGCCAGGGATACTTGGTGGAAGAAGTCCGCGTCGTGGACCCAAGGGGCAAACCAATCTCCGGCTTTCCCGTCTCCGCGCTTATGAAGACCCTCGGCGGCCGTTTCGTCAGCATTCCCCGCGGCGATCTGGCCGCCGCCATCTATGGCAAGATCGAGGGCCGGGTCGAGGCCCTCTTTGGCGACAGCGTGAAATCCATTGCACAAGACCGAAAGGCCGTCCGGGTTTGCTTTGAGCGCGGCCCCGAACGGGAATTCGACCTAGTGATCGGCGCCGACGGGCTCCATTCCCGAGTGCGGGAGCTGGTCTTCGGCCCCCAGGAACGTTTCGAGACCTACTTAGGTTATAAGGTGGCGGCTTTTGAGGCCGAAGGTTATGAACCCCGGGACGAGCTGGTTTATGTGATGTTCACCGAAGTGGGTCAAATGTTGGGCCGCTTCACCCTGCGGGGCAACCGGACCCTATTTATCTTCATCTTCGCCGACGATGATCCCGGCACGAGCGCGGAACGCTTCCCGGAAGGGCAAAAGGCCCTCTTGCGAAAACGCTTCGGGCAAAGCGGGTGGGAATGCGGCCGCATTCTGGACGCCCTGGACTCAAGCCGCGATCTTTATTTCGACCGGGTGAGCCAGATCCGAATGGACCCTGCCCAAGGGCTTTGGTCCCGGGGCCGTGTCGCCCTGCTGGGGGACGCGGCCTTTTGCGTTTCGCTCTTGGCCGGCCAGGGCTCGGCCTTGGCCATGGCCGCCGCTTACGCCCTCGCCGGGGAGCTTCACCGATCTAAGGGGGATTATCCGATTGCCTTTTCGCGCTACCAGGACCTCTTCGGGCCTTTCGTGGCGGGAAAACAAAGGGCCGCGGTTCGGTTTGGCGGGGCCTTCGCCCCCAAAACCCGCTTGGGGCTTTTTTTCAGGAACCAGGTGATGAAGACGCTCAGAATCCCCTGGATCGCCAATCAAGCCTTCAGCCGGGACCTCTCGGACAAGATCCAATTGCCCCAATATGAATGACCACCCGGGGCCGTGGGTGGCCCGCAGGGTCAAGTGGCGGATGGGGCAGAAGAGGCCAACCAAGCAAAAATGAGTTTTTGCCTCAACTTGAGCTTGACAATATATGCAATTACATATATTTTGCTTCCATGCTTAACCACCCGGACGCTTCCAAACCGCTTCCCCTCCTGCCTTGCGCCTGCGCCAACTTGCGCCGGGCCGCCCGGGTAGTCAGCCGGATCTACTCCGAAGAGATGGCCCCCACGGGCCTGCAAATGTCCCAATACACCCTCTTGATGGTCCTCGACTACTCACCCAACTTGAACCAGTCCGCCCTGGCCGACGGCCTGGGGATGGATCAAACCACCCTGACCCGCACCCTCAGCCTGATGCTCAAGCAGGGTTTCATCCGCGTCCAACCGGGCGAGGACCGCCGCCAGCGCCTCTATCAATTGACGCCCAAAGGCGCCAAGAGCCTCAAGGCGGGGCTTCCCTATTGGGAAAAGGCCCAGGCCCGGCTTAAAAGTTCCCTGGGCGAGACCAAATGGGACACCATGCGGGGCTTCGTCCACGAATTGACCGCGCTGTCGCTCAAGAGCTAATTTTTTTAACCCTAAATATATGTATTTACATTTAACGAAGGAGACGCCATGACATCCCCCCTGCATCCCACGGTCTTGGAAGTCCAGCGCCAACCAAGGCTTTCCCCACCCGCCATCCTCGACGCCCAGTGGCTTCGGCAGGCCGCCCTGGACGCCGGGGTGGACGACGTGGGGTTTTTGCCGCTGGAAGACCCCAGCCTGGATGGGGAGCGCGCCGAGATCCTGTCCCATTTTCCCTTCGCCCAAAGCTTGGTGAGCCTGGTGGGCCGCATGAACCGTGAAAACATCCGCACCCCCGCCCGTTCCCTGGCCAACAAGGAATTCCACATGGCCGGCGACGCGATCGAGCACGCGGTGCGTTTGCTCGTGCGGCGGCTGGAGGATATGGGGATCCGGGCCGCCAACGCGGCCAACGTGGGTTTCCCCATGGAAGCCGACCGTTGGGGGTCCAAAATGTGGGTCGTCTCGCACAAGATAGTGGCGGTGGCCGCGGGGCTGGGCAAAATGGGCATCCACCGCAACGTCATCCATCCCAAGTTCGGCAACTTCATCCTGCTGGGCACCTTGGTGTTGGATAGGCCCGTGAGCGCTTATTCCCGGCCCTTGGATTACAACCCCTGCCTGGAATGCAAGCTTTGCGTGGCCGCCTGCCCGGTGGGGGCCATCGGCACCGACGGGCACTTCAACTTTTCCGCCTGCTACACCCACAACTACCGGGAATTCATGGGCGGCTTCGGCGACTGGGTCAACACCGTCGTGGAAAGCAAGAACCGGCGGGACTATGGCCAAAAGGTCTCCCCCGCCGAGACCGTCTCCCAGTGGCAAAGCCTTTCCTTCGGCGCCAATTACAAAGCCGCCTATTGCCTGGCCGTCTGCCCGGCCGGCGAGGACGTCATCGCCCCCTTCCTCGACGACAAGAAAGGCTTCATGGACGAGGTCCTACGCCCGCTGCAGGCCAAGTTGGAGACGATCTATGTCGTTCCCGGTTCGGACGCGGAAGAATACGTGACCCGGCGCTTCCCACATAAAAAGGTGAAGCGGGTTTCCAACGGCCTGTCGTCCCAACCCAGCGTCAAGGCTTTCTTACGGGGAATGCCCCTGGCCTTCCAGCGCGGTAGATCCCTGGGGATGGATCATGTCTACCACTTCACCTTCACGGGCTCTGAGACGGCCAAGGCCACGGTCATCATTCGCGACCGGAGAATAAGCGTGCAGGAAGGCCACCAGGGCCAAGCGGGCTTGGCGGTCACCGCGGACAGTGAAACCTGGCTCAAGTTCCTGCGCAAAGAGGCCAACCTCTTCGCGGCCCTTTTGACGCGCAAGGTGCGCCTGAAGGGCAACCCCAAGCTGTTGCTTGATTTCGGGAAGTGTTTTCCATCTTAAGGCGTGGACGGACCAAATTTATGAGGGAGGCTGTCATGGAATCGAAAAAAGTGGTGTTGGTAACGGGGGCTTCGTCGGGCATCGGGAAGGCCACCGCCGAGCTTCTGGCCGCCAAGGGCTTCAAGGTTTATGGCACGAGCCGTCGGCCCCAAGGGGACGGGGCGGGTTTTTCGATGCTGGCCATGGACGTGCTGACGGAGGATTCCATCCGCAAAGCCGTGGACAAAATCCTCAAAGCGGAAGGGCGCATTGACGTTCTCGTGAACAACGCAGGGAACTTCCAGGGCGGCGCCTTGGAAGAGACCAGCATCCCGGAAGCCCAGGCCCAGTTTGACACCAATGTCTTCGGGGTATTGCGGGTCACCCAGGCGGTCCTGCCCGCCATGCGCGCCCAAAGGTCCGGCCATATCCTGACCACCGGCTCCGCGCTGGGCCACGTTTCTCCACCCTATTCGGGCCTTTACGCCATGACCAAATTCGCCGTGGAGGGTTTCAGCGAGGCCCTGCGGGCCGAATTGGCCCCTTTTTCCATTAAGGTTTCGGTCATCGAACCGGGGTTCGTGAAGACCCATTTAGGCGTCACCACCCCCGCCCATCCCTTGCCCGAGTACCAAGCGGCCAACGCAAGGGCCGAACAGGCCATGACCAAGGGAATCGCCGCCGGCTTGCCGCCCGAAAAGGTGGCCCAGGTCTTTTTGAAGGCGATCACGGCCTCCCGGCCCCGCCTGCGCTACCCTGCGGGCGCACCCGCCAAGGCCTTAATCACCATGAAACGCCTGCTCCCCGAGGGGGTTTTTGTGGGGGTTCGAAAGATGATCTTTTCGGAATAAAGCCGCGCTGGGGCTGGCGGCCCGGAGGGTCAAGCGGCGGACGGGGCAGAAGAGGCCCAAATGAGGCCTGACGAGGTGCGGTGCCGCTAAAGCGTAATGTTTAGGCCCGACCCTTTTCTTTTATTTCTTAATAAATCTCATCTTCCTGGTCGCTGGCGGTCAAATAGGAATCACCTTTTCCCGTAAAACTATAAGCCAGGGAGTTGGTCAAATGAACCGCAAGGGTGTAGTCCCCCGCGTTGGGATAGGTAAAGAGCCCGCTGCCAAAGGTGACAGGGGAACTGATTCCGCCATAAAAAGAACCGCCCCCAGACGGGGGATTCACTTCAATGGTGAGATTATCGTCATCATTGCTTCCCCCTGCCCAGCTTAACGTCACGCCCGAAGCTCCGGCGTTCTTGACCACTCCCCCCGGCGCCGTCACGGACGCGCTGTAAGTGGTACCTCCGAAGATGACCGTCATGGTGTATTGGGTTCCGGCGGAGTAGGTCCAACCCGAGGACAGGTAAAAGGACTCATAAACACCGTCCACTAGACTGTCATTTTGCCAACTCAGCGGCACAGGCGAGGTCCCGCCGGTCAGAGTGATGGCCGCGTCGGTGATCGCGCTGGAGGTACTGTCAATCTCCACCGAAACCGGTTGAGTCACCCCCTGAACATCGCTGATCGAGGCGATGATCGCGGGATAGGGGGAACCTCCCGGACTGGAGATGGGGGCCTTATTGCTCGCGCAAGAAACCAGGCATCCCCCGAGCCCCGCGATAAGGACAAATAATATTTTTTTCATGACAATCCGCCTTTGATTTTCAGGTTTTCTTCATAGGGTCATCAATTTATACCACCGGCTTATTTTACTTTCCCCTTCTTTTTGGGTTTTGTTTCAGTGTTTCAAGAGGAACTATTGAGATTGGAGAAGGTGGCCCGGTTTCTTTTGAAGGCGATCACGGCCTCCCGGCCTCGCCTTCGTTATCCTGCGGGCGCGCCCGCCAAGGCCTTGATTACCATGAAGCGCCTGCTCCCCGAGGGTGTTTTTGTGGGGGTTCGAAAGATGATCTTTTCGGAATGACGCCGCGCTGAATCTGGCGGTTCGGATGGTCAAGCGGCGGAAAGGGCAAGAGAAGCAAGCATCGCCTAAAGTGTAATATGTAGGCTTGACAACTTTTTCATTAGGTTTTAATCAGTTTCTTGTCTTTGAAAAATCCATGTAGTAAGTTTCGTCATCAATTCTATAGAAATCAACATTAGTTCGCCCATATCGACGCAAATCTCGCGCAGTAACTAACGCCCCATTTGATAGTCCCAATCTATTTCTAAAATATTCTCCTATTAGGCTATTGTCATGTGGCGTTTCTATCGCCTTACCATTTGCTTGGGCCCTTTTACAGATGAGCACCTTTCCATCATCAGTCAATACCGTAAAATCCATTCCTCGCTCAGGAAAAAAATTACTTTTGATTATCTCTGACGGAACTCGTATGTATGCTTGATTTGGATTCCGACGATATTCAGGTCGTTGCCCCCAATTCAATCCCGACCTAGTCGGCAACGTTTCTTTTCTATCTAACAAACTGATTTTGGCATAAGGCAAGGAAGCATAATCTATTTTCTTCTTCGGGGTCGCCGGAACTTTAGACTTTCGAATCCTTCGCCCGTAGTATTCTTTATCATTATAAATTTGAACAAAATCTTCCGCTTCACCATGCGTACAATAAATTGAATCCTTTTCAATCAAATCAAAGTATTCTCGACAATCTTTTGGATTTGCAAGCCCCATAGTCTCTCTTTGAGTATTACCGAAAGCATTTTGAGTGTAGTTCGCCGATCCAATATAAGCATATAGAGGCTTGTCCTCTGCACACCAACTGTAGATTTTTGAATGAACGGGCGTTGAACTCATGACATAGCTACACTCAAAATTACTCGGGTAATCTTCTTCTGCCAATTTTCGAAAAGCAACGTGATTGGTTTCAGGCAATCCATCTTGAGGACACATCCCTACAAT
>DATKNU010000202.1:0-20698 GCA_035541195.1 bacterium
CCCGGTTCCCCACCCTTCCTCAATGAGGTCCAAGACCCGGGACGCCAAGCGGCTTTTGAAATCCCGGGCCAAACGGACCGGCTTGGCGCGCCAGCGGGAAAAAACCAAAAGCTCGTTGCGATCGCTTTCAAACCCCGTCCCGGGCCGGCCGACTTGATTGGCGATGAGCAGGTCCACCGGCTTTTTCCTCCACTTGAGGGAGGCGTTTTTTTCCAGGTGGTCGGTCTCGGCGCAAAAGCCCGCCAGGACCTGCCCCTTTTTGCGGCGAACCAGGAGTTCGGCCAGGATGTCGGGATTTTTTTGAAGGCGTAAGGTGAGGGATTCGGATTTCTTCTTGATCTTCAAGGCCGAGGGCTCGGCCACCCGGTAATCGGCCACGGCGGCGGCCATGAGGATGACGTCGGCTTCCTGGGCGGCTTTCAAGGTTTGCCCTCGCATCTGGGCGGCGGTCCTCACCGCCACCAGCTTCGCGCCCTGGGGCGCGGCGATCCTCACGGGCGCGCTGATGAGCGTGACCCGGGCGCCGCGGTTCAAGGCCGCTTGGGCCAGGGCATAACCCATCTTGCCGCTGGAATGGTTGGTGATCATGCGCACGGGATCTATGGGTTCCTGGGTGCCGCCCGCCGTCACCAGCACCCGCCGGCCCTTCCAGCTTTGGAAAGAGGCGAAAACTTCCCGCACCTGCCCGACGATCTCCGCGGGTTCCACGAAACGGCCCTCGCCCACTTCCCCGCAGGCCAGGTGGCCGCTTTCGGGGCCCAGGAACCGCACGCCCCTTCGGCGCAAGGTCTTCTGGTTTTGGGCCACCGCCGGGTGCGCCCACATATGTTGGTTCATGGCGGGCGCCACCCAAACCGGGCAAGTGGCGTAAAGGCAAATCGTGGACAAAAGATCGTCGCCCAAGCCGAAAGCCATCTTCGCCAGGAAATCGGCGCTGGCCGGCGCGATCAGGACCAGGTCCGAGGACCGGGCGTATTCGATATGGGGGACGAAGGACAAGGGATGGGAACCGCTGGGGGTATCCGCCGCAATGGGTTTGAAGCCCTTGAAAAGGGTGCGGCCCACGGCGTGGCCCGAGGCTTGGGCGAGCAATTTCTCCGGGACCATGCGGGCGCCCGCGTCGGTCAAAACCACCCGCACCTCGGCGAAGCGGGATAGGTCCTTCACCAAAGCAACCGTCTTATAGGCGGCCACGCTGCCCGTGACGCCCAACAGGATCCTGGGTTTCAAGGACGGGCCCGGGCTCAGCTTCAGTCTTTTTCTTTATGCCGCTTCTTGGGGGGGACGGGATGGTTGGTGTAAGTCACCTTGCCCTTGAGGAACTCGTTCAGGGCCTGCAACAGGACTTTCTCGGTGTCCACCGAGAGGTTGTGTTTCTCGGCGCGTTCCAACAACTGGCGGGCGCGCTTGGAAGCGGCCAGGACCGAGATGTACTTGTTGTCCAGGTTTTCAACGGTCAGGGTTTTCTTGTCGTCGCTCATGTCATCCTCCGGCATCAGGCTTCAAAAGAAAGGGGATTATACTGAAAGCGGGCCAAAAGGGTAATAAGAATCAGGCCTTTGGGGGCCGGCGCCGGCTCAAAGGCCCCCGTAAAAGGGCCTTTTTACGCTCGTCGCGGATGATTTGGCGCGTTTCCCGCACCGCCAGGCTCAAACGGTCGTTCACCACCCGGTGGGGATAACTCTTCCCCGCCTTCATTTCGGCCCGGGCCGCCGAAAGCCGGCGCTTAAGGGACGCTTCGTCCTCGCTGTCCCTCCCGGCCAGCCTTTCCCGCAACACTTTCAGGCTGGGCGGCACCAGGAAGATGAGCAGCGCCTCGGGATAAAGCCGGCGGATGGAACGGCCGCCTTGGACGTCGATGACCAAAAGCACGTCCCTTCCCTTTTGGAGTTGGGACAGCACCCAGGGCTTGGGGGTCCCGTAAAATTCCCCATGGACGGGCGCCCATTCCAAAAAGGCCTTCTTCTTCCGCAGGGCCTCGAATCGGGCCCGCGACAGGAAAAAATAATCTCGCCCATTTTTTTCGCCCGCCCGGGGCTTGCGGGTGGTGGCCGAAACCGACCGCAGGATGTTCTTGTCCTGGGCCAAGAGCCGGTGGGCCAGGGTGGTCTTTCCCCCGCCCGAGGGAGAAGAAAGCACGATGAGCCGCCCGGGGGGCGGTGCGGTCTTCCGTTTCATTCGATGTTCTGGATCTGTTCCCGGATCTGTTCCAAGAGTTCCTTCATCCTCACCACGCTTTGGGCCATCTTGGCGTCGGAGGACTTGGAACCGATGGTGTTGGTTTCCCGGTTCATTTCTTGGATGAGGAAATCGAGCTTCCGACCAATGGCGCCCTTTTCCTTGGTGGCGTCCGCTAGGGCCTGCAGGTGGCTTTCCAGCCGGGTCAGTTCCTCGGCGATGTCGTGGCGTTGGAGCAAAACCGCCTCCTCGGTGCTGAGGCGCATCTGGTCCGCCAGCGGCTGGGGCAGGAACTCGGCCACCTTGTCCTGGAAAGCCTTGATCTTCTCGGCCATCGAGGCCTTATGCCGGGCGCGCACCTGCTGGACCACCTGGCCGATCTCCCTGGCCCGTTCCAGCATGTCCTTGCCCAACCGGGCGCCCTCGGCCTGGCGCATCTTGTCCAGGGCCTTCAAGGCCTCTTCCAAGGCCTGGGCCGCGGCCTTTTTCTGGTCCGCCTCGGGCCGCTCGGCTTCGGTGACCGACAAGACGTCGGGCAAGCGCAAGAGGCTTTCCACCGACAAGCTTCCCGTGAGCTTGAGTTTTTTCGAGGCTTGCTGGGCCGCCCGGAGATACTCGGCCAAGAGTCCCTCATTGACCTCAACGGCTTTGGGGCGCAGGGGCGACAAGTCCTTGAGGAACAAGTCGACCTTGCCCCGGGTGACCGAGGCGAGGATCATCTCGCGCAAATCCGCTTCCAGGTATTGGTAGGAGGAGGGGATCTTCAGGCTGATGTCGTGGTACTTGTGGTTCACCGTCTTGACTTCCGCCACCACTTGGACGGACTTCACTTGGGCCGAGCCTCGGCCGAAACCGGTCATGCTTCTCATAAGGTCGCCGCCTTTGATTTTTAGGGGCCCCATCCTATCACAGGGAAGCGGAGTCCCCAAGACGCCGCGAAAAGGGCCTAGCGGATGACGATGACCTTTCGGATCATCTGGCCGTTGGGGGTTTTGATGAGGACGAAATAAAGCGCGTTGCCGACCAAGCCGCCCCCGTCGTTGTCCCCCGACCAATAGGCCTTCGTCAAACCCGCCGGCAGGCTTTGATTCAAGACCGTCTTCACCCTCTCGCCCAATAGGTTCAAGACCACAATTTTGACCTGCCCGGCCTGGGCCAAGCGCACATTGATCCCCAAGGGCGCGGGGGGCGTGAAGAAGTTGGCGTCCAACGTCAGGGGCACGTTGGGCGTGGGCGTGATGGTGGGCGTGTTGCTGGGCCCGGGCGTGTTGGTAATCGTCGAAGTGGCCGTCGGGGGCGGGGTCAAGGTCACGGTGGGTGACGGCGTCGCCGTATGGGTCATGGTCGGGGTCGCGGTCGCCGTGCGGGTGTTCGTGGGGGTCGGCGTTTGGGTCGGCGACGGAGTCAAGGTCACCGTGAATGTGGGTGTGACGGTCCGGGTTTGGGTCGCGGTCGTCGTGGGGGTCTGGGTGGCAGTCATTGTCACCGTCGGGGTAGCGGAAGCGGTCAGCGTCACCGTGGGCGTCGCCGTCGGGGACCAAGTCTGGGTCGGCGTCAAGGTGACGGTGGGTGTTTTAGTGGCCGTCAAGGTCAGGGTATCCGTCAGGGTGGGTGAGAGCGTAATCGTCGGCGTCAGCGTGGAGGTCAAAGTTACCGTGGGGGTGAGCGTAATCGTAGGTGTCTTGGTATAGGTTAAGGTCACCGTCGGGGTCAGTGTGATCGTATTGGTGATTGTCGGAGTCAGGGTAATGGTTGGCGTCAGGGTGGGCGTCAAGGTAACGGTGGGAGTGAGCGTAATCGTTGGCGTTTTAGTGTAGGTCAAGGTCACGGTCGGTGTCAGCGTAATCGTGTTGGTAACCGTCGGAGTCAAAGTAATGGTCGGCGTCAAGGTGGGGGTCAAGGTGACAGTCGGGGTAAGCGTAATCGTGGGCGTCTGGGTGTAGGTCAAGGTTACGGTCGGGGTCAGCGTGATCGTATTGGTGACTGTCGGGGTCAAAGTAATGGTCGGTGTCAAGGTGGGCGTCAAGGTGACAGTCGGGGTAAGCGTAATCGTGGGCGTCTTGGTATAGGTCAAGGTCACAGTCGGCGTCAGCGTGATCGTATTGGTGATTGTCGGGGTCAAAGTAATGGTCGGCGTCAGGGTGGGGGTCAAGGTAACGGTCGGGGTAAGCGTAATCGTGGGCGTCTGGGTGTAGGTCAAGGTCACGGTCGGCGTCAGCGTAATGGTGTTGGTAATTGTCGGGGTCAAAGTAATAGTCGGCGTCAGGGTGGGAGTCGGGGTAATGGTGGCGGTAAAAGTCGGGGTCAGGGTAATCGTGGAAGTCAAAGTAATGGTCGGGGTGAAGGTCGGTGTCACGCTGGGCGTCAAGGTAATGGTCGGGGTATAGGTCAAGGTCACCGTGGGGGTACGGGTCTTGGTCAAGGTCGGCGAAGGCGAGGGTGTGTAAGTGGGCGCGTAGCCGAATTCATAGACCCCAATGTCATAAGCCGACCCAAAAGGCCGGGCATTCTTATCTAAATCGTCCGTCACCGAGGGCAGGGTCGCGCCCGCGTCCTTGCTTTGGGCCCCCGAATTCAAATGAAAGTCCCCGCCCCCCGCGTTGAAATATTCCACCGCCGGATTGATGCCGAACAGATTGCCCACGCCGAACCCGCCCGTATTGGTTTGCTGGGCAAAGGCGTTGTTCGATAGGTCCGCCACGGTGGCATTGGGGCCCAGGAAAATGTCGGCGGCGTTGTTCGTGAAAAGATTGTTCACCATCCGAATGCGGCTGTTCCAGTCCACGCCCTCCACCAGCCCGTTGAAGGTGTTGTTATAAATGTTCCCCACCGTCACCCCGGAAGCGACCGTATTCAAGTAGACCCCGATACCGGCCGTACCATTGAACAGACAGTCGCTGATTTGGAAGGAATTGGGGTTCGTCGGGACACCCAAAATCTTGTCGGCGGACCCGGGATTGAAACGGCAATGACTGATGGTGAGCGCGCCGGTCGCGGGGTTTCCTATATCAATATAAGCGTTGGTCCCGCTGGTAAAGTTCGAGGAACTGCGGGAAACCGCCAAGTTGTCGAAGACATAGACGGCCCCCGGGTCATAGGCCGCGATCTTGAGGGTGGATTGGCTGCCCGAGACGTCGTCAAAAACGATCCCGTGCAGGTAAAGCAGTTTGTTGATGCCCGAGGCGAACCGGATGGCGCTGTCGCCGTTACTGGCGGTCCAAGCCCTTTGGCCATTGTCGCTTCGGATTTCGGCGATGTTCTTGGAGATGGTCACGCTTCCCGTCATGTCGCCCCGAAGCTCGATGATGTCGCAGGGGTTGGCCGCCGCGTAAGCCGCCGCCAGGGTGGTATAGGAGCAGGTCGAACAGACATCGCGGACAACCGTGGAACAGGTCGGGGTGTAGGTGGGCGTCACGGTGGGCGTGATGGTCGCCGTCAAGGTAACGGTCGGGGTCGGGCTCCAAGTGGCCGAGGGGGTGATCGTGGGTGTCTGGGTGGTCGTCGGTGTGGGCGTCGAGGTGGGGGTGTAGGTGAACAAGGGGCAATAAGCGGCGAAAAGGCTGTCGTTCCTCGCGGCGTAACTGCCGGAAAAACTCGTCGTAAAGGGGGCGAAAGGCACCCCCAAGGCATAGGCTTCCTGATTAAGCCCGTTGTTGTCGTATTCGAACGAAATGCTCACCAAGCTGGTTTCCATGAAAAGGATCCAATAATTGCCCGGATTCAAGGTGGTGACGGGAATGGACGCCGTATTCCAACCCGGGAAAGCCTGTTGGGCCGCCGTCTGGGCGATGAGGGTTCCCACTTGTCCCAAGTTGTCGGTATAAATGGCCAAACGGAACTGCGTCGAGGGGTCCACCGCCGGAAAATCCACCGCCAAAGAATTCAGGGTGCCCGACTCGTTTAAAGTGTAGAGGCTCCCCCGGACCTGGCCCGTGCTGATACCATTGGCGAAACTGCCCCCCGGGTTGCCCAGAACCCCGAAGGCGGGGGCGCAGGGGGGCGTCAGGGTCGGGTTCGGGGTGAAGGTGCTGGGGGGCGTCAGGGTGCTCGTGATGGTCGGGGTAACCGTCATCGTGGCCGTCAGGGTGATCGTCGGGGTCAAGGTAGCGGTGGGCGTGGGGGAAAGGGTCGGCGTCAGGGTCAAGGTCGGGGTGACCGTGGGGGTCGGGGTGGCCACCAACGGACAGAGCCCGTTGTAAGTGTATTTCACCGTCATAAAGTCATTGTTCGCCCCGTTGGAAGATTGCCCCGTTTCCCAAACCGCGTTCCCAAAAACCGCCAGGGCCGTGGATTGGTCGGTCCCCAGGCCCCGGCCGGTCATGGTGTCCGCCATCAGCAGGCCCGCCGGGTTGTATTTGAGCAAGTGGTACTTGTTGTTGGTGGAATCCTGCAGGGCCTCATAAATATAGCCCCCGGCATCTAGGGCCACGCCGGCCCCGGGCGCGTTGATGGCCGACCCATAGAGGTTGTTCCAGGAAACCGCCCCCGAAGCCGTGTTGTATTGGATAAGCCGGGGCACGTTGACGCTGCCGTTGGACGAAAAGCCCGAGGCGTAAAGGTAGCTGCCCGTAGGGTCGACGGCCAGCCCCAATATCTCGTCCGTATTGGTCCCGATGAAGGTCGTGTTCCAAAGCGTGACGCCCGCCGAGTTGTACTTGATCAGCCGGTCATGGCTCACGCCCGATACGTCCGATTCCCCACCCACGTAAAAATTCCCCGAAGGGTCCGCCGTGATCGCGAAGGGAAGGTCGTGGTTGCCCCCGGAGTCGAACTTCACCGGCCACCCGCCCTGCAGGTTGCCGTTGAGGTCGTATTTGGCGGTCATGAAATCCCAATTGCTGGAGGTCCAGGATCCGCCGGTCACGTAAAGGTAGGTATTGGTGGGGTCCACTACGGCCGAACGGGCGTCATTGTCATGCTGCCCGCCGGTGCCATCCAGGGTCTTGGCCCATTGGGTCACCCCGGCGGAGGCGCTGAACTTGACGGTCAGGAAAAGCCGGCTGGACGACTGCTGGGACCCGACCGCGTAAGCGTTGCCGCTGGAATCCAGGGCCAACCCATAGAGGGTTTCGGTGGCCCCCGACGCGTAGGTTTGGTTCCAAAGCACGTTTCCGTTCGGGTCATATTTGATGACCCGAAAGGACGGCACCCCGCCCACCGGGGATGTGCCGCCCACATAGACGTCACCCGAGCCGTCCACCGCCACCGCCGATCCCGTATCCGCCCCATTGCTGTCATAAACCAAAGGCTGGGGGCAGGGCGTGGAGTTGGGCACGGTTGTGGGCGTCGGCGTGGGAAGGGGGTTATTAAAAACGAGGGTGCGGTTGTTGTAGCTGTCGCTGACGTAAAGCCGGGTGCCGTCGTAAAAGACCCCCGACGGCGTGTCCAGCGTATTGGCCTCCGCACATCCCCCTTGATTGCTACTGTTGGAGGTGAAATTAGGCTGGCCCAGCACGTTCCCCGCCGGCGTATTGCTGGTGACGGGCGCGCTGTTGAAGATCAAGACCCGGTCGTTACCTCCGTCGGCCACGAAGAGATTGGAACCATTGCTGAAGATGCGGTTCGGATAATAAAAACTGTTGGCGGAAGCCGAGGCATTGCCCTCATTGGGGCTCTGGCCCGTGAATCCGGCCTGGCCCAGCACAAGGGCGGCCGCCGCCGCGTTTGTCACCGGCAAACCGTTGTAGGCCAGCACCCGATTATTGAAGGTATCCCCGATGTAAAGCCGGGAGCCGTCAAACCAAACCCCGTAAGGCTCATTGAGGCTGGTGGCAGAGGGGCTGCCGCTCCCTTGGTTGGAGACCGCCGCCGTGAAGGTACTCTGCCCGATGACCACTGTGGCGGCCTTGTTGGTGGTGAAAGGGCTGGTGAAGAGAAGCACCCGGTTGTTGCCCGAGTCGGCCACCACCAGCGTGGTGCCGTTGCTCCAGAGCCCCCGGGGATAATAAAGCGTATTGTTCGCCGCCGAACCGCCCTGGTTGATCCCGTTCGAGTTCATGTCCGCTTGTCCCAGGACCACCGAAGGTGCCTGGTTGTTGGCCGTCGGCACCCCCGAGTAAACCAGCACGCGGTTGTTTCCCGTGTCGGAGACGAAAAAGTTGGTTCCGTCGTAAAAAACATCGTTGGGCGACTCAAAGAGGTTGGTCACGCCCCCCGTATTACTGGTCATATTCGGCTCGCCCAACTCCAGGTCGGCCGCCGTGCCGCTGGAAGCCGGCAAACTGTTGAAGATCAGCACCCGGTTGTTCCCCGTATCGGCCTGGAAAAGCTGGTTGCCGACGACCTGCACTCCGCCGGGGCCCGAAGAGCTTGCGCCACCGATTCCACTACCAGCGTTGGGAAAACCCAAATTAAACGCCGTCTGTCCGATGACCGCCGTGGCCGAGGTTCCGTTCGTTGAAATGGTTCCCGTATATTCCATCACGCGGTTGTTCAGGCTGTCGCTGACCAGAATCGTGGTGGCATTGGCCCAGCCGCTAAAAGGTAAGTTCAATGTCGCCGCCGTCGGTGTTGATAGTCCCTGGTTGGCGGAGGCGCCCGCCATGCTGGCTTGGCCTATCTCAAAATTCGCCCCTGCGGCATTGGTTACCGGCAAAGAGTTGAAAACCAGCACCCGATTGTTTCCGCTATCAGCGATGAAAAGCCGAGAACCATCGGTGAAGACATCGGTTGGAGAATTAAGCCCCGCGTTGGTGCCTGTTCCAATGTTGTAGGTATTGAAGTTGGACTGTCCGATAACGACGTTCGCCGCCGTATTGGAAGCGGTGGGAATAGAGTTGTAGATCAAAACCCGATGATTGAGTTCATCCGCCACGATCAAGGTGGTTCCCATGACACAGACGCCCATCGGTGTATCCATGAGCTTGGAAGATACATTTTCGTTGGCCGTGGTCACGCTGGCTTGCCCCACCGCGCTGTTAGCCGCAGTTTGACTGCCGACGGTGAAAAAATTGTTGTAAACCAATACCCGATAATTTTCCGAATCAGCCACCAATAAGGTGGTTCCGGCGCCACAAACCCCCGAGGGCGCGTTCAAGGACGAGGCGCTTGGGGTAGAACCATTTCCCAGGTTGGACACCGAGTCCGAAAAGGACGCTTGACCCACCACCCCGTTGGCGGGCTGGTCATTCATGGTGGGAATCGTGTCCCAAACCAATAGACGGTTGTTGTTGGTATCGGACACCACCAAGGTGGTCCCTTGGACGTAAACCCCGTTGGGATTGTCCAGGGTGTAGGCCGTGGGCGAAGAAAGGCCCTGGTTCGGGCAATCCGAGGTGAAATCCGGTTGGCCCAGGACCACGGAAGCCGAGGTCGTGCCCGTGGGAATGCCGTTGTAGATCAGCACCCGGTTGTTCACCGCGTCCGCCACGTAAAACCTGGCGCCGTCGTAGAAGACCTGGCCTTGGTTGTACATTACCCCGGCCATCAAGGCGGTAATGTCGTCTTGGTGCCCTTGCAGGTTCACCTGGCCTATGGCGATGGCGGCCGCTTGGTTGTTGCTGAAAGCCAGCGCCGACCGGGCCCCCGACAGGATCAGGACGGTCGAAAGTAGGAAACCCAGGAAGTGTTTGAACGTTTCACGTGCCATGAAGTTTGGGATTATAACATCCATTTGGCAGGACGTTTACCCAAACAAAAAAACCCGGATTCCCGCTAAAAACCGGGAAATCCGGGTCAAAATCCGCTCAAAATATTTTGCACTTGCCCGCGCTAAGCCCTTACGTGCGGCCCACCACGGGGGCCACGATCTTCCAGTCCCCCGACTTTTTGGAGAGCTGGAAACCCTTCTCCACTTTTTGCGCCGGCCCGCCCGCCTTTTCCTTTTTGGTGAAGGTAAAAAGCACGGTGGCCTGGTCCCCATTGATGACCATGCCGGTCAGTTCCACCTTCAGGTCGGCCCCCGAGGGCACATCAGCCATGAATTTTTGGTACCAAGCATCCCACTCGGGCTTGCCGGGATAAAGGTCGTCGAAATAAGAATTCACCCGGATAGCGTTGCCCCTCTGCAGGTCCGCCCCCAGGGCGTCGGTGAAATGGTCGAGCTCATAAAGCCCCAGGGAAATGCCCCGCTCGCCGATGGGCTCATACCAATGGATCTTGGAAAGGCTGTCCCGCAGGGTCTGCAAAAGTTTCTGGCCCTTGGGGGTGTCCGCCGTGGCTTGGTCCAAGCTCACGTGGACCCAAAGCAGCAGATCCCCCTGGTGGAGGGCCCATTCCTGGTCCAGCCATCCGACCTTGGCCTTGTCGGTCACCCGGTAATTCTGGATGTCCCAGCCCGGCGCCCCATCCACCTGTTCCGACTTGCCCTTTTTCGCCAAAACCAGCTGATGGTCCTGGAGGAGCTGTTCGCATTGCGCGCCCCAATCGCTGAGGGAAAAATCCTTGGATGGGTCCAAAAGGTGAACCGTGACCCGGGCGATCAGAAGATGCCCCGGATCGGACAAGCGGGCCACCTCGTCCACTTCCTGGTCCTCGGACAAGCGCAGCAGGCTCCAATGGGCCGGAACCGGCAAAGCGAAACCATAGTCGGTTTGCAGGAACTCCCCATTGACCAGCCCGCTGTCGGACACCGGCGGCAAGGGAAGCTTTTGCCCCTGGGGCCTCAACTTATGGCAACCCCCGCCGACGGCCAAAAGGGCCAAAACCGCCAGCGACGCAGCCGTCCGGATCGGGAATTTCAAGGCGCGGTTAAAAAAGATCAAGGGACAGGAACCTTATTGAGGATTTGGACGATCAACTGGTCGGCCTTCACGTTTTGGGCTTCCGCCTCGTAAGTGAGGATGAGACGGTGGCGCAAGACGTCGCCCGCCAAGGCCTTCACGTCTTCCGGGGTGGCGTACCCGCGGCCTTCCAAGAAAGCCCGCGCCTTGGAGGCCGTGGTGAGCCCCAGCGACGCCCGGGGGCTGGCCCCATATTCAATCATCGGCGCGATCGAATCAAGCTTATAGTCCTTGGGCGAGCGGGTGGCCGAGACCAGGGAGACGATATAATCCTTGAGGGTTTCGCTGACGAAAACGCCTTCGGCGGCCTTCTGGGCCTTCAGGATGGCCGCGGCTGAGAGGATCTCCTTCGCCGCGGGGACCTCGCCCCCGGTCATGCGGGAGATGATTTCCTTTTCTTCCTGGGGCTTGGGGTAACTGACACCCACCTTCATGAGGAAGCGGTCCACCTGGGCTTCGGGCAAGGGATAGGTCCCCTCATGCTCGATCGGGTTCTGGGTGGCCATGACGAAAAAGGGCTCGTCCAAGGGGAAGGTGTCGGGCCCGATCGTGACCTGGTGTTCCTGCATGGCCTCCAAAAGGGCGGACTGCACCTTGGCCGGGGCCCGGTTGATCTCGTCGGCCAACACCAGGTTGGCGAAAATGGGCCCCTTTTGGGTCTTAAAGTCGCCCTTGGCGGGGTTGTAAATGCGGGTCCCCAAAAGGTCCGCCGGCAAAAGGTCGGGCGTAAACTGCAGGCGGCTGAAGGAAATGCCCAGCACCTCCGAAAGGGTTTTGACCGCCAGGGTCTTGGCCAAACCCGGCAGGCCCTCTAAAAGCAGGTGGCCCCGGGCCAAGAGGCCCAACATCAACCTCTCCAAGAGGTCTTCCTGCCCCACGATGACTTTCTGGACTTCAGCCCGGGCCTTCTGGAACTGCTCGCTTAAACGCGCCCCTTCTTGGGTCAATTCTTCGTTGGATGCCGCCATCGCCGTCTCCTTGAAATCTTGATTTGACACTTTCGACAGAAATTCATTCCACCGCCCCAACCTCCGGTCCGCCCAGGAAAGTGAGGGCGAAAAAACGGGAAACCCCGGGTCAATTCATTTGTCCCTTCTGGGCGCCTGGGCGGTTCAAAAGGGTTCAACTCCCGGCCTTGGTTCGCCCCCTTATTTCTTTTTCGGCGTTTTAGGCGCCAAAACCAAAGCCCAGGCCTTCAGGTTGTCTTTGGACCCGAGGACCCCCTCGGCGTAAAGCACCCGGTCGCAAACCTTCAGGCATTTTTCCGCCGCTTCCTGCGTGTCCGACGAGGCCTTCGCCGCCCGCAAGGCCCCTAAAATTTCCCCGGTGGTGTAATCCGCCGCGGGGAACCCGAAGCGCTCCTCCAGGCATTGCCGGACCAAGAGCGACAGTTTGAGGCAAAATTCCTTCGAGGGCAGCTCCTCATTGAAGAGCTTTTTAATCGAATCCCTCCAAGTCTCTTCCCCCTGCGCCATGGGCGCGGCGGGCGAAACGGGCCGGCGCTTCCAAAGCCGCACGACGAAGCCGACGACCAAAAGCACCACGACTAACCAGAAAAGCACGATGAAGAACCCGTAATGGGGCGTTAAGGGCTTCACGTCCTGCAGGTCGTCGGCCGCCGGGGGCGTGGGGCCCGTGGTCGGCGCTTGGCGGGGACGGCTGAAAAAGGAAAAGGCCGACTTGGGGGTAACCGTCACCCGAACCGTATCCGATTGGATTTCTTGACGGCCCTTTTTGGGGTCCAGGTAGATCAGGCTGGCGGGGCCCAAGGTCTCCACGCCTTCCTTGGTGGCCACCAGGTTATATTTGGTCGTCATGACCTCATAGACATTTCCGTCGGACGCGATGACCTGGGTGGAACTGGAACTGCCCCTTAACTCGAAATTTTCCGGCGTGGGGACGGAAGGCTCCCCGGTCTGGATGCCGTTGCCGCTGCCCACCTGCTTGAATTCCAGGCTTAAAGTGAGGCTGTCCCCCACCGCCACTTGGGGCTTGTCCACCGTCAACCGGAGGCCCACTTGATCCGATGGGGAGGCGGCCCCAGCGGCACGCAGGCCCAGAACCGCCAGGATCAAAAGCCCGGCCAGACCCCTCCAAATGGTTTTCCCCGCCCCTAAGCCTTGATCTTGTCTCACCAGTCTTCCTCCGGTTGGTTTTTATCGTCCTGGGTTTTCCCGAAAATCCGCCGCATCATTTCCCGCTGTTCCTTGGGCAACATGCCCCACATGGAATTGTCGTCCTGGGCGTCCTTCTTGGGATTGAGCGAAAAATACTGTTGGGTCTGCCTTTCCTGTTTTTGCGCCGCTTCCAGCATCTGCTGGACCTGGGCGTCGCTTAAGCCCAGCTCTTGGCGGGCCTGCGCCTGCCGCCGCTCGTCCGGGCCCGGTGTGGGGGTGCCTTCCGCCACCACCGGCGTGCCTTGGGGCCCCCACCGCGGTGTTCCCGTGGCGGCGGCCACCGGCGTTCCCTTGGGATTTTCCACCGGTGTCCCTGTCGGGGCGGCCACGGGCGTCCCATGGGGACTTGCCACCTGGGTTCCCACTAGAGTGGCGGTGGGAAGCGGACCCGGCGCAAGGGGCCCGGGCGCCGGGGGCAGGGGTTTGCCGCCCAAGGAATTACTCAAAAGTTTTTGCAGTCCGGGGTTCGTTCCCCTCGGCCCGCCTCTTTGGCCGGAAGACGAAGCCCGCTCCCGTTCCTGGCTTTCTGCGGGAGTGGGCGCCGGGGCCTTGCTTTGGGACAATTGCAAATTATGAAAGGCCGCGCGATCCTTATGGTCCAAGCTCAAGGCCCTTTGATAAACCTGGGCGGCGTCCGCGTAATCGCCCTGCTTATAGAGGCTGTTGCCCAGGTTGTACCAGCCTTGCTCCAGCCTCGGATTGGCTTCCAACGCTTGTTGATAAGCGTTGGAGGCGTCTTGGTATTGGCCCAGGCGGTAGAGGCTGTTGCCCAGTCCATAGGCGGCGTCGGCATCCGCCGGGTCCTTTCGCAATTCTTGGGCGAAAATATCCCGGGCCTTGGCATAGTCGCCCGCCTCGTAGGCCGACCGTCCGGGGGCGTTGAAAATCCCCTCGGCCCCAGCGGGGACGCAAAAAAACGCCCAGACCGCCGCCGCCATCCAGTGCTTGAGTTTCATCGTTCGCCCCTCACAAGACCGACGACAGGATCAAACTGCCGGCCGCGCCCAAGGCCCAAAGCGGGAAAAGCTCCTCGCGGCGCATGCCCTGCTTGTTTTGAAGGTCGGTTTGGGCCAAACGGCCCACCGTCTTTTGGATTTGGGCGAGCCCCTCGGGGCTGTCGCCGTGCAGGAAGACCCCCCCGGTTTGCTCGGCGATTTTCATGAGCGTGGCCTCGTCCAAACGGCTGATATGCACGTTGCCGTTGGCGTCTTTTTTGAAATCGGCTTCCCCCCAGAAAGAGGTGCCATCGGGGATCGGTCGACCCTGCCGGGTCCCCACCCCCACGGTGATGATGGGCACCTTTTGGGCCGCGGCGGCCCGGCAGGCGTCCCCCACATTAGACGTCCCATCGGTGATTTCCCCATCGGTCAAAAGCAGGATGGCCTTGCCGCGCTTGGAATCCTTCGGGAAGGCCCCGAGGGCCGCCTGGATTCCCGCGCCGATGTCGGTTCCGCCCAGTTCCAGCATGTCCGGGTCGGCCTTTTCCAGGATTTGGGACAGGGTGTCCAGGTCCAGCGTCAAGGGCACCTGCACCAGGGCTTGGCCTGAAAAAACCACCAACCCCACCCGGTCCCCATCCAGGGTGCCCAGCCAATCCTCCAGCGCCTTCTGGGCCGCCGCCAGCCGGTTGGGGGCCACGTCCTGGGTCAGCATGCTCTTGGAAACATCCAACACCACCATGATGTCGCTGCCCCGCAGCGTCACATCCTGGGGCATGAGCCGGCCCTGCAGGCGGGCCGCCCCGACCAGCACGGCGAAAAGCCCGAAGAGCATCAAGGCCCCCTTGGCCACCCGGCGGCCCCAGGCCCATCCCAAAGGCAGCCACAGGTTTTGCTCGCCCAAGCGGGCTAGGTCGCGGCGGTCCTGCCAAAAACCGTAAAGGCTCCAGATCGCCCAAATGAGGAACAGCCCGCCCAGGGGCCAAAGCCAGGAAGGATTCGCGAAATTCATGGCAGGGTCCTTAAAACCGTCAACCCCAGCACCATGTCCAGGGCCAGGATCAGGAAAGCCGCGAGCAAAAAGTAGGCCCCCAGCTCGTTGTATTGCCAATCGGTGACGGTCACGGCGTCATGCTTTTCCAACCGGGCGATTTTTCCCAGGACCGCCTTGAGGGACGCGTTGTCGGAGGCGCTGTAAGCTTCCCCGCCGGTCAGGCGGGCCACTTCCCTCAAAAGCACCATGTCCACCGGATCTTCCTTGGCGATCTCGCCCGTTTGGGGATCCACATAATAACGGGTGCGGCCGCTGTCGTCCTTGAAGATGGCCAAAGTGGGTTCCAGGCTGCCGATCCCGATGGCGTAGATTTTCACGCCCTGCCGGGCCGCGAGTTTGGCCGCCGTCAGGGGATCGATCCGGCTGGCGTTGTCGCCGCCGTCGGTCAAAAGGATGATGGCCTGGTGGTTCTTATTTCCCGGATCCGGGGCCCGGTCCCCCGTGAGCTTGGAAAGGACCGATCCTTCCGGGGCGCCGTCCTTTTCCCCAGCGCCCTTTTGGAGCCGGTTGAGGCAGGCTACCAGCGCGTCCCCGATGGCGGTGCCGTCCACCTTGACCGATCCCACCTCCACGTTTTGCAGCAGCGTCTTCACGACCTGGGTGTCGGTGGTCATGGGACATTGGGTGAAGGGCAAACGGGCGAAGACTTCGATGCCCACCTGCACGTTTTGCACTTGGTCCAGGAACTCGGCCAGGAATTTCTTGGCCGCCTCCACCCGGCTGGGCTTCAAGTCCATCAGGCGCATGGATCCCGAAACGTCGAAGGCCACGAAAAGGTCGGTGACCGGTTTTTTCTCCTCCACCTTTTTATGCCCGGATTGGGGCCGGGCCGCGGCGATGAGGCAAAGGGCCAGGACCAACAGGCGCAAAAACCAGGGAAAGGCCAAGGCCGAGAGGAATCCGGGGGCGGCCCCCACCAGGGGGGCGTTGCCCACGAACAAGGTGGCCCGCTTGGACCGGGCGGCCCACCAAAAAAACCAGGGGACGAAGGGCAGGGCCAAAAGGGCCCATAGCCACTGGGGATTGGCGAAATGAAGGGAGGCGGGTTCCACTCAGCGCCTGCCCATGCGCTCGAGCCGGCGGCGGAAAAACCGCATCAGCACCGGAACCACGTTTTGACCCGCCTCAATCTCCAGCTTATCCGCGCCCTGGCCGGTCAGGAGCCGCAATTGGCCGTCCCGGAAGAGGGCCGCCCGCCGGCGGGCTTCCTGCGAGGCCGGGGACAGGAATCCCACACCGCCGCCTTCGGGGTCGCGGACCGCCAACCGCGCGGCGACGGGAAGTTGCCTTTCAATGGGATCCTCCAACACCGCGGCCACCAGGTCGTGGCGCCGGGCCAGCACGCCCGCCGCGGCCGGCGGCAAGGGATCGGTGAAATCGGAGACCAGCAGCACCACGCTGCGGCGCTTCAAGGCCGAGTTCAGGACGCGCAGGGCCGGCGCGAAATCGGTCTTGCGTCCCTGGGGCTTGAAGCCCACCAGTTCCCGCAACACCCGCAGGGCCCCCGCCTTGCCCCGGCGGGGCGGCATGAAATATTCCACCCGGTCCGTGAAGACCAAAAGCCCCACCCGGTCCTGGTGCTGGACCGCCGCGAAGGCCAGCGCCGCGCAAAGCCGCAGCGCGGTCTCGCGCTTGCTGGAAGGGCCCGTGCCGTGCCAAAGGGAGGCCGACAAGTCCACCGCCAGGATCATCTGCAGTTCCCGTTCTTCAATGAAGGTCTTCACGAAAGGGCTGCTCAGGCGGGCGGTGACGTTCCAATCGATGGCCCGGTGGTCGTCCTCCGGGCTATATTCGCGCACCTGGTCGAATTCCAGGCCCTGGCCGCGGAAACTGCTTTTGTAGAAACCGCGCAGGAGGGTTTCCACCGCGCCGCGGGTGACGACTTCCAGCCGGTGGACTTCTTGGAGGATGGACGGGGAGTCCTGGTTTTTCATGTGGGTTTAGACGGTTCTCAGGCCTTGCGGGTTCTGCCAAAACGCGCGGGCAAGAGCCTGAAAAACAAGGCGCCCCAGAAGAGGGCCAGGACGACGATGATCAGGGCGTTGAGGCCCAGGGCCTTGACCGAATCCAGCCCATAGTGGTCCTCGAGGGCGTTATAAACGAACCAAAAACCCGCCAAGAGCGGCCCGGTCAGGGAAACCAAAAGGGCCTGGGCCATGAAAAGCGGGCGCTTGGATTTGACGATCCGGGGTTTCCAAAAGAAAGCGAAGGCCAAGGCGCCCAGGAAAATCAGCAGGCAGAAACCAAGGACGATTTGCTGGGCCTGTTGCTCGGTGATGAGTTCCTGCATGGCCCCGCCTTAAGTTAGGAGTTGAAGAAATTCGGGACGGCCCAGAGCAACACCGAGAGGAACATCAAAATCGTGCCGCCCAACATGACCATGGCCCAATAGGTGTCCTGGGGCTTGGGGGTGGAATCGGACTTCCAAAGCCCCAGGTTGAAAAGCACGTAACCCAGCACGATTCCCACGATCCATCCTGGAGCCATTGTTCCCTCGCTTAAGACTTAAAATCGATCCGAAGATTAAAACCGGCGACGCCTTAATTCCCGTTCGGGCAGGGATCCGGGCTGCCGCAAGCCCCGCAACCGCCCATGGAAGGCGGGTTTTCCGGCGCCGGGGCCGGACGAGAGTCGTTCTGGTAGAACCCGCTTCCCTTGAGCACAAATCCCACCGAGGCCGAAATCAGCCTTTGCACCCGGGCCCCGCAGCTCGGGCAGGCCGAAAGGGCCTCGTCCTGGATGGACTGCCAAACCTCAAAGCGCCCGCAGGCGGGGCATTGGTAATCGTAATGGGGCACGCCGACCTCCGGGATGAAACGGATCAATGATAGGGGGAAGCCCGGGGGGTGTCAACGCCGCGGGCTACTGGGAAGCCTCGGCCATTTCCTTTTCCATGAGGGGCTGGAATTTTTTCTTGTCGTTGGCCTTCAGATAGGCCTGCTCGGCGGTGATCCGGCCCGCCTCCAGGTATTTCATCAGGCATTGGTCCATGGTCTGCATGCCGGCCTTGGCCCCCATTTCAATGAAAGCCTGGATCCCGGACACCTTGCCGGTGCGGATGAGGTTGGGGAGGCTCTTTTCGTAAATCAGGATTTCCACGGCCGCGCAACGTCCCTTGCCGTCCTTGGTGGGGCAAAGTTGCTGGGCCACGATGCCCTTGGTGCTGGCCGCCAGCGCCCCCCGGGCCTTGTCCCGCTCGTCGGGCGGGAAGACGTTGATGATGCGGTCGATGGTCTTGGCCGCCGAGTTGGTGTGCAGGGTGCCGAAGACCAGCACCCCCATTTCGGCGGCCGCGATGGCCAAGGAGATCGTCTCATAGTCGCGCATTTCCCCCACCAAGATGATGTCGGGGTCCTGGCGCATGGAGGAGCGCAGGGCCGCCTTGAAGGAATGGGTGTCGCGGTGCACCTCGCGTTGGGTGATCTTGCATTTCTTGACCGGATGCACGAACTCGATGGGGTCCTCGATGGTGAGGATATTGGCCTCGCGGTTGCTGTTGATGTCGTCGATGACCGCCGCCAGCGTGGTGGACTTCCCCGATCCCGTGGGGCCCGTCACCAAGATGAGGCCCCGCTTGGTCTTGGCCAGTTGCTTCAAAACCGGCGGCATGCCCAGGTCGTCCAGGGTGAGGATCTTGGCCGGGATGGTGCGGAAGACCGCCGCCATGCCCTGCTGGTTGAAGAAGACATTGGCGCGAAAGCGCGCCAGGCTCGGCACCTCATAAGCGTAGTCATAATCGTGCCGGGCCCAGGAAATCTCCCACTGCTCGGGCGTCATGGTCTCGTAGAGCAGCACATGCATGACCTGCTCCGTGATGACCCAATCGGCGAGCGGCACCAACTCCCCCTTGGCGCGGATGAGCGGGGGGTTGCCGATCGTCAGGTGCAGGTCGGAAGCCTTTCGCTCCACCATGGTCTTGAAGAGCTCGTCGATCGTGGCCACTAGCTCTCCTCCGCCAGGATCTCATCCATCTGGGCCTGGGTGATCTTCTTGGCGGCCACCAGCGCGCGCAGGGACGTCTCCATGGATTGCATGCCTTGGGACATGCCGGTCATGATCAGCGAGGGGATCTTGTGGGTGTCGCCGTCGCGGATGGTGTTGGCCATGGCCAGGCTGTTCACTAAAATCTCGAAGGCCGGCACCATGGCGGTGCCCTCGGCGTTCACCAACAGGCGCTGGGAGATGATGCCCACCAGGCTTTCGGACAGGCTGGCCACGGCCTGGGATTGCTCGGAAGCCGGAAAAAGGTTCACCACGCGGGAAATGGTGGCCGCCGCCGAGCCCGTATGCAGCGTCCCAATGACCAAGTGCCCCGTCTCGGCGGCGGTCAGGGCCAATCCCATGGTCTCGGTGTCGCGCATCTCGCCCACCATGATGATGTCCGGGTCCTCGCGAAGCGCGCTGCGCAAGGCCGAGGAAAAACTGGCCGTGTGGGGCCCCACGCTGCGCTGGTTGATGAGCGACTTCTTGCGCTGGTGGATGTACTCGATGGGGTCCTCGATGGTGATGATATGCTCATCGCTCTCGGAGTTGAGGTAATCGACCAAGGCCGCGCAAGTGGTGGACTTGCCGCTGCGCCCCGGGCCCGTGATGAGGATGAGCCCCTGGTTGACGTCGGCGAATTTCTTGAGGATGGCGGGCAGGCCCAACTCGTCGATCGAGGACACCCGGGAGCTGAAATGGCGCAAGACCGCGTCCCAGCCCTTGCGCTGGCGGTAGGCATTGACCCGGAAGCGCTCGCCATTGGCCATGGTATAGGCCGTGTCCACTTCCCAATCGGTTTTGAGCTTCTCGGCCAGGGTGGGATCCAAGATTTCGAAGATCAGCTCCTCGCATTCCTGGACGGAAAGGGCTTGGTCCGTGATGGGGGTCAGCCGCCCCAATTGGCGCACGTAAACGGGGGATTCGGAGGCCAGATGCAGGTCCGAACCTTTGCGGTCAATGCAGGCCTGGAGATAGGAATCAAGTTTGGGCATGGTCCGCTTTGAAAACCGTGGTAACGGCAAGCGTCCTTGGAGGGGACACCCAGGAAAATAGACCCATTGAAGGGCGAAGTCAACCCAAAGAAAAACCCATTTCGCCGCGCCCCAAACGGCCTGTTCCAACCCAATAACGCGATGGCGGACGCGCAAACACAAAGGGCGTCGAAAACCCAACAATTTTGCTCGGTCTGTCTTGGCGGCAGAATCTTTTTCGGCGCCTCAAAACAAAAAGGCCCCGGCGGTTACCCGCCGGGGCCTTCTAAAACTCAAAACTTAAGGCTCGGAACTTCTAACTCGCCTTTAGGCGATTAGTAGTCCATCCCTCCGCCCATGCCGCCCATCCCGCCCATGCCGGGAGCGCCGCCCGCGTGGGCGTCCTTCTTTTCGGGAATGTCGGTGATGAGCGTCTCGGTGGTCAAGGCCAATCCGGCGACCGAAGCCGCGTTCTGGATGGCGCTACGGACCACTTTGGCCGGGTCGATGACGCCCGAGGCCACCAGGTCCTCATAAGCGCCGGTCTCGGCGTTGTAGCCCACGTTTTGCTTCTCGGACAGGACCTTGGCGATGACCACCGATCCTTCCCCGCCGGCGTTGCCGACGATTTGGCGCAGGGGCTCTTCCAGCGAGCGCAACACGATCTTCGCGCCGA
>DATKNU010000203.1:0-4607 GCA_035541195.1 bacterium
GAGATCGATTTTTTGGACAAGAAAATCGTGGTGAAGAACGCCCGGGCCACCAGCTGCGACTATGATTTGGACTATACCCACTATCACCTGCAAGCCGGGACCCTGACTTTTTACGACGACAACACCATGACCGCCGAGAACCTGGTGCTTTATATCGGCAAGGTGCCGGTCTTTTATTTCCCCTTTTTCGCCATGAACACCAAGAAATCCGAGTTTCCTTTTTCCATCTCGGTGGGCGAAAGCGCCTATCTGGGAAACTATGCCCTAGTTTCCACCAGCTACTTGATCAATCCTTCCAATTATGGGGCGCTTTACGCGGATTATTTTTCCAACCAGGGTTTGGGGTTGGGCCTGCGGCATGAGATCGCGCTCAACGACTATTCCACCTTGTCGCTTTACGGCTACCGGGTTCAGGAAAAAAGCACGGGGAGGGTCCGCTGGGAATCGAGGATCCGGGGCCTGTGGGCGCTTTCCTCTTCTTTCCAAGGCCGGGTGGAGGCGGATTTGCCGGGGGATGGTTTTTTCAGCCAAGATTACGCCGCGGTGCGGCGGGACCCTTCCCTGGTTTCCACCCAAAGGGAATATGACGTCTCCGCTACTTATAGCCGGGATCCTTTGAGTGTCGGGGTGCTTTTCAGGCACCAGGAAATTTCAAACTCGGTTCACGGCGCTCCCGCGCATTTCGTGGAAACCCAGGACAGCCTGCCCCAGATCAACGCGAGCCTTTTCCCCCAGTCCTTGATCGGCCAAAATTGGCTGAAATACGACCTGACCTTGAACGCCGATCGGACCTGGACTCAGGCCAATGATTTTTACGTCACCCATGTGAGCGGGGAGTTTGGGATCAGCCAAACCATTCCTTTCACCTCCACCCAAAGCCTTTACACCCGGGCGGCTTTGGACGACGCCTATCAGAACCTCCCGGACTTGGGCCAGTCGGACGCGGGAGAAACCCGGTCTTTCAGTTTGAACAACGTTTATACGGCCCATTGGACCGATTATTTGGACACCTCCTTCAATTACAACTACGCCCAGAAGCTGACCCATCGGCTGCCCACCGACCCTCCGGGGGGCGTGAGCGCCAATCTTTTGACCGGTAACCTGGAGTTCATTGGCGGGCCTTTTTTTAGGTCCAATACCTCCACCTCGGTCAATTTCGCCATCCCCAGTCCTGACTTGGCGTCCCAGTTTTCCTTCTTGCGGCAGGAAATTTATCTCACACCCGCCGCCGATTTCGATTTCTACAATGTGGTGGATTATTCGATCAAGGCCAACGCCTTGAAAGATTTGAGCACCCGTCTTAGTTTGAGCAGCCCGCGGGGATTTTGGCAGTTCATCCTGGGGGCCAATGTGGTGGATCCCAATGTGGCCACCACGGGCTATAGCGGCACGGGGGAGCCTAGGAGTTTTAGCCTCAGCGGGGAAGTGGACGTGGCCCTCTTCACCAATTATCGATTGTCTTATTTGGAAACCTACGACATGACCAACGCCCGGATGGAAACCCGGAGCATCAGTCTCTATCGGGACCTGCACGACTGGGAAGCCCAGTTGAGCTATTCCCAGGTGGAAGGCGCGCCGGACACGGTTTTCTTCACCCTGAATTTGAAGGCTTTCCCGGGACGCCCCTTGACCATCTCGCAGACCGAATTGCAGCAATTGAACAACCTGCAGACCCAGAGCGCGGTCCAGCTGCTGCAAACCACCAGCGACCAGCTTAAATAAAGGGCCAGACCCCTGGAAAAGCGGGGGCCGATTGGGCTATAAAGCCCCTTTGGCCCATTCTCGCGCTCCTGGGCGCGGTCCTGAAGGATGCCATGTCGAAAGATAAAATCATCGTCCGCGGCGCGCGGGAACATAACCTCAAGAACGTCTCGGTGGAAATCCCCCGGGACAAGTTGGTGGTCATCACGGGCGTGTCCGGTTCGGGCAAGTCCTCGCTGGCCTTTGACACCCTCTATGCCGAGGGCCAAAGGCGTTACGTGGAATCCCTGTCCTCCTATGCCCGGCAGTTCTTGGGATTGATGGAAAAGCCCGATGTGGACCTCATTGAGGGTTTGTCGCCCGCGGTGGCCATCCAACAAAAGGCGGGCAGCAAGAACCCGCGTTCCACCGTGGGGACCACCACCGAGATCTACGATTACCTGCGCCTGCTTTTCGCCCGAGTCGGCACGCCCCATTGCGTCAATTGCGGCCGGCCCATCAGCCGCCAAAGCGCCCAACAGATCATCGACCAGGTGCTGCGCCTGCCCGAGGGCACCAAAGTGCAGGTGCTGGCCCCCCTGGCCTCGGGCCGAAAGGGCGAATACAAGAAACTTTTCGACCAGATCCGCAAGGACGGCTTCGTGCGGGTGCGGCTGGACGGGAAGATTTTGGACCTGGATGACGACATCCAATTGGATAAAAACAAGAAACACGACGTGGAAATCGTGGTGGATCGCTTGGTGGTCAAGTCCGACATCAAGAAGCGGCTGTCCGACTCCGTGGAGACGGCCCTCAAGCATGGGGACGGCATCCTGAAGATCTTGGAAGGAACGGCGGGCAAGGAGGTGGAGCACCTCTATTCCGAGCATTACGCCTGCGTTTATTGCGGCCTGAGCATGGAGGAGCCCGCGCCCCGGAGTTTTTCCTTCAACAACCCCCACGGCGCCTGTCCGGCCTGCACGGGCATGGGTTACAAGATGGAAGCCGACGAATCCCTGGTCATTGACCAGGGCAAATCCCTCGCCGAGGGGGCCATCGAGCCTTACGATTCGCCCAAGGCGGTTTATTACCAAAACCTGATCGAGGGGGTTTGCCAGCATTTCGGGGTCAACCAGAAGACGCCCTTCGAGAAGCTGCCCAAAAAAATAAAGGACGCCATCCTTTACGGGACCAACGAGGAGATCGAGTTCCGCGTCCAAAAGGGTAGCTACCAGCAAAAATACTGGGGAACTTTCGAAGGAGTCCTCCCGAACTTGGAGCGGCGTTACCACGAGACCGACTCCGAGTATATCCGCGAGGAGATCGAGAAATACCTGGTCAGCAAGCCCTGCCGCGCCTGTAAGGGCACCCGCTTGAAGCCCGAAAGCCTGGCGGTCACCATTGACGGCAAGAACATCATCGATGTGACCCAATTTTCGATCAAGCGGTCCCTGGAATTTTTCGAGAACCTGAAACTGGACGAAAAGTCGCGCAAGATCGGCGAGGCTATTTTTCGCGAGGTCAAAAGCCGGTTGGTGTTCATGCGCAACGTGGGATTGGATTACCTGACCTTGGACCGGATGACCGCGTCCCTTTCGGGCGGGGAGGCGCAGCGCATCCACTTGGCCACCCAAATCGGCAGCGCCCTGGTGGGCGTGCTCTATATCCTGGACGAGCCTTCCATCGGCCTGCACCAAAGGGACAACCTGAAGCTTTTGGACACGCTCAAGCGCCTGCGGGACATCGGCAATACGGTGATCGTGGTGGAGCACGACGAGGACACTATGGAAGAGGCGGATTATATCGTCGACATGGGTTTGGGAGCGGGGGTTAACGGCGGGGAAGTGTTGGTGTCCGGGGATCTCGACCGGATATTGACCGATCCTAAATCCCTGACAGGGCAATATCTATCGGGGAAAAAATCGATCCCGGCGCTCCTCAAGACTGAGAAACCCTTGGATAAGGCGCTGGTTCTGAAGGGCGCCGGCAAAAACAACCTTCGCAATTTGACCGTGCGCTTTCCCTTGGGCGGACTGGTGGCGGTGACGGGGGTCTCGGGCTCGGGCAAGAGCACGCTGGTCATGGAAACCCTCTATCCGGCCTTGATCCACAAGCTCTATCGGTTGCGGATGAAGCCCGAGGGTTTCGAGTCTCTGGAAGGCGTGGAATACGTGGACAAGGTCATCGAAATCGACCAATCCCCGATTGGACGCACGCCACGTTCCAACCCGGCCACCTACACGGGCATTTTCACCCACGTGCGGGATCTTTTCGCCCAGCTCCCCGAATCCAAGGCCCGGGGCTACAAGGAAGGCCGATTCAGCTTCAACGTTAAGGGCGGCCGCTGCGAGGCTTGCGAGGGCGACGGGGTCATCAAGATCGAGATGCATTTCCTGCCGGATGTCTATGTTCCCTGCGAGGTGTGCAAAGGCAAGCGCTACAACCGGGAAACGCTGGAGATCGAGTACAAGGGAAAGAACATCGCCGACGTGCTGGAGATGAGCATCGAGGAATCGCTGCTTTTCTTCCAGTCCATCCCGAAAATCAAGAAGATCCTGGAAACGCTGGGCGATGTGGGCCTGGGTTATATCAAGCTCGGGCAGCCCGCCACCACCCTCTCGGGGGGCGAGGCCCAGCGGGTCAAGCTCTCCACGGAACTGGGCAAGCGCAGCACCGGGAAAACCATCTACATCCTGGATGAGCCGACCACCGGGCTTCATTTCGCCGACGTGGACCATCTCATCAAGGTCTTGAAGCGTTTGGTGGAGGCCGGCAATACGGTGCTGGTGATCGAACACAATTTGGACGTGATCAAGACCGCCGATCACATCATCGACTTGGGCCCCGAAGGCGGGGAAGGGGGAGGCCAGGTGGTGGCCGAGGGTTCGGTGGCCGACCTCGTGGCGAACACCAAGTCCTACACTGGG
>DATKNU010000204.1:0-6964 GCA_035541195.1 bacterium
TGGCGCAACCTGGACGACTATTTCACGGTGGCCCAGTATCAATACAACCATTCGGACTTGAACGGCGCCCTGCGGACCTACCAGAAGATCCTGGCCGACGGCAATTCCTCGGCTAATCCCTTGCCGAAGCTCGACCGGGCCCAGTACATGGTGGGGCAGGTTTATTTCCTGCAGAAGAACAACCTGCCGGCCATGTCGGCCTTCCAAAACGTCCTGCAAAACTATCCCGCTTCGCCCTATGGGGCGCCCAGCCGCAAGACCATGGAATTCATGATCCAATACTCCTTGTCCTTGGAGGAGCTGGGCCGTTTCGAGTCCAATTACCCCGCTTCGCCCTTGAAGTGCCTGACCCTCTTTCAATTGGGCAGCCGCCAGGCCCAAGCCGGGGACGCCACCGACGCCGTCCAAAACCTCAATAGCTTCCTCCAACAATGCCCGGGGCAGGATTCCGCCGCACAGGCCCAGTCCCTGCTCCAGTCCCTGCGCAACCAGCAAAAAGGCAAGAGCTGGCGGCTCGGGATTTTGGCGCCCACCAGCGGGCGCTTCAAGGGTTTCGGCCAATCCTTCGTGAACGGCGCCACCTTGGCCTTCGAACAGGCCGCCCAAAGCGGCGTGCCCCACAAGATGACCTTGGCCTTGGTCCAGGACACGGCGGGGGATTCGCTGAAGGCGGTCAAGTTGTTCCAACAGATGACCCAGGAGGGGTCGGTGGACGCGGTGTTGGGCCCGGTGCTCAAATCCGAGATCGACGCCGTGGCGCCCCTGGCCAACCAACAGAAGGTCCCGCTCTTGGCTTCCACTTATCCGGTGGACGGCTTGTCGGGCATCGGGGCCTATGTGTTCAGCAACAGCATGACCAACGAGATGCAGGGCCGGGCCATGGGCCATTACGCCGTGGAAAAGCTGGGGCTCAAGCGCTTCGGCCTGCTTTATCCGGACGATGGGTACGGCCAAACCCTGTCCCAGGCCTTCGCCCAAACCGTGGAAGCCCTGGGGGCCACCGTGACGGCCCAGGACGTTTATGAGCCCAATGCCACCGACTTCCAAAAGCAGATCGCCGACCTGGGCGGCCAGAATCCCGAGGCGTCCAAGGAAAACGACCGGGAAAACCAAAGGCGCGTCGACGAGCTTCATTACAACTTGGGCAAGGAAATCCAAAAGTTCCTCTTCAAGGCCCAGCAAAACGACACCACCTGCGCCACGGTGGCTTTCGTGCCGCCCCAGGAAGCCCTGGCCAACACGCTCAGCCCCTCGATCCAAAAGGACGTCGACGCGGTGTTGCTGGCGGACCTGCAGTCGGCCAAGGGTTACTCGGTGCGCGGCGACGACCTGGTCCAGCAGGCCCTGACCCGCCTGCCCGTGGAATTCAGGGGCACCACCCTGCCGGTGAGCGCCGACCAATGGACCGAAGTGGCGGGGGACATGCAGACTTCCCTGATCGTGACCGGCCGCATTTTGGGCGTCAATCCGCCCACCGACAACACCCAAACCACCTGGGACTATTCGCTGGAACTGGAGGCTTTCCAGGCCAATTCCAAGACCGGGGAAGTGTCCAAATTGGCGGCGGACAAGCTTTCCTTCAGCGTCTTCAAGCCCCTGGGCCTGGTGCCTTCCAACCTCAAGTTTGACGCCCTTTACCTGCCGGCCCACTCGGTGGAGATCCCGCTGATCGCCTCCCAACTGCATTATTACGACCTGAACCCGGTGCTCCTAGGCGGGCACTTGTGGCAGAACGACAACGTCCTGCAGGAAGGCAACAAGGACGTGGAGGGCTCCTACTTCGTCACGGGCTTTTTCGCCGACAGCCCGAATGGGACCACCAAGGATTTCGTGAACGCCTACCTGCAGCGCTTCGCCATGAAACCCGACCTGGTGGCCGCCGAGGCCTATGACGCGGCCAGGTTGCTCATCAAGGCCGGGGACTTGGCCCTCAGCCCGGACGACCTCAAGAACCAGCTTCTGGCCATCAAGGACTTTGACGGCGTGGGCGGCCAGACTTCCTTCAACGGGAAGGGCGAGGCCGACAAGCAGGTGCCGGTCATCCAGATCAAGGGCGGCAAGTACCAGCAGGTTCAGTAAGATAAATCAAGTTTTGGGTTTTAAATTTTAAGTTCTTAGTTATGGTTTGATTTTTTGGCCAAAGGCCAAAAAATTCCTTAACTTAGAACTAAAAACTCAGAACTTAGAACTTAAGATTTGAGGAATTTCAACGTGGGCGACAACACCAAATTCGGCCCGCCCAAGGGCATGCGCGATTGGCTGCCGAAGGAAGCCCGCCTTCGCCAAAAGCTCATCCGCCTCATCGAGTCCCACTACCAGCTTTACGGCTTCGAGCCCATCGACACGCCCGCGCTTGAGAACATCGAGGTCCTGCAGGGCAAGGGCGGCGGTGAGAACGAGAAGTTGATGTTTAAGATTTCTAAAAGGGCGGATGATTTTTTTAAGGTAATGCAAAGTGAGTTTAGGGGTCTTGTTTCCGATGAAGTGATTGCTAACTCGCCGGAAAACGCGTCATTGTCCGAAATATTAACCGAAGAACAATCGCGAAAAATTAGTAATTCGATAGCCGACATGGCTTTGCGCTTCGACATGACGGTCCCCCTGGCCCGCTATTACGCCAACCACGCCAATGACCTGCCCAAGCCCTTCCGCTGTTCCCACATCGGGCCCGTCTGGCGGGCCGACCGTCCCCAGCGTGGGCGCTTCCGCGAGTTTTACCAATGCGACATCGACATCGTGGGCGGGGCCTCGGATTCTTACGAGGTGGAACTGCTACTGGCCACCGATCGGGTCCTCAAGGCCTTGGGGGTGGGGAAGTTCAAAATCCGCGTCAGCGACAAGCAATTGCTCACCTCGGTCTTGAGGCGCATCGGCACCCCGGTTGAAAAACTGGCGGGCGTGGCCGTGGCCATCGACAAGATGGACAAGCTCTCTTTTGAGGACGTGAAGAAGGAAATCGCCGGGCTGGGGCTTGAGGCCGACAACCTGGAGAAGATATCGCTTTTCCTCAACAGCGCCAAGAGCGGCTTCCTCGACCTGGCCCTCTTCAAGGAAAACAAGATCACCGACCTGGGCAAGAAGATCGAGGACATCATCTCCAGGGTCAAGGCCGTCAACCCCGACGCCGACGTGGTCTTCGACCCCTTGTTGGTCCGGGGTTTTGACTATTACACCGGCCCGGTTTTCGAGATCAACGTGCTGGATAAGGACTTCGCTTTTTCCATCGGCGGCGGCGGCCGCTACGACGGGCTCATCGAGAAGTTGGGCGGCCCCAAGGGCACGCCCGCCGTGGGGCTTTCGCTGGGTTTCGAGCGCATCCTGACCATCCTTTTGGAAAAGGACCAAGCCGCCGCCCAGGCCGCGGCGCCCCGGCTGCTTTTGGCCAACAACGGCCAAAGCGAGAAGGACTTGTTGGAGTTGGCCGAGAAACTGCGCTCGGCGGGGCTCCAAGTGGAAACCGTGTTGGAGCCCAGGAAGATCGGCCAGCAATTGGAGGCCGCCCAAAAGGCCGGCATCGAGTTCGCCGTGACGGCCTTTACCCCGGGCTCGCAAACCCTCAAGGTGCGGCGCCTGTCGACCCGGGAAGACAAGGAAATGGGCTTGGAAGAATTGAAAAAGGCCCTGGGCTGAGGGCGCCTGAATCCCCGCCCCCAAGCGGGGGCTTTGTGATACCATGCGGTTCCTCAAAAGGCCCCTTTCGGGCCTTTTTCATTTAAACGATCACGGAGAGACGACAGTGGCGGAAATGCTCGGCGGTTGGAAAAGATCCCACAAGTGCGGCGACCTGCGGGCCTCCGACGTGGGCAAGACGGTGACCCTGATGGGCTGGGTGCACCACCGCCGCGACCATGGCGGCCTGGTTTTCGTGGACCTGCGCGACCGCTATGGCGTGACCCAGATCGTGTTCGACCCCCAGTTGGCCGACAAGGTGCACAAGCAATCCCACCTCATCCGCAACGAGTGGGTCCTGGCCGTGAAGGGGGAAGTGGCCAAGCGCCCCGAGGGCACGGTGAACCCGAAGCTCGCCACCGGCGAGGTGGAAATCCGCTGTTCCGAAGTGAAGGCCCTGAACCCCTCCCAGACCCCCGTGTTTCCCATCGAGGACGACGTGGAAGTGGCCGAGGAAGTGCGCCTGGAATACCGCTACCTGGACCTTCGCCGGGAATCGATGAAAAACAAGCTGGTCCTGCGCCACAAGACCGCCCAAGCCATCCGTTCCTACATGAACGCCAACGACTTCCTCGAGATCGAGACGCCCATCCTCATCAAGAACACGCCCGAGGGCGCCCGCGAGTACGTGGTGCCCAGCCGCATCTATCCGGGCAAGTTCTTCGTCCTGCCCCAGAGCCCCCAGCTTTTCAAGCAGCTTTCGATGATCTCGGGGCTGGACCGCTACTACCAGATCGCCCGCTGCTTCCGCGACGAGGACCCCCGCGCCGACCGCCAACCCGAGTTCACCCAGGTGGACATCGAGATGTCCTTCATCGACGAGGACGACATCTACGCCGTCGGCGAGGGCGTCATGAAGACGGTCTTCAAGGAAGTCTTGGGCCTGGACCTGAAAACGCCTTTCCCGCATATCCCCTTTACCGAGGCCATGGAAAAGTACGGCTCGGACAAGCCGGACCTGCGCTTTGACCTGCCGATGGTCAACGTGACGGCGATCGCCGAAAAATCCGACTTCAAGGTCTTCAAGGACGTGGTGGGGCGGGGCGGGGTGGTGAAGGCCCTGAACGCCAAGGGCTGCGCGGACTTTTCCCGCAAGGACCTGGAAGACCTGACGGCCTTTGTCGGCAAGCACGGCGCCAAGGGCATGGCCTGGTTCAAGGTGAAGGACGGCAAGCTCGACTCCAACATCGTGAAGTATTTCAACGAGGGCGTCCAAAAGGAACTGCTCGAGGCCTTGAAGGGCGAGGAAGGGGATATGCTGCTCTTCGGCGCCGACTCGGCCGAGGTGGTCAACGAGTCCCTGGGCCAACTGCGGGTGGAAATCGCCCGACGCCGGGGCTTGATCGAGAAGGGCCCCCAGTGGGCCTTCTGTTGGGTGGTGGACATCCCCATGTTCGGCACCGACGAGAAGGGCCGGCGCTTTTCCATGAACCATCCCTTCACCTCGCCCAAGGAAGGGCACGTGGGATTGCTCGACAGCGACCCCATGAAGGCCCTGTCCAAGGGCTACGACCTGGTCTTGAACGGGTTTGAGCTGGGCGGCGGCAGCATCCGCATCCACGACGTGGAACTGCAATCCAAGATCTTCAAGCTGCTCGACATCTCCCCCGAGAAGGCCGAGGAGCGTTTCGGGTTCCTCTTGAAGGCGCTTTCCTACGGGGCCCCGCCCCATGGCGGCATGGCCTTCGGGCTGGACCGGGTGGTCATGCTGCTGACCGGGGCCGCGAACATCCGGGAAGTCATCGCCTTCCCCAAGACCGCGAAAGCCATCGACCTGATGACCGGGTCCCCCTCCGAGATCGACCCGGAGCTCATCAAGGACCTCAAGATCAAGATCGAGCTCGAGGACCTGAGCTGAGGGTCCGGGCCCGGTTTGTTTAAGCGGTAATCCTTGTCAAATCAGGGCTTTGGCCGGTGAAGCGCTTGACGAAAGCGGGCCCGCTTTCGATAATCAGGAAGTCAAACGGCGCGGCTTGCGAAAAGCGCCACATTTTACGGGGGAAAACCAAAATGCGTCATTCAAGGGCTTGGCTGGCCGTGCTTCTGACGGGAAGCTTGATCACCGCGGGCTGCGCGGGCAACAAACGCATCGAGGGCGCCGACGCGCCCCTGCCGCCCCCGGTGGGCGACGTGGCCGCCGCCCCCCCCGCCCCCGAGCCTCCGGCGCCCGAAGCGGCCGCCCCCACGCCCGCGCCGACCGCGGCGCCGGCCCATCCGCCTTCCAAGTACATCGTGGTGAAGGGCGACACCCTTTGGGACATCTCGGAGAAGTCCCTGGCCTATCACGACTATTTCCAATGGCCCCTGATCTTCAAGGCCAACCGCGACCAGATCACGGACCCGGACCTGATCTATCCCAAGCAGGAATTCTCGATCAACCACGATTGGTCGGACGCCGACATCACCAAGGCCAGGAACGACGCCTCGGCCACGCCCAAGTACGTGCCCCATACCAAGCCCCGCAACACCCTGCCGGTCGATTATTTTTGAGCCGGCGGCGGGGAAGCGCCTTCCCCTGGGGCCTCAGGACGTCGATGAGCAGGGATGAATCCATCAAACTCCCTCTTCCCGGCCGGGAAAAGGGAGTTTTTATTTTTTGAAGGAGTTTTCGTGAGCCAAGCCGTCAGCCAACGCATCACCTTGGACGACCAGCAGGAATGCCTGCGCCTGTTCGGGGAAAAGGACCAGACCCTCAAACTGCTCCGCGATTCCTTCGCGGTGACCCTGATCGCCCGGGGCAACGAGCTGGTCCTGTCCGGTGACCCTCGGGAAGTGTCCCACGCCGCCAAGGCCATCGAGCGCCTGCGCGAGCACCTGGGCAAGGGCGCCGAGGGCTATCTGTCGGGCGCCAAGGTGTCCCAGGCCATCGCCGAGGCCAAGGGGGAATCGCCCCTGGAAGCCGATCCGGCGGCCAACCGGGAAGTGCTTTTGGTCTCCTCGCGCAAGAAGCCCATCTCGGCCCGCACCGACAACCAGCAAAAGTACGTGGACGCCATCCGCCGCAACGACGTGGTCTTCGGCATCGGCCCCGCGGGCACGGGCAAGACCTACCTGGCCATGGCCATGGCGGTCTCGGCCTTGAAGGAAGGGCTGGTGGAGCGCCTGGTCCTGACCCGGCCCGCCGTCGAGGCCGGCGAGAAGCTGGGCTTTTTGCCCGGCGACCTGCAGGACAAGGTGGACCCCTACCTGCGCCCCCTCTATGACGCGCTCTACGACATGGTCGAGTATGAGAAGCTCCAGCGCCTGTTCCAGCAGCGCGTGGTGGAAGTGGCGCCCCTGGCCTATATGCGGGGCC
>DATKNU010000205.1:0-3215 GCA_035541195.1 bacterium
ATTTCGACCGTTCCCCTGAGGGGCTGGCCGCCCTTAATGCGGATTTTTTGCACGAATGGCTCCGGGCCTAAAAATAAAAAAGGGGCAAAAGTTCTTTCGCCCCAAAAACCAAGGCCGCCGGAAGGCGGCCTGGAATCAAAATAAAGAAGCAGGACATAAGCCGAGTTCTGTAAATGTGACCATTTCTCTCGCGGAACCGTTGCCGGCCCCGTCCAGCGATCTTACCCGAAGGCCCAGTTTTCCGTTAGGAACCCTGTGGGGCGGACGACCCCGAAGCCCTCCTATTTGATCTTGCTCCGGATGGGGTTTGCCTAGCCGCCACGCTTACGCGGAACGCGGTGGGCTCTTACCCCACCTTTTCACCCTTACCCCCGGCTCGCGCCGGAGGCGGTTTGTTTCTGTGGCACTTTCCTTCACCCCGGTCCCCTTGCGGGGGCGCGGCGACCGGGCGTTACCCGGCATCCTGTCCTCTGGAGCTCGGACTTTCCTCGACGACAAGGGAATCCCCGGCCGCCGCGATCACAGACCTGCTTCCAAGGCCAATCATAGGGGGGAAAGGGGCCAAAATCCAGCATTGGATCAAAAGGCCAAACAAACACCCTTTTTCACCGCCAAGACGCCAAGTCCGCCAAGAAAGTCTCTGAAAATGATATTTGGAAACCCCAACATCGAGAAAATCGGGATCGGCGGCCTTGGCGGCTTAGCCTCCGCCCTTAGGCTCGGCGGTGAAATGGTTTTAGATTTTTGGTTGGTGTTCGTCGATGCCCCGGTTGGCCAGCCTATCCGCGTGCTTGTTGTCTTCCCGGTAAACATGTTTGTAGCCGGCCACTTCAAGATGGGACAAAAGGCCCTGGACTTTGCGGTAAAGCGGGATGATGTTCTCGTGTTTCACCCGGTACTCGCCGGCCAGCTGTTTGATGAGCAGTTGGCTGTCGGCCAGGATTTCCACCGGGGAGAGCTTGTGCTTCACGCAATAATCCAGGGCCGCGATCAGGGCCTGGTACTCGGCCACGTTGTTGGTGACCTCGCCGATGTACTCGGCGATCTCATGGACCACCTTTCCCTTGGCGTCGAAGATGACCGCGCCGATGCCCGAGGGCCCCGGGTTCCCCCGCGACGCGCCGTCGGTGTAGATTTGGTAAGGCATGCATCCCTCCGGAAGTTTTGAGCGCTCAATTCCTCGTCTTTAATTCAGGCGGCTCAAAACTGCCGATGGAGGGCTCGGCGGATGGCCAAGGAATCCTTCAACAGCGTCTCGAAGGTGTCGAAGGTGATCTGGGTGGCGGCGTCGGACTTGGCCTTGGGCGGGTTGGGATGCACCTCGGTGAAGAGGCCGTCCACGCCGGCGGCCACCGCGGCGCGCACCAGGGTGGGCACATGCTCGCGGGTCCCGCCCGAGGAAGTGCCCTTGGCGGCGGGTTGCTGCACGCTGTGGGTGCCGTCAAAAATCACCGGGCATCCGGTCTTTTTCATCTCCGGGATGCCGCGGTAATCCACCACCAGGTTGTTGAAGCCGAACATGGTGCCCCGCTCGGTGAGCCAAATCGTCTTGCCGCCCGCGGCCTTGAGTTTGTCCACCACGTTCCCCATTTCCCAAGGCGCCATGAACTGCGCTTTCTTCACATTGACGGCTTTGGCCCACTGGGCGGCTTCCACCAAAAGGCTGGTCTGGCGCGACAGGAAGGCGGGGATCTGCAGCACGTCGGCCACCTTGGCCGCTTCCCTCACTTCCCCGATCTCGTGGATGTCGGTCAGGACCGGGATGCCCAAGGTCTTGCGCACCTTGGCCAGGGCCGAAAGGCCCTTCTTGAGGCCCGGGCCCCGGAAGCTCTTGCCCGAGCTGCGGTTGGCTTTGTCGAAGGAAGACTTGAAGACCAGCGGCACCTCGTAGGTGTCGGTGATTTCCTTCAGCGTCCGGGCGGTCTTCAGCAGGAACTCCTCGCCCTCAATGACGCAGGGCCCCGCGATGACAAAAAAGGCCCCGTCCTTGCCCAGCCTGGAAATGTCGATCATGGGTCAGCCCTTCTTCTTGGCGGCGCCCGCCTTGATCTTCTTGTGCCGATAATGCGCGGCGGCCTTCACGAACTCCCGGAAAAGCGGGTGGGGGGCCAGGGGGCGGCTTTTGAGCTCGGGATGGAACTGCACGCCCACGAACCAGGGGTGGTTGGCGAGCTCGATCATTTCCACCAGGTTGCCGTCGGGCGACAGGCCCGAAAGCTTCATGCCCTTGGCCTTGACGCGGTCCCGATAGGCGTTGTTGAACTCATAGCGGTGGCGGTGGCGCTCGCTGATGAGCCCCTGCCGGTAGGCCTGGAAAGCCTTGGTGCCCTTTTCCACCTTGCAAGGATAAGCGCCCAGGCGCATGGTGCCGCCCAGACCCTGGATCTTGAGCTGGTCCTCCATCATGGAAATGACCTCGTCGGGCGTTTTAGGGTTGAACTCCCCGCTGTTGGCCTGCTTGAGCCCCAAGACATTGCGGGAGAACTCAATGACCGCGCACTGCATCCCCAGGCAAATGCCGAAGAAGGGGATCTTTTTCTCGCGCGCGTGGCGGATGACCTCGATCTTGCCCTCGATGCCCCGGTCCCCGAAGCCGCCGGGCACCAGCACGCCCGACACGCCCTTGAGCAGCGCCGCCGCGCCGCGCTTTTCCACCTCTTCCGAATCCACCCAGCGCAGTTTCACCTTGGCTTGGTTGGGCACCCCGGCGTGGATGAAGGACTCGATGATGGACTTATAGGCGTCGTGCAGTTCCACGTACTTGCCCGCGATGGCGATTTCCACTTCCTTGCGCGGGTCATAGACCTGCTGCACGAAGCGGCCCCATTGGCTGAGGTTGGCCGAGAGGCGGGCCTTGATGGACAGTTTTTTCAGGAGGTAATCGTCCAAATCCTGTTCGTTGAAGAGCAGGGGCACTTCGTAGATGGAATTGGCGTCCAAGGCCTCGAAGACCGCCTCGGATTCCACGTTGCAAAAGAGCGAAATCTTGCCCTTCAAGTCCTCGCCCAAGGGCCGGGCCGTGCGGCAAAGGATGAGGTCGGGCTGGATCCCGATGCCGCGAAGTTCCGCCACGGTCTTCTGGGTGGGTTTGGTCTTGAGTTCGCCCGAGGCCTCAATGTAGGGCACCAAGGTCACGTGGATGTTGAGCGCGTTGTCCTTCCCCACGTCGAACTTGAACTGGCGGATGGCTTCCAAGAAAGGCAGGCTCTCGATGT
>DATKNU010000206.1:0-7128 GCA_035541195.1 bacterium
GTAGGTCTCGGCCAGCTTCAAGGTGACCTGGTAGCTCCCCGCCGGGACGGCGAAGGAATAGCTGAAGGTGCCGTAGCGTTGGGTGCCGTAAAGGGTCGGATCGGCCGTGCCCGTCACCGAGCCTTCGGCCACCGTCGAGCCTCCGTTGAAATTCTCATCCGCGGCCCAAACATTGCCCAGCGAGTCCGTGTAAGCCGGACCCCCGGCGTTCACCCGCCAAATCGAGGAGACCACTTGCGTGGGCGTGGCCGTGGGAGGCAAGGGCGTCGCGGTCAGGGTGGCGGTCGGAGGCACGGGCGTATTGGTGCTGGTCGCCGCCGGCGTATTGGTCTTCGTGGCCGTCGGCGGAACCGGCGTGTTGGTCTTCGTGGCCGTGGGCCCGGCCGTACCGGAAACAACACCCACGAAGCTGGTCACGCTGGAGCCGGTCAAGGCATAGGTGAAGGAATTTCCCGAAACCGCCACGGGGGATTTGGCCACCAGGTTGTTGCTGCCGTCGGTGACCCAGGGGGTGACCGAGGTGACGTTCACCCCGTTGATCGAAAAGGTTTGGTTCACCGAGGAGCTGTTGCCGTTGATGGCGACGAAAACAATGGTCTGGGGGGAAGAGGTGTTGGTGTTCTTGAAGGCGCTCACGGAAACCCCGGAAGACGGAACCGAGGTGGCCCCCATGCGGTAATAGCCCGGGCGGATGAACTTGCTGTAGTTGCCCAGCACATAGGCCTTGATGGTGAGGTTGTTATTGCTGATCAGGTCGGTGAGCCACCAATAGTGGAAAGCGTTCATGTTCGAATTGACCAGGGAGTTATGGATCCAGCTGGCTTCCTGCAGGGCGCCCGGGATGTCGGTGGTATTCCCCGACATTTCGGTCTCCCACCATTCTTGGTTCGTCACGTGGGTGAAGCCATAGGACGAGAGGGGCGCCGGATTGGGCGTCCCGTAAAGATGGGTCCCGATGATGCCCACCAAGGGGGCAATGGTCGAATCGTCCATGGCGGTCGAGGCCAGGTTCATGCCTCCCGTGTTGTCCGGCTCCGGGAGCATGATCTTGGTGGACAGCCCGGCGTTTTGGATGGCGCTGTGCAAAGCCTGCGTGTAAACGGCGAACTGGCCCGCCGTCCAAAGGCAGGCTTCATAGGTGGGGTTGAAGTTGGGCTCGTTCTGGATCGAAAGGGCGTAAAGGGGCGCGCCATGGCTTTGGGCATATTGGATGAAGGAGACCTGGTAAGCGGCCAAGCCCGTGTCGGCGCTGTTGGGGGAACCGGAGCTGGCCCCCAGGAAGGTATCGTTGCTGGCCCCGCCATTGACGTTGTTGTTGGCCTTGTATTGGGCCGGGGGCGACCATTCGGTGGCCCACAAAAGGACGTTGGGGTTGATCGAATGGGCCGTCGCCAATTGGCTCACTTCGGACGAGAAGTTGTTGTTGGGGTCGATGCGGGCCCGCAGGGAGGTGATCCCGATATGGCCGTTCACGTTGTCATCGGCGAAGAGGGCTTGGCCCTGGCTTCCGATGGCGCTCCAGGCGCTGGAGGCCCCGATGCAATGGATGTATTGGTTGGTTTGGGTGGCGTCCACCGTGCAGGTGCCCGCCCAGGCGGGGAAAGCCGTGCCCATCAGGGCCGCCACGGCGAAAAAGGTGGAATGAAAAACCTGGCCAACGAAGCTCTTAGCGGAAATAGGACGCCCTTGCACGGTGCACTCCTTGGATGTGATTCCGATTTAATTTCAATAAATCGTTTCGAGGAAAGGACAGGGGTATCTGAAGACGGAGGCGTCCTAACTGGGATTAGTGTTTGGGGAAGGCCGGTTTATTCCCGCGGGTGGACGGTTTGGGGCCGCCAATGGAAAAGCCTGGGTGGCTTTAAGCTTAAATTATGGCTTTGAGGGATTTTTCAAATGGTACTCGTCCAGCCATTTTTTTAAGGCCGGATCATTCGGGTTCAAGCGAAGGGCCTGTTCCAGGCATTGGACGCCCAAAGCATTTTGACCCGCCCTAAGGTAAACGATGCCCAAATTCCGCCAGGCCCGGCTGTCCCCCGGGTTGTCCTGCGCGGCTTTTTCGTAAGGCGCCAGTTGATAGGAAACAGGAGCCTGTCCTTGCGCGGACGAACCGTCCCCGGGCAATTCGAACCGCACTTCAATCTTGGACTTCGGGCTCCCATTGGCGGAAAGCGGCGTGGGCCCGGGGGTCACCACCACCGTCACCGGCGCGGCTTGGACCGTCACCGGATTGGCGTTCACCGTCACCGGCCTCAAGGCCGCCGGCGCCGAGGTGGGAAATTCGTAGGCCAGGCTGAGGCGATGCGAGGTCCCCAAGTCCCCATAGGGGACGAAGGCGTAATCCAATCGGACCGAGCCGAGGTTGAATCCCGCGCCGGCGGTGAATCCCGTTAATCCCCCGACCTGGTTGTCGGCCAAGGGGACCTGGAATCCCAAACGCAGGAAATAATTGCCCTCCAGGACGCCCTCCAAACCGCCTTGGACGCGGCTCACGCCCCTGGGTTCCCAATCACCCGCCAAAAGCGGCCGCAGGCCGGATCCCTTCCCCAAGTCCCAAAGGCCCGACAGTCCCATGTGCAGGTCCTGGGCGGGCGCGAAGCCGGACAGGGCGGTTCCCAGCCCCGAGTAGGAAAGCCCGACGCGCAATTTGGAATCGGGCGCCCAAAGCAGCCCCGCGTCCCCCGAAAGGGAGCTGTAAAGCGAGTCCACTATTTTTTGCTGGGTCCCGTGCAGGGCCAGCCCCAGGGAAAGGCCCTTCAGGACCGGCATCCCCCATCCCACGCTGAAGGCCGCGTCCCCGTCGGTGAAAGTGCCCAGGGAAACCCCGTTGGCGTCCCGGTCGTCCAACCCGCCCCAGGAAACATATTGCAGGGCCGCGGCGAATCCCCCTAAGGGCCCGACGGGCAAGCCGAAGAGCAGGGTTTCCTCGAAGGATCCCGCCAGGTAGCTGTTGTGGTTGATGGAAAGCGAGACGGCCCGCAGTTGGGAAAGCCCCGCGCTGTTATAGAAGAGCGCCGAAGGGTCGTCCGCGAGGCCGACGAAGGCGCCGCCCAGCCCATCCGCCCGGGCCGAGGCCCCCAAGGCCGAAAGGGGCGTCGCCAAGCCCGCCCCCGAAGCCTCGGTTTGGGCCCAGGCCGGAAAAGCCCCCCAAAGGCCAAGGATCAAGGCACCAGGGACAAGCCCCGCGCGGCGGGCGAAGTTCATTTTTGGACCGCGAGGACCTGGGTCTTGAAGCGGTCCGCCCGGCCCGAGCCATAGTCCAGCTCGACGCGGTAAAAATAGTGGCCCGGCGCGAAGGACGACACGTTGAGCAGGCTCGACTGCAGCCCCGCCGCCTTGGGCTCGCTGAGGGTGGCCACCAAGTTGCCCCAAGCGTTCCAAACCTTGATCTTGGCCGTTCCCGCGCCCCCCATGTCGTAAACAATCCGCACATTGCCGCCGTTGGTGGGATTGGGCGCCGCGTAGGGGTCGCCGCCCGTGGGCAAGGGCGGCGTTGAAACCGGCGTGGGGCAGGCGCCCGCCAGGCTCAGCTTGGCGTAGGCGCTGGGGTTTTCATAATCGTCCGATCCCCCGTTCCAAATGATCTGCCCGTCCCGGCAATTGCCCCCGTTGTGGTTCACGTCCAGCCCCAAGTCAAAACCCAACACCATCCCCGCGCTGGGGCTCGCCATGCCCAGGGTGGACCAGGGGATCGAGGCTTCCACCAGGTACCCGGACGGCAAGGTGGTGGTTCGCAGGCTCACCCCGGCGGTGCGGCCCTGGGCCTCCGCCGCCACGGTGTCGTTCCACCGGAAGAAATACTCGTAATCGTTGCCCGAAAAGGTGACGCCGCCCGAATCCGTGGTGTCCAAGTAAAGCTCCACCGTCGAATTTTTCCAGGTCGACGCGACGCCCGTGTTGGTCAGTTGGCTGTCGGTGACGGTCACGCCCAGGTAGAGGTTGGCCGAGTCCCACAAGGTTTTGAAGGAGGCCGTGGAACCGTAGGCATTGCCCACCACGGTTCGGTTGGCACTATTCCAGCCCGAGGGTCCGGCCCAGGCCCATTCATCCAAGACCCCGTCCACCACGGCGGCGGCTTGGCAGGCCGAAAGGGCCTGGGGGGTGGGCGTGGGATTCAAGGCCGCCCCCGAAAAGAGGTACTGCCGGGGAATATATTCCAAGCCTTGGGAAGGGCTCTGCCAGGCCAGTTGGATCAGGTCCGAGCTGGGGTTGGCGCCGCTGGTGAAATAATCCACCTCGATGGGCGCCTTCACCCCCGCGGTCAGGGTGACCACGCCCGCGAAACCCCGGACGGGCGGGGGCAGGTCGGTCCATTGATTGACCAGCACTTGGCCGTTGACGACCAGGCTGACCCCGCCGTTCACGTCCACGATGAAGGTGTAGGGTTCGCTATAGGCGGCTTCTATTTGGCCCGACCATTGGACCGAAAAAACCGTGGAGGGCATGTTAGGTTGGGGCGGACAGCCGCCCCAGCGGAAGCTGACCATGGGGTCCACCGCCGTGACGGCCGCGTTCGTCAAGTTGGCGTTGTCGTAGTAAATTCCCTTGAGGCCGTCGCCGTTGAGTTGGGCGTGGCAAGGCCGGGCCAGGACGAGCAGGAAGCCAAGCAGGAGAAATAAAAACGATTTCATGCCATGCCCACCTTTGGTCAGTCATCCGTCCTAAATGATTATTAGTCCGGAAGGCCTTCCACGCCACAGGAACTTTGACGGCGCGGTCAGGGGGTGGGGGGGTTCAGCTTGATTTGGACATTCTTGGTCAGGTGGAGCTCGCCGGATTGGACGTCGATCCGGTAGTTTCCGGCCGCGGCAGGTTGACCGTTTTCCACCAAGCCATCCCAACGGAAGGACCAACGGCCCGATTCCACGAATCCCGTATAAAGGTCCCGCACTTCCTGGCCCTGGGGGCCCAAGATGCGCACCGTGACCAAGGATTTCCGGGGGGCGTCCAACACCACGCTCAATTCCTGCCCTTGCCGGGGGGCCTCGGCCGCCCGGATGGGCTGCCGCATGCCGGGGGCCTTCACCGGGAGGGGCAAATGGACGGAAGCCGCCGTCGGGGCCAGGGGCAAGGAGGATTCGGGTTGGGAGCGGGGCCAAAATTTGAGGAGCAGGGCCCCCGTCAAAGCCAGCCCGGCCGCGAGGGCGAGCAGCGAACCCTTCCCCGCCAGCCAAGCGGCGCCGGGGTTGGGCAAGTGGCGCAGGGCCTCGGGCAGGGTCGGTTGGGGAAGGCCCGTGGCCAGGTAATACTCGCCCAGGCGCCTTTCATAATCGAGCGCCGCCTCGGGCGATTTTTCCAAAAGCTCCGCCAGGGCCTGGTGTTCGGCCTCGCTCAAGTCCCTTTGAAAAAACGCTTGGATCAGGTCCACTGGCTCATCCTTCTTTCAAGAACTTCCCGACTAAAACTTTCAGCGCCTTCTTGCAGCGGGAAAGCCGGGACATCACGGTTCCCAATGGGATTTTCAGGGCCTGTCCCACCTCCACGTAACTCAAACCCCGCAACTCCCGCAGCCGAAGGGCGTCCTGGCATTCGGGGCTCATTTCAGCCAGGCACTTCTCAACGATGGCCAATTGGCGGGCCTTTTCGGTTTCCCGCTCCCCGGCCTCGTCCCTTTCCATGGCCGCCGACCGCAGCAACAGGTCCAATTCGGACTGCTCTTGGCTGACCGACTTGGCCCTTTGCCGGTAACGGTTGTGGCACTTGAAAATGCAAATTTGGGTCAACCAAGTGGCCAAACTGGAACGAAACTCGAATTGCGGCAGTTTCTCGAAGGCCGTGATGAAGGTTTCCTGCACCACGTCCTCGGCTTCCGGGTCATGGTAGCCCAACAAATAGACGCAGTCCCGGTACAGCCTTTCCCGATGGGAGACGAAAAACTGCTCCTTGGCCTTCTCATCGCCCTGGAGGATCTTCGCGACCAGCTCCCTTTCGTCCAAGGAATCCCCCATAGATGAGTGTTTTAACGAGGCCTGTTTATTCCCAGTCCTGGAGTATAGCACGTGGCAATTGGAGGGCAACGAAAGGGGTACCCGGCGCCTAGCGCAGGATGATGGCCTTGAAGGTGTTGTCCGCGTGGGTGCCGTCCAGGTAATGGGCCTGGACGCGGATGAGGTAAAGCCCCGAGGCGATGCCCGGATGGTCCCAGCAGGCCTTTTCGGTCCCAAAAACCAGGTGGGTGACCCGCTCCCCCGCCAGCGTATAAACGTCCCAGGTGGAATCCAAGACCGGTTTATTGAGGAAAAGGCAGATGGCTTCCCCATTCTTGGCGATGTTGGGCCCCAGGGACAAGCGCCCGATGGGCGAGTGGTTGTAGGTGGGGGTGGGCGTAGGGGTAATGGTCGCGGTCCCGGTGGGCGAGGGCGTGGGCGTCACCGTGGGAGTCGAGGCGATCACCACCTGCGCCAGCGACGCGGGGCCCGAGGCGGCGAAAAAGGAATCCCCGGCGTAATAAGCGGTCAAGATATGGGACCCGGCCGCGGTCAGCGGCGCCGTCAGGGAAGCCATGCCGCCCTGCAGGAAAGCCGTCCCCAGGACGCTGGAGGTGGTGGCGTCCACGAAGGTCACCGCCCCCGAGGGGATGGCCGAATCCGTGTAGGCCGCGTCCGCGGCCCCCACGGTGGCGTTCAAAAGGGCGGGTGCTCCCCCGGTCAAGGGGTTCACCGGGGTGGTCAAGAGGAGTGTGGTGGGTTCTTTCTGGACGGTCAGGCTCAACGCGGCATGGGACGAGGTATCGGCGTTGAAGTTGGAATCGCCCCCATAGATATAGGTCACCGAATGGGAACCCAAGGTGAGGAACTTGGCGTTGAAGCTGCCGCTTCCCCCGCTCAAAGTGGCCGACCCCAAATAACCCGAGGTTGTGTCAAAAAAGGAAACCGCCCCGCCGGGCATCCCCGTCGATCCATAGAGGGCCGTCACCGAGGCGCTGAAGGACACCGCTTCCCCATAATAATAGGGCCCGGCGTCCAGGGTGGCCCCCGCCGACCCATAGGCCTTCGAGACCGAGAAGGGACTGTTGACGTAGGTGGCGGGCAGGTAGTTGCTGTCCCCCCCATAGAAAGCCGTCACCGAATGGCTGCCCACGCTTAAGGCCGAAGAAACCAAGGTCACTCCCGGGGCGCCGACCCCCAC
>DATKNU010000207.1:0-15124 GCA_035541195.1 bacterium
GCCCAATTGTCAAAACCGTTCGATTTCGTCCGGGTGGACCTTTACGACCGGCCCGACGGCGTTTATTTCGGGGAATTCACCTTCACCCCCAATGCCTCCAGCCTCGTCTTCAAGGACCCCGCCTTCAGCCGCCAATGGCTCTCAAGGCTCCTCGCGGGCCTTGCTGAAACCGAAAACCTTTAAAGTCCCCGGGCCGGACGTTATGCTGTTGGCGATCCGGCTTTGCCTCCGTAAAACCTCGTTCAAAAAGCTCCATGAGGATTCCCCAAAAATTCCAAGCCGTGCCAGGAATCGGTTTGAGCCTTTATTGCCCCCTCTGCCGCCAAGCCATGTCCCCCTTCCACACCACCCTCAAGGGCCGGGCCTACCACCTTTGCCCCACCTGCCGCTTCATCCTGCTGGATCCGGCCCTGCATTCGTCCGATCAGGCCCAAAAAGAGCGCTACCGTGAGCACAAAAACAGCGCGGACAATCCCGGCTATGTGGCCATGTTCCAAAAATTCATCGACGCTTGCGTAAGGCCTTTCGCCAAGCCCGCCTGCCGGACGCTGGACCTGGGTTGCGGCCCTGGGCCCGTGCTGGCGGGCCTCTTGCGGGAAGCGGGCCATCCCACCGAGATCTTCGATCCTTTCTTCTTCCCCCAGATCCCGCCGGGCAACTTCGATCTGGTGACTTTGACCGAAGTGCTGGAACACCTGCCCGACCCAGTGGCGGCCCTAAGGCCCTGGGTGGGGCGCCTGGCGCCCGGCGGGCTGCTCGCCGGCATGACGCGTTTCCATCCCGACGACCCCCTGAAGTTCGGGGCTTGGCCCTACCGCCGCGACATCACCCATGTTTCTTTTTATGTCCCAAAGACGCTGGACATCGTCGCGCGGGCCTTGGGGCTTTCGGCGCGTTTCACCGACGGGGAACGCTATTTCGTCTGGGAAAAGCCCGCGGGGCCGGCTGATTCGCCGTGACAAAGGGGTTGTGGCCCCTTTATTTCCGGGTACAATAAGCGCCCTTGGTGCCCCACGGGGCACTGGGCAGGCACCCCTTCCACGGGTAGAATCAGGGCCTCGGAGGGTTAGTCCTAATTGGTAAGGCAGTGGACTTGAAATCCACCGGGGGAAACCCCTTGCAGGTTCGAGTCCTGCACCCTCCGCCATATGAAAGGGCATCGTCCGGTGTCTTTTCACCTGGCGGGTGTGTTGGTCCCGAACCGCTTGGTTCGCCGCCACGAAGTGGCGGGGTGAAATCCTCCACTCAGCGAGGAACTGGCAGGTCTTTCGGAGAGATGGCCGAGTGGCTGAAGGCGACGGTTTGCTAAACCGTTAAAGGAGTAACATCCTTTCGAGGGTTCGAATCCCTCTCTCTCCGCCATATGAAAGGACACCCGCAGGGCGTGCTTTCGTATGGCGAAGTTATAGAAGATTCGCAACCCGTAGGGTTCGCCGTCCCCGAAGGGGACGAGGCGAAAATTCCGCAAAGACTAAAAACAGGTTTTCGCCCATCCCTCTCTCTCCGCCATATGAAAGGACACCCACAGGGTGTGCTTTCGTATGGCGAAGTTGAGGATTCGCAACCCGTAGGGTTCGCCGTCCATCCCTCTTCGCCATGGTGGATTCGCAACCCTAGGATTCGCCGTCCATCCCTCTGATTCTTTCGTCCGCCCCAAAGAAGCAATTCCTCTTTTCTCCCTTTTCCTTTCATTTCGCTTGGCTTTTCCCTCAATAAGCCTTTTCCCTGGTTTGCGGCGACCCCCGCCTTCCCTTTTCGCTCCCCTTTGGGCCCGACTTTCGATAAAATAAAGGCGTATCCTAAAGGGGCTCAAAACCCCGAAACGCGAGGAACCCGTGAAAGCTTCCGCCTCCAGCCTACTCTTCATCGCCCTCTTGGGAGCGGCGACCATCCTCTTGCCGGCCTGCGGCGGCAACCAGGTGAAAAGCAACGACGCCACCACCATGATGAATGCCGAGCCCACCCCCGAAGCTACGGTGGCTTCCACGGCCTCTTCCGCTTCCACGGGGCCGGAAAACAGCTACGAAGAAAAGACCGTGAAGTCCCACAAGTCGGTTTCGACGCAAACCCAGCCAGCCGCTTCCTTGGTCGCGCCCGCCCCCGCGGCCTCGACGCCAATGCCCGCCGCCGCCACGGCCGCCACTCCGGTGGTGGAGAACACGACCCCCGCGCCCAAGGGCGGTTCGCATTTCCTTTGGTGGTTGCTGCTCATCTTGATCCTGGCCGGCATCGGCTGGTATTTCTGGAGCAAGAACCATAATGACGAGGATGAGTTCCAGCCCCATCCGCCCTCCGGCGGCCTTTCCCCGGTGAGCGGCTTCACGGGAACCAAGGAACTGGAAGCCAAGAAAGCCCCCTCGATCTGGACCCGCAAGCTCTTCTAACCCCCGGCCCCCTCCGGGGCCGCCCCGGTCGATAGCGCCGCGATGGCGGAACTCGACCCGGATTTTCTGCTGGATGTCCTCCAAAGGGACCGTTGCGCCCTCTGCTTCACCACCCATCAATACGGCCAAAATTACTTAAACCAACTTTTGGAAGAAGGCGTGACCGACCCCCAAGCGCGAGGACGGCTGTTGAAGTCCCGGGGTTTTTGCCGCAAGCACGCTTGGCAGGCGGTGGGCCAAGCCAAGGCCCTCGGCATGGCGGTCGTCTATGGCCACCTCTTGAAGGAGGGCCTTAAGCGTTTGGGTTCGCTTTCCCCCTTCACGCGCAAGGCCGCCCCTTGCGAGGTCTGCGCCGCCGAACAAAGCGACCTGGACACCCATACCAAAAAACTGGCCGCGCTTTGGGCCTCGTCCTCCCGGTTCCGCGAGGCCTTTGGGACCCGGGGCATGCTCTGCCTACCCCACCTGGAAAAGACATTAGGGGCCTTAAGGAAAAACTCCGACCGCGCCCAATTGCTCAAAAGCCTGGAAAAAGCCCTGGAACCCCTGATCAAAGATTTGAATGAATTCCTCGAAAAACAGGACTATCATCGCTCCAAGGAAGCTTGGGGCCCCGAATGGGACGCCTGGATCCGCGCCGTGCGGGCGGTCGCCGGGGAAAGGGACTGACGGAGAAACCATGGCCGAACCTCAAAACTTCAAGCAAAACCGCGATTGGGGCATCACGGACTATTACTTCATCGACCTGGTCATCATGCTGGCCTCCTCGGCCAAGATCGACCTGGGCGAAATGGTCCATCCTTATTACAAGGACAAGGACGTCAACCTGCCCCGGGCCCGGGTCACCATCAACATGATCGCCTCGCTGATCAAGAAAACCTCGGGCAACCTCAACATCGAGGAAAAGAAGGTGCTGAAGGAAGTGCTGGAAGACCTGCAAAAAACCTATGTGGACAAGTCCAAGCAGGCCCAGGACGCAGCCAACGAGAAGGCCAAAAACGCCCCGCCCCGCCCGCTTTTGCCCACCCCCCCCGGCCTGGCCAAGACCGACGTGAAGGGCTGGATCCACACGGTCCAGCAGGAAATCGCCAAGAAAAAGCAAAACCCGCCGGCAAAACCCTAAAACAATCCCGGGACTCTTTCGCCGCCGCCTTTACGTTTCACCTGACCGTCAGCTTGCGTCCCTTCCAATGGCCCCGGCCGGTGAGGCGCCAGAGGATCGAATTGACCCCGATGGCCGCGAAGAGCAGGCAGCCCACCGGATGCAACGGCACCGACCAGCGGCTGAGGCCGTGGTGAAGCGCCTGGGCGAGCCTCATGGCCCCGAGCGCCAAGCAAAGCGTCAGCGCCCCCCATCCCAGGGGGCTTCCCCATGCCAGGAACAAGGCTAAAAAGGGCAGGACGCCAAGCCCGATCAGGACCGCCAGGGTGAAAAGCACCGCTGGGAGGGAAAAACCCACCGCGGCGTAAAAATTTTTAGAGAACCCTTCCCAGACTTCCCCCGCGTTGGTGTACATGCGGCAGAAGGAAAAATCACTGCCGTCCCCGTAAACCAACCGATAACCCCCCTGCGCCAAGCGCTTGCCGAAATTCAGGTCCTCGACGATCTCGTCCTTCACCGTGGCGTGCCCGCCGAAGGCCCGGTAAACGGCCCGCTGGATGAAGATAAATTGGCCGCTGACGCCCGCGAAGCGGTTGAAGAAGGACTTGGGGCGCAGGGAAAGCTTGGCCGGGAAAAAAGCCAGCAGGTGGAAGGCCATGACCGGGATGACCAAGGATTCCATCCAGCTTTTCGTGACTTGGCGGGTCAAGAGGGTCAGGGCGTCAGCGCCTTTGGCTTGCGCCATTTGGACGGTGCGCTTGAGCATTTGGGGCCCATGCCAGGTGTCGGCGTCCGTGAAAAAGAGCCATTCGCCCTTGGCCGCTTGGGCCAATTGGGCGCAGGCCCAAGGCTTGCCCAGCCAGCCCGGGGGCAGGGGCTTCCCCCTCAACACCCTCAACCGCCGGTCCTTCTTGGCGAAAGAGGCCGCCAGGGCGAAGGTGCGGTCGGTGGAACGGTCGTCCAGCACCAGGACCTCCCAATGGGGGTAATCCTGGGCCAAAAGGGTCTTCAGGCAGGGCGTGAGGCGCTTTCGCTCGTTGCGGGCGGGAATGAGGACCGACACTTTGGGCCAAACACGGCGCTTGGGGTCCGGGGGCGCGGGCTTTTCGAACAAAAGGATGTTTTGGAAAACGCAGTAACTTAGGTAAACTGCCGCGAGTCCCCAAAGGCAGGCGAGAAAAACCATGAACCTTCTTTCAGGCGTCGAACAGGATTTCCGCCGGCCCCAAAAGTCCCCGGGGGCTTACGAGTGGTGGCATTTCGACGGCGTCGACGATCATAGCGGTTATTCTTTTTCCGCGCAATTTTACGCCGGCAATCCCCTCTCGCCCTATTACCAAGAGGCCCTGCGGCGCTACTTAAGGCAAGCCCGGTCGCCCCTGGTCAAGCGCCCAACGCTGGCGCCCCCGCAGCCGCTGGATTTTTGCGGGGTGGTTTTCCGCCTCTTTCACAAAGGGTCCCTGGCCGGCGAGTTCCTGCAGGAATTCACCCCCGGCCAGCTCAAGGCCTCCGAGGAAGCGCCCGCGGCCTTGTTGGGCCCCAACCGCTTCCATTGGGACGCCGGCGGAAATCCCCCGGGTTATGTGGTCACCCTGCAGGGGAATACCTCCGCCCGCCGCTCGCTTCGGGCCCGGTTTTTCTTCGCCCCGGAAAAAACCCAACCCCTTCCAGGGGAATCCTTGGGGAACCTGCCCACCCATAGCTGGGTCCTGGCCGCCCCCCTTTGCCGGGTGGAAGGGACGCTCCAATGGTGCGACGCCGGGGGCGAAGTCCTTTCGGAAATTCCCCTGGCGGGCTCGGGCTACCACGACCACCATTTCGGCTCGGTGCCGCTCAACCGCTTCCTCAAGAGCTGGCACTGGGGCCACGCCTTGCTGGAAGGCCAAACCCTTGTCTATTCCTACCAGGCGCCCTTGGCCGGGGATGAAAAACCCAAGGGACTTTGGATGACCCTGGGCAAACAGGAGTGCAAGGTTTGGGACGTGGCCTTCGAGGCTTCCCGCGGGCGGCTGAACTTCTTCGGCCTGCCCTACGCCAAACGCCTGGGCTTCACGGATTTTGACGCCGTCACGATCGACCACCGGGACATCCTCTGCGACGGTCCCTTCGATCTGACCTTTGAGGATCAAGTGCGGTGGACGAACCAGGGCCGCTTGGCCGCCGGCCGGGGATTTTCGCGCTATCTCTACCCGCCCCGCTTCTCGAACCCGCTCTTTTATCCCATGCTCAAGGGCAAGACCCAAATTTTGTCCAAACCCGGGGCCGCCGCAAGCGGCGGGGATTTTGGGGATGTGTCGACGACCCGGCCCGACCTACCGCCGAAATAAAAAAACCGGAACCCACAACCACACAAAGCCTCAAAAACACGAAGCCATTAAGCGTCGCAACAAAAACGAAAATTCACGCCCATTTTTACCGCCAAGACGCCAAGGACGCCGAGAACAGCCAAAGATTAAAAGCCCGGCGAAAGGCGTTAAAATCCCAGACTTTGTTTTGGCCTTCTTGGCGTCTTGGCGGTGAAAAAAGTTTTCTTACCGTCACAGCAAGTTCGGCCTCCCCAAGGCTCTTTCGTTCTTCGTGGCTTTGGGTTGACCTTGGGTTCCATCAAAATAAAAAAGCCCTTGGGCCTTTGGGCCCAAGGGCTTTTGAACCGCCGGAAGCTTAGTTCAACGTCTTCTGGCCGGGGGTCCAGCCGCAACCCACCAGCTTGCCGGTCTCGAAGGCCGCCAAGGTGCGGATGGTTTCCTCAACGTTGCGGCCCACGGCCGTATCGTTGATGGTGGCGTGCTTGAGGTTGCCCTCGGGGTCGATGACGAAGGTGCCGCGCAAGGCGATGCCCTTATCCTCGATCAAGACGCCGTAGGCGCGGGAGATCTGGTGCGCGGTGTCGGCCAAATGGGGGAACTTGAGCTTGCCCAGGCTCGGCGATTCCTGCCAGGCCTTGTGGCTGTAAACGCTGTCGGTCGAGGCCGTGATGACCTCGGCGCCCATCTTCTTGAACTCCTCGTACTTCTCGTTGAAGGCCTTGATCTCCGTGGGGCACACGAAGGTGAAATCCAGCGGATAGAAGAACAACACCACCCACTTCCCCTTGTAATCGCTCAGCTTGATATCCTTGAATTCGCCGTTGGGCATCAAGGCTTGGCCCTGGAAATCCGGGGCCTTTTGTCCGACTTGAGTAGGCATCTCATCCTCCTTGAATTTAAATCGCGCTTCGAATGCTTGACTGAAAGTATCCAAAGGTCCGACCGGGGCTTTCAAGCCCCCCATCTCTTTTTTACCCGGCCGTCGGCCGGGTCCAGCGCGCGGCGGCCTTTACTTCCCGGCCATGGCCCGGAGCATCCAGGCCATTTTTTCATGTTCCTCGATCAAACCCACCAAAAAATCGTCCGTGCCGGCGTCCCCCGCCCGGGCGGGAACCACGCGGTCCTCGCGCAGGTAACGGATGATGGCCTCGTGATCCGCGAGCAGTTGCCGGACCATTTCCCCCGCGGCCAGGGGGCGGCTGGAGGGGTTTTCCTTCAGCCGGGTGGCGCGGGAAAATTCCGCGAAGGACCCAAAAGCCGGGACCCCCAAGGCGCGGGCCCGCTCGGCCACCTGGTCCAGGATCTCGTCCAGGGCCTCATATTGCCCCTCGAAAAACTTGTGAAGGTCGTTGAAGTGGGGGCCCGCCACATTCCAGTGGAAATTACGGGTCTTTAAATAGAAGGCGACCTCGTCGGAAAGCAGGATGTTCAGGAGCTTCCCCACTTTCTCCCTCGCCGGATCGCTGATGCCTAGGTTGGGTTTCATGTCGTTTCTCCTTTCGAGAAATTCGGCTTAAGCGCTTTTGGCCTTCAAGGGCCTGGTCTTTTTTCGGCACTCGGGGCACAGGCCCTGTAAATGCACCGAGTAGTCCATGATCTCAAACCCCTGGAGTCCCCCGGGCAGGCGGATGGCGTCCAGGGCCGCCTCTTCCAGGTCCACCACCTTATGGCACTTGAGGCAGGTGAGGTGGTGGTGGCGTTCGGTGTTGGGGTCATAACGGGCGGCGTTGCCCAGGTGGCTGGCGCGGTGGATGACGCCCACTTCCACCAAGGTTTCCAACGCCCGGTACACCGTGGCCCGGGACAGGCCCGGCAAACGGTCGGCCACCGCCTCATAGACCTGGTCGGCGGTGGGATGGTCTTCCCGGCCCACCAGGGCCCCTAAAATGACCCGGCGCTGCACGGTCAGGGGGATGCCCCTTTCCCGGCAGAGGGTCTCGAAATTCTCCATTTTCAAGGCGGCTTGGGCTTGTTTCATAGATGATAATTTATATCAAACAATAACTAATGTCAATACCAAAAGGTTGGAGCGGCCTCGGGGGCCCTGCTAGAATGGCCCGGATTTTAAGGCAAGGGATGGCCCGTATGGCGAATGAGGAAGCCGGAATCAAGGTGCTGACCCTGGAAGAGGCCAATGCCCTGCTTCCCTTGGTGCGCGCGTCCCTGGAAACCTTGCGGGAAAAGCGCTCCAAGATCCTGCGCACCCAGGCCCAGATCGAGATTGAGGAAATGACCGGGGCCGACAAAAGCGGGGACCTGACCGCACCGGCCCAAAAGGCCGTCGTGGCCCTGATGGAGGATTTCCACGGCCAAACCCGGGCCTTGGAACAGGAGCTGGAAAAGCTCCTGCGCGCCGGGGCCCAGCTCAAGGATTTGGATTCGGGCCTGGTTGATTTTTACAGCCGCCGGGACGGGGAAACCGTGTTTTTGTGCTGGAAAGAAGGCGAGGCGGACATCCGCCATTGGCACAGCCTCACCGGGGGCTTCCAAAATCGCCGGCCTTTGGTTTAACTATCCGCGACATTTGACGAGACGACCCACTTAAAAGGAGATTTTATGTCCAAGCCCTTCGACCAAGCCGACCAAAACGCCGTCACGACCATGCGCATGCTGGCCGTGGACGCCACCGCCAAGGCCAACTCGGGCCATCCGGGCATGCCCATCGGCATGGCCCCCGCCGCCCACGTGCTCTTCAGCCGCCACTTGAAACACAACCCCGCCAACCCCCATTGGGCGGACCGGGACCGTTTCATCCTGTCCGCGGGCCACGGCTCCATGCTGATCTATTCGCTGCTGCACCTTTTCGGCTACAACCTCTCGCTGGAGGACCTCAAGAATTTCCGCCAGTGGGGCAGCAAGACCCCCGGCCATCCCGAGTTCGGCCACACCGAGGGCGTGGAAACCACCACCGGCCCCCTGGGCCAGGGCATCGCCACCGCGGTGGGTTTCGCCATGGCCGAGCGGATCCTGGCCGCCCGTTTCAACGAGCCGGGCGCGGAGCTCATCAACCACAAGACCTGGGTCATCGCCTCCGACGGCGATTTGATGGAAGGCGTGTCGCACGAATCCTGCTCCACCGCCGGGCATTTGAAGCTGGCGAACTTAAAGGTGATCTACGACGACAACCACATCAGCATCGAGGGCGACACCAAGCTGGCCTATACCGAGGACGTCCTGAAGCGCTTCGGGTCCTACGGCTGGCACACGCTGCGTGTCACCGACGCCAACGACTTGGAAGCCCTGGACAAGGCCCTGGCCGAAGCCGCGGCGGAAACGACTCGGCCCTCGATCATCGCGGTCCGGAGCCATATCGGTTACGGCACGCCCTTGCAGGACAACGCCAAGGTGCATGGCTCGCCCCTCTCGGCCGAGAACATCGCCAAGACCAAGGAATTCTACAAGTGGCCGCAGGAGCCCACCTTCCACATCCCCGAGGACGCCAAGAAGCGTTGCCTGGAGGCCGTGGAAAAGGGCAAGAAGCTCGAGGCCGAATGGAACGCCAAGAAGGACGCCTATGCCAAGGCCCACCCGGACAAATTCAAGCTCTTCGAGCAGTCGCTGAAGAAGGAACTGCCCGCGGACTTGGAAAAGAAACTGCCGGTGTTCCCGGCGGACGAGAAGGGCCTGGCCACCCGCTCGGCCTCGGGCAAGGTCATCAACGCCATCGCCAAGGAAGTGCCTTTCTTCTACGGCGGTTCGGCGGACTTGGCCGGCTCCAACGACACCCTCATCGAGGGCGGCGGCGACTTTGAGGCCGATCATTACGCGGGCCGCGTCTTCCACTTCGGGGTTCGGGAGCACGGCATGGGCGCCGAGCTCAACGGCATGGCCCTGCACGGCGGGGTCCTCCCCTTCGGCGCCACCTTCCTGATGTTCAACGACTACATGAAGCCCGCCTACCGCCTGGCCCACCTGATGGGCGTGCAGTCCATCTTCGTCTATACCCACGATTCCATCGGCCAGGGCGAGGACGGACCCACCCACCAACCCGTGGAGACGCTGGCGGCCATGCGCTCCATCCCCAATGGTTGCGTGATCCGTCCCGCGGACGCCAATGAGTCGGCTTATGCCTGGCTGGCGGCTTTGCAGCGCAAGAACGCCCCCACGGGCCTGGTCTTCACCCGCCAGAACGTGCCCACCTTCGACCGCTCCAAGATGGGCGCGGCCTCGGGCACCTTGAAGGGCGCTTACATCCTGTCCGAAGCCAAGGGCGGCAAGCCCCAGGTCATCCTGATGGGAACCGGCTCCGAGGTGCAGCTTTGCGTGAAGGCCCAAGAACTCTTGGAGAAGGACGGCGTGGCCGCCCGCGTGGTGAGCTTCCCCTCTTGGGAACTTTTCGCCGCCCAAAGCCCCGCTTATCGGGAAGAAGTGCTGCCCGCTTCCGTGAAGGCCCGGGTGGCCGTCGAGGCCGCGACCTGCTTCGGTTGGCACCGCTGGACCGGCGACTGCGGCAAGTTCGTGACGCTGGAGCGTTTCGGCGCCAGCGCCCCGGGCGGCGTGCTCTTCAAGAACCTCGGTTTCACGCCCGAGAAGGTGGCCGAGGCCGCCAAGGCTTCCTTGGCCGAGGCCCTCACGCCGGTCCGTTAAGCTTTTGGTTTCCAGGCCCCCGTCGCCAAGCGCGGCGGGGGCTTTTTTTATTCCCCGCTTCCCCCCTACAATGGGCCATCCCATCAGGAGCCGCCTATGCTTTGTCCCCATTGCAAAAACGAAAAATGGACCGAGGATGTCTGTCCCCGCTGCGGCCTGGATCAAAAGGCCGCCCTGCTCACCCAAGGCGACCTTTACCAGAAGGATGGCCGTAACCCGGAAGCCGCCCGCTGTTACGAGCAATACCTGAAGCTTGACCCCGACTGCTGGGACGTGGAACGGAAAAAGGCCATCTGCCTTTACGCCGACGCCCTGGCCCAAAAGGGCGGGTCCTTCGCCCAAGCCGACCAGGCCCTGGGCCAAGCCTTGGATAAGCAATGGGATTGGGAACAGGGCCACCAATTCCGGGTGAATTTGGCTTTCGCCTATGGGCGCCTCGGCGAGGTCCAAGACCAATACGAGAAAATCGCCGCCGAGAACCCGGACCGCAAGGAGCAGGCGGAAAAAACCATGAAGATCATCCTGCTCACCGAGAGGTTCGCCGAACCCGACCCGGACCCGGCTTCCCCGCCGGAAAAATCATGGCGCCCTTCCAACCTGCTGACCCTCACCCTGCTGCTGGCCCTGCCCCTCTGGCTCTGGATATTGCTTCGCACCCTTCAACCTACCACGCCCGGGGGGGAAACCGGGAACGGGGCCACCCTCTGGCTTTTGGGCAGCCTCATGGCCGGTACCGCGGTTCTTTTTTTCGTCTTCCAATTTTTCCGGCGCGAAGTGAGGGGTCCCGGGGGGCGCAAAGCCCGTAAAACATCCGGGTTAAATTTCCCCCCGGAATAAAGCGCCCGCCCCCATCCGCGGGGCGCCTGCCTTGCAATCCCCGCCCCGGGCCGTTAGGGTCAAGCCCATGGCCGGATGAATCTCAAAAGAGGTCCCATGAACGCCTTAAAACCCCGTTTGTTGGTGTTGGGCACCGGCTTTGGCGCCGTCACCCTGCTGAAGTCCGTGGATTCGAAATATTACGACGTGACCGCAGTCAGCCCCCGCAACCATTTCCTCTTCACGCCCCTGCTTCCTTCCACCACGGTGGGCACGCTGGAATTCCGCAGCATCGTGGAACCCGTGCGGCGGGCCTGCCCCCAGGCCCGTTACTACCAGGCCTCCAGCCGGTCCCTGCGCGCCGACCAAAAAAGGGTCGGCTGCGTGAGCGCCATCGACGGCACGGCCTTCGAGATCCCCTATGACCTCTTGGTGGTGGCCGTGGGCGCCAAGGTCAACACCTTCGGCATCGCGGGCGTGGCCGAAAACGCGCTCTTCCTCAAGACCATCGACGACGCCAGGCGCATCCGCCGGCGGGTCATCGAGTGCTTCGAGCTTTCTTCCCAGCCCAACGTCACCGACGACCGTCGGCGCCAATTGCTCCACTTCGTCAGCGTGGGGGGCGGGCCCACGGGCGTGGAGTTCGCCGCCGAGCTCAACGACTTCCTCATGGGCGAGATCAAGCGCGCTTTCCCCTCCCTCATGCCCTTCGTGAAGGTGACGGTCATCGACGCCGCCGACCACCTCTTGAGCGCCTTCGACCATTCGCTCAGCGACTTCGCCACCGCGCATTTCAAGCGCCAAAACATCACGGTGCTCTCCAAGGTGCGGGTCACCGAGGTGGCCCGGGACGCCCTGCACCTGAACAACGGCGACATCCTGCGCTACGGCCTTTTGGTTTGGTCCACGGGCATCGGCCCGACCATCGCGGTCAACAACTTCGACCTGCCCAAGGACAAGGCTTCCCGCATCCTGGTGGACGAGACCTTGAAGGTGAAGGGCCACGAGGATCTCTACGCCCTGGGCGATTGCAGCTTCTTCGGGGACAAGGGATTGCCCGCCACCGCCCAGGTGGCCATGCAACAGGGCAAGTACCTGGCCAAGGCCCTCAACCAAAGGGCCCAGGGCAAGGCTCCGGGCCCCTTCCATTACCACAATTACGGCATGTTGGCTTATGTGGGCGACGACGAAGCCATCGCCGACGTGGAGGGGCTCAAGGCCAAGGGCAAGGCCGCCTTCTTTTTCTGGCGCTCGGCTTATTTCACCCGCCTCTTGAGCGTGAAAAACAAAATCCTGGTGCTTTTCGACTGGGCCAAGGCCTCCCTGTTCGGACGGGATATCAGCCGCCTCTGAAAAAGCCCCTCTTTCACGGGCCGCCCTATTTGTCCCGCCCTTTTTCGCCCGGCTCCCCGCGCTTTTTTTAGGGGAAAAAAGGCCGGGGATTAGGTATGCTCTTGCCTGGTTTGAAGCCCCAGTCGCCCCTTTTCATTCGGTTTTTCAACGATTTTCGGTCCCAACCCTGCTGAAACGAGAGGAAAAAGCATGACGGCCCAACCTAAGCCACGGCTTTTGGTGCTCGGCACCGGCTTCGCCTCCTTCAGCCTGCTCAAGAAACTCAACTTCGACTATTACGACGTCACCGTCGTCAGCCCGCAAAACTACCTGCTCTTCACGCCGCTCTTGGCCGGCACCACGGTGGGCACGCTGGAATTCCGCAACATTGTCGAGCCCCTGCGCCGTTCCTTCCCCCGGGTGCGCTATTACCAAGCCGCCGCCAAGGACCTGAACCCCGCCCAGAAAACCGTGACCTGCCAGGACAGCCTGGACGGCTCCAGTTTCGAGCTTTCTTATGACCTGCTGGTGGTGGCCCTGGGGGCGAAGGTCAACACCTTCGGCATCGAGGGCGTGACCGAAAACGCCCTTTTCCTGAAATCCATTGAGGACGCCCAGCGCATCCGCCGCCGGGTCCTGGAATGCTTCGAGCGGGCTTCCCGCCCCGACGCGACGCCGGAAAAGCGCCGCCAGCTCTTGAACTTCGTCGTGATGGGCGGCGGGCCCACGGGCGCCGAATTCGCCGCCGAGCTGCACGACCTGGTCCACCGGGAAATGAAGGCCTATTACGAGCCCCTGATGGGCGAGGTCCGGGTCACCATCATCGACGTGGCCGAATTCATCCTGGGCGCCTTCGACAAGTCCCTGAGGGACTACGCCACCCGACACTTCACCCAAAACGGCATCCAGGTCAAGACCGGCTCCAGCGCGGTGAAGATCGAGAAGGAAACCATCTTCTTCAAGGATGGGACCCAAATGCCCTACGGCCTCTTGGTCTGGGCCACCGGCATCGCCCCCACGCCGGCCCTGCAGGCTTTCCCCCTGCCCAAAGACCGGGGATCCCGCGTGCTGGTGGACGATCACTTGCGCGTCCAGGACCATCCGGGCCTTTACGCCCTGGGCGATTGCGCGGCGGTGAACGGCATGCCGCTTCCCGCCACGGCCCAAGTGGCCATGCAGCAAGGCGATTACCTGGGCGGGCAGCTCAACGGCCTGGTGGAAAGCCGCGATTCCCTGCCCTTCCACTACCACCACCTGGGCATCATGTGCTATGTGGGCGACGACATCGCCATCGCGGACCTGCCGGCCCTCAAGTGGCACGGCCATTCCGCCCATCTCTTCTGGCGCCTGGCCTATTTGATGCGGCTCATGACCCTCAAGAACAAGTTTCTGGTTTTCTTCGGCTGGGTCAAGACCGCCTGCTTCGGCCGGGACATCAGCCGCATTTAACCGCGCCGACCCCAAAATCCTCCGCCCCGAAAAGGCTTAAACCCAATCTCTTTATTTTGATTTCATGCTTCGCTTGGTGAACTTCATGGTGCGAATGATTTTAAGGCCCTTTTCATGATCACCCCCACTCACGCCCTCTATAACCTGGCCCTTTTGGGCCGCCGGGACTTTCCCGCGAGGACGGGTCCCGTCCTTTTAGGCGCCTTTTTCCCCGACCTGCCCGGAAGCTTTTGCCTCTTTTGGTGCGGCCTCGTGCAGGGCCTTTCCTTCAAGACCATCCACGACTCGGTTTATCCCTCGCCCTTTTGGCAGGGCCTGGCCGACAGGTTCCATTCCATTCCCTTGGCGCTTCTTTTCGGCGGCCTCTGCCTGCTTTTAAAATGGGCCCCCGGCGCCTGGTTCGCCCTCAGCGCCTGCCTTCATTCCCTGGAAGACCTGCCGGTGCATTCGGGCAACCCCCACCGCCACTTTTGGCCCCTGAGCGATTGGCGTTTTTATAGCCCCTTTTCCTGTTACGACCCGCACTTTCATCTGGGCCTGGTGGCGGCGATTGATTTCGCCTTGGCGCTTTTGGCCGCCTGGGTGATCGCGAAAAGGGGGATTCCGACGGCGGGTCGATGGGCTTTAGGGGCCGCCTTGGCCTTGGAAGCCGGGCACTCGCTCTTCGCCCTGGCCCGGGGTTGAGGTTTTTAGGCTCTAAAAGCCATTGCTGATTTTTTACCCCGGGGGCGCCAAGGCAAAGGCCCCAATCCCAGGATAAGCGTGATTTTCTACGCGTCTTCCTAGCGAAAAATCCTCGCTTGGGGGCGCTTTTGAAAAAAATTTTAATTACTTGGATTGGACGGAAGCGTTCACGCCGTCCACCTTGGGGAAATAACCCTTTTGGACGTCGGCCAAGGCCGTGGGATCGCCTTTCAAATAAGCGTCCCAGAAAGTCAGCGTGGCCTGTTGGATATAGCGGTTCATGGCCGGGTTCTTCACCTTCCCATCCAGCCCCACCCCGGCGAAATTCATGTGGTCGGCGCCCTCGATCACGATCTCATTCTTGTTGCCCGTGGCGGGCATGCCGTCATAGCACTCCAGCCGCCAGGCGGCGTCCTGGCCCGCCAAGCCCTTGTCCCTCGTGCCGCTCATGACCAAAAAGGGCC
>DATKNU010000208.1:0-12056 GCA_035541195.1 bacterium
CTGGCGATGGGCCGCCGTCTTCGCGGCGGTCAATCCCTTCGCGGTGTTGTTCCAAAGGAAGATCTGGGCCCAAAGCACCCTGCCGCTCTTTTCCATCCTCTTTTGGGTGGCCTGGCACTTCCGGCGGAAAAAAACTGGGGCCTTCGCCTGGGGGCTTTTGGGGGCCTGCTTGGGCCAGATCCACATGTCGGGATTCTTCCTGGCCGGGGGCGTCTTTCTTTGGACCCTTTGGCGGGACCGGGAAGTGGAATGGGCGGCTTGGGCGGCGGGTTCCTGCTTGGGCGCCCTGCCCCTGGTGCCCTGGGTGGACTACGTGGTGACCACCCATCCCGGGAATAGCTTCCATTGGATCAATCTTTTATGGTGGCTGGACCCGCGCTACTGGTTTTTCTGGATCACGGACGCGCTGGGCATAGGCCTGAATTACTCCCTGAAACTGCCGGAATTTTTGGACTTCCTGCGTTATCCCCTGGTGGCGGGCCATGGCACCTACTTGGTGGCGGCCCTGCATCTTTTCATCCTCGTCATCCTGGGCGCGCTGATTTTTCAAAAGCGCCCCCCATCCAAGGCCCCCCAACTTCCCCAAGGGCCCGAAACCCGGGAAGCCCTTCAAGCTTCCTTTTGGGGCGCCGGGATCCTCATGACCCTCCCCTGCTTCAAGATCTTCCGCCATTACTTGATCGTGACTTTTCCCATGGAGTGGGTTTGGCTGGCGAGTTTCGCCTTGAGGCGGGCTTGGGGCGCGCGGGCCCTGCTGGCGCTTTGGATCGCCCAACTGTTGCTCACGCTGGCCTTCTTGGGTTACCTGCACGTCAACCAAGGCGATCCGGGGGGCGACTATGGGGCCACCTATCAATCCCAACCCCTTGGCCCCTCGAGGATTCCTGAACCCCGTTCCTGATTATTCCACCTTTTCCAGGTTCGCCATTTTGGCCAAGAGCTGTTTCTTGCCGTGGTTGGGGAAAGACACCGTCACCTTCAGGTCTTCCCCGGACCCCGCCAAGGCGATGACCATGCCCTTGCCGAAGGCCTTGTGCCTCACCGTGTCGCCCAGGTGGAAGGGCACCACGCCCTCCTCGTCCCACTCCGGGTCCTTGAGCTCGTCGAATTCCTTCTTGGAGTTGGCGACCTGGTAAAGCCCGGCCTGGGTGGCCACCAGGGTGGCGGCCTTCCCGGTGGCCTGCAGCATGTCCTTGGGGATCTCGGCCAAAAACCTCGAGGGCGCCCGCCATTGGGGCGTGCCATAGACGTAACGGCAGGCGGCGCCGGTCAGGTATAAAAGATCCATGGCGCGGGTCATGCCCACGTAGCAAAGCCGCCGCTCCTCCTGCACCTCGTCATCGGACTCGATGGAATTGTTGTGGGGGAAAAGGCCCTCTTCCATGCCGGTCAGGAACACGATGGGAAACTCCAGGCCCTTGGCGTTGTGCATGGTCATGAGGGTGACGGCGTTCTTGTCGTCGTCCAGCTTGTCCACGTCCGCCACCAGCGACACCTGGTCCAGGTAGCCTTCCAGGGTCGGCGCCTCGGCGGTCTTCTCGTAATCCGCCACCGAGTTGACCAATTCCTTCAGGTTCTCGACGCGCATCTTGGATTCAATCGTATCGTCGTTGGCCAGCTCCGTCAGGTAACCCGAGCGCTCCAAAACCGCCTTCACGAACTCCGAGGGTTTCAAGCCGGCCTTTTGGGCCAAGAGGTCGTCGATCATGGAAACGAAGGACGCCAGCGCCTGGGTGACTTTCTTGGCGAACCCGTCCCCCCCGGCGGCCTGCCGGGCGGCGTCCAACATGGATAAGTCCCGGGCCTTGGCGTCCAGTTCCAGCTTTTCCACCGTGCCGCTGCCGATGCCCCGGATGGGCACGTTGATCATGCGCCGCAGCGACACCGAGTCCTGGGGATTCACCAAGACGTGCAGGTAGGCCAAGAGGTCCTTCACTTCCTTGCGGTCGTAGAACTTCAGCCCCCCCACGATGACGTAGGGGATGTTGTTTCGGCGGCAGGCGTCTTCCAGCACCCGGGACTGGGCGTTGGTGCGGTAAAGGATGGCCACGTGGCGGAACTTGCGTCCCGGTTCCCCCAGCCGCTGGTAGAGGGTGGTCATGACGAACTGGGCCTCGTCCTTGTCGTCCTCGGCCTGGTAATAGGTGACGGGTTCACCCATTTCCCGCAGGGAAAAAAGCTCCTTTTCCTTGCGTTGGGAGTTGTTGCGGATGACGGCCTGGGCCGCCTGGATGACGGACTTGGTGGACCGGTAGTTCTGCTGGAGCTTGAAGACCCGGGCCCCCGGGAAATCCTGCTCAAAACGCAGGATGTTGCGGATATCCGCGCCCCGCCAGCCATAAATGGACTGGTCCGGGTCCCCCACCACATAGAGGTTGTTCTTGGGATGGGCGATGGCGGAGACCAGCTGGTACTGGGTGGTGTTGATGTCCTGGTACTCATCCACCATCACATAGTCGAACCTTTGCCGGTAGGATTCCAGCACCTGCGGGTATTGCTTGAGGAGCAGGACCGCGTTGAACAGCAGGTCGTCAAAATCCATGGCGTTGTTTTGCTTGAGCTTGGCCTGGTAGCGGGGATAGATCTGGGCCACCCGTTCCATGAAGATTCCCGCGGCCATTTCCTCATATTCCTTGGGGTCCTTGAGCTCGTTCTTGGCGGCGCTGATGTAGGAATGCACGGCTTGGGGATGGACCTGCTTCTCGTCCCACTTCAGGTCCCAAAGGCATTCCTTGATGAGCGACTTCTGGTCCGAGTCGTCGTAAATGGTGAAGCCTGGGCGGTAGCCCAACTTTTCGGCGTGGAGCTTGAGCATCTGCAGGCAGAAGGAATGGAAGGTGCCCATGAAGATGCCCTGGGCGCCGGCCCGGCCCGTGAGCGCCGAGATGCGGTCCCGCATTTCCTGGGCGGCCTTGTTGGTGAAGGTGACGGCCATGATGCGCGAGGGCGGGACTTTTTGCTCTTGGATGAGCCGCGCGATGCGGAAGGTCACCACCCGGGTCTTGCCCGAGCCGGCCCCGGCCAGGATGAGCGCCGGCCCCTTGTCATGCAGGACGGCTTCTCGTTGTTCCTCGTTTAAATTGGCGTAAGGGCTGGTCATGGTCGTCCCAAGTTAAGGTGGCGCCGTGGCGCGTGGAAGGGGCGATTGTCCACCAAATGAAGGTGGATTTCCAGGAACAATTGGGGAAAGAAAATCGGGGAAAAGCTAGAAGCTTTTTTCGACGTAACCGCGGATGAATTGCCGGGTGGACTCGTCCAAGACGATGAATTGCAGGCCGCAAAGCGCGCCATTGGCCCAGGCGATGCGGGTGTAAATGTCGGTCATTTTGCTTTTGGGGGAAGGCAGGTTGATCTTGAGGATTTTCCCGGCGTCCAAGGGCTGTGAAACCATCACCCGCAGGCCCCCCTCGCTCACGTCCATGGACTTCACCGTCAGGGAGCTTTCACCCACCTCATAGACGTTGCCCGATTTGGACTCGTGCACGGGATGCGCCAAAATCGATTCTTTGAACTCCACCCGCTTGTGCTTGCGCCGTTCCACGCCGGAACCTTTGGAGCCGTCTCGGGACATCGGTTTCACCTTAAAACATTTTTAAACGAATATAAGGTCAAATCACTTAACTAAAAGAATTTTAGACCTCTTTAGGAACATAAAAAACCTAAAAATTACGGTTTTTGTCATCCGAAGAGCGGAACGCTTTTATTTATAGAGCTCCAGATAAAAAGCCCCCGGCACCCAGGAAAGGCTCAAATTGTTTCCTTTCCACTGCAAGGGCACCTTGGCGTCCAAAGGCTTTAAGTCCGCTCCCAAGGCTTGCGCCTTCAAGCGGGGGTCCCGATTCGCCCGATAGATGAGGATTTTGGCCTTCAAGGGTTCGGCCCAAATCGGCCCCTGCCCCAGGGACAAGACCTTGGTCTGGGCCGCGTTATAAACCATTCCGACGTTCTCCAGGCGGGTCACCCCGCTGAGCAAAAGATGGTCCGACCGCGCGATGGGCTTGTCCGTCAAGGAAATGAGGGAAACCGAACCAAACCAATTGGGGCTCTCGAATTCCCAGGCGCTTCCCTTCACTTGCCGGTGGCTGAAAAAGCCCGCCACCGCCTGGAAGCGGGGCGACTGGACCTGGAACAAGCCGATATTGCCCTGCCATTGGACCTGCCCGCTGTCCGAGAGGAAGGTCTTTAATTTCGCCTTCACCTTGGCCTTGGCGACGCCGGCCGGATCGGTGGTTCCCGGGCCTTTTCCCGACTGATGGGCCAAAGACTCCAAACCGTCCGGGTCCTCCTCCGGGATGATAAAGGCCTTCCCTTCTTTCAGGTCCCCCCGGCGGTAGGCCAGGGAAACCAGCGGTTCCTGTAAATACAAAAGCGGGTTGAAATACCAATCGGTCCCCGGGGTAAGGCTGGACCCGTCGCCGGCGGCGACGAGGTCTTCCCCCACGCAGGCGTCCCAACCTTGCAAAGCGGCTTCGGCTCCCATTAAAAGGGGCGTCTCGGCCAGGTAGCTTTGGGGCCAACCTTCCGACCATTCGGCCAAGACCGGCCGTCCGAAGGAACGGCCCGCGGCCAATTGGGCGGGCAAACTATCGCCCGGGTTCAAAAGCTGGGGGACATTTTGGATCATCAAGGGCGCCGTCGCGCCCTTCGAAACCGGGTTATAGTCCGCCCGCAAATATTGCAAATCCTCCAAGGGAACCACGGCCGCGTCACCGAAAACCGTGACACCCCCCTGGCCCGACCCCGGGTCCAATAAAACATAGATGCCCTTGGACTTTAAGGCCCCGAAAAGACCGCCGCTCGACCCGATGGAGACCGAGCCTGAGACGAAACCCGATGGGCCCGGGGCCCCGACCTGGGAAACGGCGCCGCTTAAATCCAACGCCACCAAGTTGAACCCCCGCTGCGCCAAGCGGTCGGCCAGGCCTTGGGCTTGTTCATCCGAGAGCATGGCCGCCGCGATGGAAAGGCGCGTCCCCCAAAAACGGGCGGGCGTGCCGTCGGTGAAATAAAGGCGTCCTTCCCGGACGGTCACCGGCCCATGCCGGCCCGCCGGGGCGTCGAGCGTGCCCGAGAAATCCAGGGCCGGCGGTTCGGGCCCGCCGGACAATTCCAGCGGCGCCCAACCCGTCATGTCGGTGGAAGAGCCGGCCTCGGGTTTGGGCGAAAGGGGCGAAATGGGAAGGTCCTGGTCGCTGGCCGTCACGGCGAAAAGCAGGGGCACGGGCATCTTGGCCAGGGACCTGAAGACGATGGAATGGATCGATTGGCCGGGCCTGGGGTTTTTCCAGGCGAAAAGGCTCACGCCCAGCCCGGCGTTTTTGTAACGGTAATACCAGGCCAGGAAGCTTTCCGCCGTGTCGTCCGCGCCCCAAAAATTCGTGAATTCCCGGCCCACCCTCAAGGGGATCGTCACGCCCCGCCCGTCGCCGTAAAGGACCTCATATTGGGCCACCCGGATGTCGGCGGCGGTGCCGCCCCAATGGCAGGTCTGCAGGAAATAAAGGTCCTGGACCCCACCGCCCGGGCCCTTCAGGGTCACCGCCTCCGGAAAGTCGGGCCGCTCCCGCCCCTTGAGGGCGATGAAGGATCGGTTCTGGTTCCGGGAAGGGTCCAGCAGCCGGAAGGGGATGCCCCGGAAGGTTTGGTCGCCGACCGGGAATTGGGCCAATCCGTTTTTCGCTTCTCGGTCCGGGGCGTCCGGGAAAGTCTGGTCAAAGGAATCCGCCGGGCCCCGGTTGGCCGCCGCCGAAAGGTCGAGATAAGTCGTCCCCGCGGGGGCGGAGGACGACAACAGGCAGGCCGCGAGCGCGAAAAGCCGGACCCGCCCCCCGAAGCCCGTCATTTCGCCTTGGTTTTTTTCGAGCGGTGGTAGTCGGTGATGATGCGGATCACTTCCTCGTGGCTGTCGGCCAGCTCGAAGAGGTCCATGTCGTGCCGGTCGATATATTGGTGCTCGCGCATGATGGTTTCCCGGATCCAGTCCAGTCCCTTTTGCCAATAGTCCCGGTCCACCAGGATCACCGGGAAGGGCTCGATCTTGCGGGTTTGGATGAGGGTCAGGGTCTCGAACATCTCGTCCAGGGTCCCGAAACCGCCCGGCATCACCACGACCGCCGAGGCGTAGCGCAGGAACATGACCTTACGGATGAAGAAATAGTGGAAGCTCACCGGCAGGTTCACGTAGGGGTTCACGTGCTGTTCGAAAGGCAGCTCGATGTTGCAGCCCACCGACTTGCCCCCGGCCTCATAAGCGCCCAGGTTGGCGGCCTCCATCATGCCCGGCCCCCCGCCGGTCAGGATCGAATAGCCCTTCTTGGAAAGCCCATAGGCGATCTTGCGGGTGAGCTCATAGTCGGGGTCCTCGGGCCGGGTGCGGGCCGAGCCGAAGATGGTGACCGCCGGGCGGATGTCCTTCAGGTTGTCGAAGCCTTCCACGAACTCGGACATGATCTTGAACATGCGCCAGGTTTCCTGCTCGCGGAACTCGTTGGCGATGAAGGGGTTGTGGTCCGGGGAACCCAGGGGCTTGGGGAAATGGCGCTTGGCGCCGCGGTGCTCGGCGGGCTTGGACTTGCGTTTGGTCGGCATGGGATTTCCTTGGCAAAGAAATAGTGTGGCTTGGCGTCAACTCAACCGATCACGGCCTCCGGGCGGGCCAATAGGGCGTCCTCAACGCGCCGCGCGTGGTCCGTGATCAAGGGCGGCAACCCCTCCACGGGGAAATAGCGGATCTCGCTGGTTTCCTCGCTGGTTTTGATTGTACCACCGGTGACGCGGCACAAAAAGGAGGCCCGGACCGTGTGCCACTCCGGGCCCTGGGCGATATGCAGGGAGTTTTCGGGGTCCGAATAAAGGCCCACCAGTTTGACCACCTCGCCCTTGAGCCCCGTCTCCTCCCAAAGCTCCCGCAGGCAGGCCTGGGCCAGGGTCTCGCCCAAGTCCACGTGCCCGCCGGGAATGCACCAAAGGCCGTTGTCCGTGCGCTTGGCCAAAAGCACTTCCCCCCGGTCGTTGAAGACCAGGGCGTTCACGGCCACCTTGGGCGTCGGTTGGGGTTTATGGCTCATCTTCCGGGAACCTAAATCTACCACGAGCCCCGACGGGGCCACGAAGGGCGCCAAGAAATCATTTTTCCAAAAAGAATTTCTTGGATGTTTTACTTCGTGAATTTTCGCGGTGAAAAATTTGAGACGTCTTTAAACAAAAAATCCCACCCCCCTCGCGGGGGATGGGATTGAAAAACGGTTCGGATTAACGCTTCGAGAACTGGAAGCGGCGGCGGGCCTTCTTGCGCCCGTACTTTTTGCGTTCCACCATGCGGGGGTCGCGGGTCAGGAACCCGGCCACCTTCAGGGGCTTGCGCATCTCGGTGTCGATCTTCAGCAAGGCGCGGGAAATGCCGTGGCGGGTGGCCTCGGCTTGGCCGGTGACGCCGCCGCCCTGGACGTTCACGAACACGTCATACTTGTTCAAGGCCGTCACCGTCTCCAAGGGGGAACGGACGACCGCTTGCTTCTGGGCGGGGAAAAACTTCTCGACGGGCAGGCCGTTGACCGTGAAGGTCCCCTTGCCCGGCTTTAAGATGACGCGCGCGACGGAGGTTTTCCGGCGGCCCGTGGCGATGAATTGTTCCTTGGCGGCTGGCACGATCGAGGCTCCTTACTTTTTAGTGGCGAAATCGAGGGTCTGGGGCTTCTGGGCGGCGTGGGGATGGGCTTCCCCGGCGTAGACCTTGACCCGGGTGAACATCTTATCCCCCTGGGACGTCTTGGGGAGCATGCCCTTGATGGCGTATTCCAAAATCCGCTCGGGCTTGGTGCTGCGCAGGACCTTGTAGGTCTCGGTGGACAATCCGCCCGGGCGGCCCGAGGTGCGGTGGTGGGCCTTGGTTTCCCACTTCTTGCCCGTCAACACGATCTTGTCGGCGTTGATGATGACCACATGGTCGCCGTTCTCAACGTGGGGCGTGAAAGTCCTCTTGTGCTTGCCGCGCAACACGGAGGCCACGCGGGAAACCAAACGGCCCAGAACCTGGTCCTTGGCGTCCACGATCCACCACTTGCGGTCGATTTGTTCAACGGTCGGCAACATCGTCTTTTGAAGCGTCATAGCAATTACCTTCGTTTCTGTCTAATGGAGATACAGGGGCCTGAATTATATGGTTTTTGGGGGTACTGTCAACAACAGAATGGCGCCTAGCGCAGCCTTAAATGCCCGTGGATCATGGAGAAAGTGACGGGTTTGGAGTGTCCCAGCACCTGGCCATAGGGGTCCTTGCGCCCGGCCGGGATGCCGATTAAATCGGCGAAATAACCGGGCTTTATGCGGCCTAAGCGGCCCTCCCCCAAGGCTTGGGCGGGCTTCACGGTGGCCATGGCCAAAATCTCCTCCGGCGGGACCGAGGGATGCCTCAAGCCGAAAAGCCTCATTTCCCGGAACATCGACAGCGACCGATTGCTGGCCAGGCTGTCGGTCCCCAGGCAGACCCTCACGCCCTTTTGGCGCAGGCGGGCATAGGGAAAGGACGAATGGTCAAAGAAGGCGTGGCTTCCGGGGCAATGGGCCACGCTCACCCGGTTGCGGGCCAAAAGCCGGATATCCCGGTCGTCGGCGCGGTTCACGTGCACCGCCAGGTCCAGCTTGGGCAACCAACCGCAGTCGTTCAAATATTGCACCGGCGTGGTGCCGTGGGGCAGGGTCCAGTCCGGGTTCAGGGCCTTCATGCGCTTGGCCATGGCGCCCCGGCCGGTTTTGAAGAACCGCGCCTCGTCCCGGCTCTCGGCCACGTGGATGGTGGTGGGGCAAGCACGGTGGGACGCGGCGTAACGGCCCGCCAAAATCAAGAGCTCCTTGGAGACCGTGAAGGGCGTGTGGGGGGAAATGCCCCACCGGAAAGTTTCGGCCTCGGGGGACTCGGCCAGAAGGCTTTTAAGCCTTTGCTGGAAGCGCTTCCAGACGGCCTGGGTATCGGGTTGGGCCACGTCCAGCAGTTCCAAAAAGGCGAAAGCCCTCAGGCCCGACTTGGGCAGTTGGCGGAAACTTTCCCCGCTGGTGGAGATGTCGCAGATCGTGGTGGTGCCGTAAGCCAGGCTTTCGCGGATGCCGGCCCGGACCGACCCCTGAAAATCGTGGGGCGTGAAGGCGCGGGTGCGGCCCGCCATTTCACGCAGCCACTCCCGGAAGTTCCCCTTAAAAGGGACCTTGCCCTTGAAGGCCGTGAAATCCAAATGGCAATGGGCGTTGATGAGCCCGGGCAAAAGAATCGTGGCTCCCAGGTCCAAAACCCGGGTGGCCTTGGAGGGCGCCGGCCGGTAATCGCGGCGGCGCCCCACTTGCAGGATGCGGCTGCCCTCCACGAGGACAAAACCATCCTCCAGGGGACGGGCGCGGTCCATGGTCAAAAGGGTCTTGGCGAATAAAACGAGGCGGGATGGCATGTCCCTCAGGGTATCATGGGCCGCGCCGCCGCGCCCAGTCTTGATTCTGGCCGGGGAGGTTGTGATAATAACGGTCGCCGCCTAAACAAAGATCCCCGGGAACCCATGCTCGACAATAAATTCCAGAAGTTTCTCTTCCACCTCACCAGCGTGGCCACCAACATTTCCCCCAAGGGGGGCGCCTGGTTCTTCAACCACGCCATCCCGCCCCTGCTGGGCAACCGGCTTTTGGTCTCGCGGACCCACCAGAAGAACCTGGCGGGCCTCAGGAAGGTCCCAAAATTCGAGCGCATCCTGGTCATCCCGGACGTGCATATCGGCGACGCCATCATGATGCAGGCGGCGGTCTCGGCCTTCCGGGACTTCTTCCCCAAGGCCCGCGTCGACTATGTCATTAAAAAGTCCATCGCCTGCCTGATGGAGGGGAACCCCGATGTTTCCAACCTCTACCCGGTCTTCACGGGGGCGCCTTATCCCAATGAGGCGGACGTGGCGGCGGTCAAGAAGCTGGTGGCGGAAAACGGGTATGACCTTTGCTTTAATTGCAGCCCCTTTTTCGAGGACGCCAGCCTATTCCCCCCGGGCCAAGCCATCCTCAATTTCATGACCGTGGCCCCCCAAATGATCCGCAACGACCTGGACCAAACGGGCATCAACCATTTCCTCTTCCAGTCCTACGAGTTCCCCCATCAGCTGCTTTCCCAAATCGCGGCCCCGGTGAGGACCGACCCCTTTAAAGGCGTCCCCCTGACCCTGTCGGACCAGGCCTATGAGGCGGCCGAGGAATTCCTCAAGTCCGCCGGCCCCCGGAAAAACCAACCGATCCTGTTCCTCAACCCGGACACCGCTTCCCCCTATACCCGCATCCCTTTCGAGCAACAATTGGAGCTGCTCAAGGGCTTTACGCGCACGGGGGGCTTGGTGCTCCTGGGGGCGGCCTTTACCGCCAAGGGGATCGAGGACCAACTGATGGCGGCCTTGACGGCGCCAGAAAGGGAAATGGTCAAGATCGTGCCGACGGCCCTGCCGATCGACGCCTATTCGGCCCTGATCGACTTCACCGACGTCTTTTTATCCGGGGACACCGGCCCGCTGCACATGGCGGCGGCCCGCAAGGTTTCCAAGTCGGGCCAAAAAAAGTTCCGCAACAAGACCTTCGTCCTCTCGGTCTTCGGGGCCACGCCGGCGCGCATGTCGGGCTATGACTCCACCGACCCGCTCTTCCCCGCCGCTTATCAAGATGTTTTGTCGAAGACCTACGTGTCGCAGAGCCCCTGCCGCAACATCACCTGCGTGAATAAGATGGCCAAAACCTGCCGGACCATCCGTTGTTTCGCGTCGCTGGACGTGAAGGGAATCCTGGGGGACGTGGAGAACTACCTGGCGGGCCTGAAGGCCTGAACCCGCCTTACTTCGTGACGTAACCCTTCATCTTCTCGAACTTGTCATAGGGCTTTTTGTCGGTGGAAACGCGGCCCCGGGTTTTCAGCACCTTCAATTCCTCGTTGGTGGGCTGGACCAAGAAGAGCGACGGCGTGAAATGGTCGAAGGTGATCCCCCGGCGCCTCATCTTGAGGATGTTCTTTTCCATGGTCTTGATCGACAGCGGGTTGGCCGAGGCCATGCGGTAGGTCCAGCCCATGCCGAAGCAAGGCATGTCCACCCGGGCGGTGAGGATGTTGGGGAAAACCGAGTGGAAGGTCTTGTAGATCGTGGCGAAGGACTCGGGGAACAGGTAGTAGTTGTCCGTGTGGATGGCGATGATCCCGCCCTTGTTCAGCTTCTTCTGACAGGTCTGGTAGAACTCCCGGGTGTAGAGCATCTTGGAAGGGCCGTGGGGCTCGGTGAGGTCGATGATCAGCACGTCGAAGGTCTCGGACGTGGTCTCGAGCCTTTTGCGGGCGTCCTCATAAACCAGGTCCACCCGCTTGTCCTTCAGGACCTTCTCGATTTCCGGGTAATGCTTGCGGCAGAAATCCACCACGCCCTTGTCGATCTCCACCATCAGGATGCGGCTTAAGGACTTGAATTTCACCGCCTCCTCGAGCGCGAAGCAGTCCCCGCCCCCGATCACGCAGATGCTTTTGGGGTCCCGATGGGCCAACAGCGGCGCCGACACCAGGTACTGGTGGTAGCGGTTCTCGTCGCCCCGGCTGATCTGGATCTTGCCGTCGAGGAACAAAAGGGTGCCGAAGGTTTCATTCTCGAAAATTTCCATGGATTGGAAGGGCGTCTGGCCCCGGTAAAGGGAACGCCCCTTGTAGGTATGGCCAAAGGTATCGGTCGTCCATTCGGTCTTGACGGGCATGGGGTCTCCTAAACTTTGCCGGCATCCCCGCGGGGGGGAGGGCTTAAATTGGTGGGATTATACACAAAAGGCCCTGGGCGTCTTGTGAATTCGGGGGAAAAGGTCCCGCGGTTTTAAAGGCGGGAAAAGGGTTCCCCAAGGCCTTCGCACGGCTCACCAGCGGCTCAATCCCTTGGGGGAACCTTGCCGGACTGGGCCGTGATGGTGGAATGCATGCCGCCGCGGGTGGCGAAGACGCCCGTGACCCGGCACCACTTGGGGCGGGCGGCGGCGGTGAAGTCCCGGAGCATGCGGTTCACCGCGTTCTCGTA
>DATKNU010000209.1:0-23511 GCA_035541195.1 bacterium
TGGGCCTTCACCTGCACTTGAGGATGAACCACAACCTTTAAGGGCCACGCCCCGCGAAAATCTTCTTCGCTGGCGCTTCGAAGATTTAAATCGCGCGGGATACAAAAACTTTTTTCAAATTTCAGGGGTTTGTTTTTTATCCGGATAAAGGTAAACCGTTATGTCCCCCGGCAGGTAACCGGTGACGATTTTGTAATTCCCCCCGGACCAGCTTTTCGCCCGGCGTTCCAATTCTTGGGGATTGGCGTAAAAGAGCTCCGCGTCCCAGGCGCCCGGCTCGGCGGAAAGCAGGTTGAAGGCGATGCCCCGGCGGGCCAGGCCTTGAAGGCGCCCCAGCATTTGCTCGATCCACCCCCAGTTGTCCCGCACCCGGTGGTTGAAGACCCCGCTGATGAGCGCGTAATCCCAGGTTTCCTTCGGCGGGCGGGACAAGATGTCCCGAGTCTCAAAACGCGCCCCGGGGAAACGCTTGCGGGCTTCCCTCGTCATGGCGCCCAAGAGGTCCATGCCCGTATAGTCGCCCCGCCATCCCTTCTCCCTCAAGTAACCGTAAAGACAACCCAGCCCCGAACCCAGGTCGAGGATTTTCGCGCCCTCCAGGTCGCCCACGCCCGCCAAGGCCTCGAAGCGTTTTTCTTGGTTGAAGCGCGATTGCCAACCCACCCGCTTTTCGGGCAGGTCATAGCGCCTCAGGCGCAAGGCGTAAAAGAGGGAGAAATAAAGCCGGTCATAGAAGCTGAAGGGCGGACGGGAAAACAAAGGGGGCCTCCGGATGATCCGCCGCAAGCTAGAAAAGGGCCGTCAAGCGGGCGCCCGCCACGAGGCCGCTCAAGTCAAGGCTCAGCGGCTCGGCGCCCGCCGGGGCCGTGGCGCCGTCTTGGACGAAATCAAGGTTGGTGGTGGGGCCGCTCCTCACCGTCATGAGTTGCCCGGGCACGGAGGTGGTGGAGCCGTTGGCCGCCGCCGAGCCCTTGAATCCCGTGAGGTTGCCGATCTGGTATCCCGCGAAAAAACCGATCAGGGAATTGGGCAGGGGCTTCCATTCCATCCCCAACTTGAGGAGGGCGCCAAAACCGGTCGTGGAGAAATTACCGTTGGCCGGGATGAATCCCCAGCCCGAGGTGGTGTCCGAATTGACCACCGACAGCGCCGCCAAATAGGCCTGGGGATCGGCCTCGAGGAAAAGCCGGATCTTGCCCTTGTCAAAACGCAGGAAGGTGGCCTTCACCTGGGCCCCGAAATCCCAAAGGTCGTAATTCATCTCGCCGTTTTGCTGGGGGCTGGCGTTGGAGGTGGAAGCCGTAAAACCCCCGAGGAAAACCCCGCCGCCCCTCAGGCCCACCTCGAGCCCGTCCATCACCTCGAGGAAGGGATTCACGTCCGCCGCCAGGGCCACCAGGGGCGCGTCGGCGGCCACCTGGGGAAACTGGGTCTTCAGGCTCTTGGCGTAATCCTTGAAGTCCTTCAGGGACGAGAACTCAACCTCCGCGCCCAGCCGCACCCCCACGCCGGAGTAACGGAAAGGCGGCGGAAAGGGCGGTTCGGTCTTGAGCTGGGTGTCCACCCAATCCTGGTCCTCGGGGGTCAAGCGGTCCTTAATCTGTTTGGCCAAGGCCTGGACTTTGGGGTCTTTTTTCTTCAAGCCGTAATAAGCGAAATTCAGGGCCGCGTAGGGCCGGTCACCCGTCAGGTAGTTGCAATAAGCTTGGTAATAATAAGCGGGGAGGTTTTCGGGATCATCCTGGACGGCTTCTTGGAAATCCTGGTTGGCGTCCTTGTAGCGCTTGTCCTTGAAGGCTTGCCGGCCCTTGTCGAAAGGGCCGCCCTTGGAATCCAGCTCGTCCTTGAGCTTTTGCACGAAGGCGATCAGCCCCGGGTTGTTGGGGTAAAGCTTCAGAGACAGCCGGTAATCTTCCATGGCCTTGCTCTTGTGGCCCCGGGCATACTCGCAATTGCCCATTCCGGCGAAGGCCCGGTAAGGGTTCGGATCCAAGCCCGACGCGCCCTGAAAGGCGTCGTAGGCGTGGTCCCAATCCTTTTGGGCGTAAAATTGCGCGGCTTCCTTGTAGTAGTCGTCGGCGGTTTCGGCGAAGAGGGGGCCCGCCCAACCCGCCACCAAAAGCAGGGTGCCCGCCAGGATTTTGGATTTCACTCGTTGCCTCTCCTGCTTCAAGGAATGACGGACGCCCAGGCCCGCCCCTGACGCGGACCCTCCACCCGCACCGCGACTTCCCGCCCCAGCCGGCCTTCTTGAAGGGGAAAGAGGACCTTCAAACCCTCATCGCTCAAGCCGGCCGAAAACTCGGGGCTGTGCCGCTCCACGATCACGCGAAAAACCTTCCCCGCGGCCCCTTGGGCGGCCCGGACTTGGCAGTCAGCCTTGAGTTCCAGGAGTTTTCGCATTCTTTCCCGGATAAGGGCGGCGGGCACCTTGGGCCCCATGGCTTCCCCCGGCGTGCCCGGCCTATCCGAGTAAGGGAAAGGGTGGAAATCGACGAACCCCATTTCCCGGATCAGGTCCAAGGTGTTTTGAAAGGCTTGGTCGCTTTCCCCGGGAAACCCCGTCAGGATATCACCGGTCAGCCCCAACCGGGGGGTGGCGGCCCGGGTTTTTTTGACCGTGGCCAGGTAATCCTCGAGACGGTAAGGCCGGCGCATGGCCTTGAGGATCCCCGCGTCCCCGCTTTGCAGCGGCAAATGGAGGTGGGGACAAAGTCCCCGGTCCTTCGCCCAGAGCGGCAAGAGGGCGTCCTCAAAATCGGCCACCGCGTAGGACGAAAGCCTCACTCTTTCGACGCCGGGAACGGCCAGGAGCTTCTCCACGAGGGGCGCCAGGCGGGGTTCGGACGCCTTCTGTCCCCAATCCCGCCCATAGGAAGAAAGTTGGATGCCGGCCAGGACCAGTTCCCGCACGCCCCCTTGGGCGAGGCGCGCCGCCTCGTTCAAAACCTCTTCGGCGGGCCGGGAAACCATGGCGCCCCTCACCCGGGGGATGAGGCAGAAGGAACAGCCGAAGTTGCAACCGTCCTGCACCTTGACGGTGGCCCGCTGGTGCCCGTCAAAACGTGAAATGCCCGCGCCCCAAGGCGAGGGGTCTTCTTCAGGCGCGCGTCCCAAGATTTTCGCCAAGAGCCGGTTCTTATCCTTGTTGCCCACCACCAGGTCCACCCCCGGAAGCGCCCCCACTTCCTCGGGACGGTCCTCGGCCAGGCATCCGGTCACCACCACGAAAGACCGGGCGTTGGCGGCCTTGGCCCGGCGCACCAACTGCTTGCCCTCGGCGTCCGCCGCCGCGGTCACCGTGCAGGTATTGATCACGTAAACATCCGCGTGTTCCTCGAAGGGCACCAGCTCAAAAGCCGCCCGCTCCAGGCTTTCCCGCAAAACTTGGGTGTCATATTGGTTCACCCGGCAGCCCAAAGTGGCGAAGGCCACTTTCTTTTTCACGGTTTTCGTTTCCAAATCATTCCTCAAAATCTTTTTCAGCGCCCGGGCCGCCGGAAAGGCCTTGATTCAAACCCGGGATCTTTTCCCCGGCTTGCTTGGCGGCTTGGCGGCGAGAAAAACGTTAATCGGCCGGGACGCGGACCGGCACGTCGAAGGGCACGGTGGCCACCAAGCGGAAGGAGTTGGCCCAGGAATCCTCGATCCAATGCGACCTAAGCTCGAAATCAAAAGTGACGCCGTTCTCGATGGCCACTTGGCGCCGGAAGCCCAATTCCTCGTAATGGCGAACCGATTGGTAGTAAACGCCGTCCGTACCCACCGAGTTGTAGTTGGAATCCCCTTCCCGGGAATAAAAATCCTTCCCCAGCCAACCCAGGATGAAGAATTCCCAGGCCTGGTCCGGCGACCAGGAACCCTTGGCGTAAAGGCCATAGCCTTGCGAGGGACCCGGATAGCCGGTCAAGTTGGTGGTCTTGCTGGTCAGTCCGTCGACTTCCAGGAAAGTCTTGCCCAAGCTTTCGGGATCCGCCTGCCATTTCAGCCCTACCCCGGCGGCCAAGTTGTTCCAGACCGGCACGTTGAATTGGGCGCCGCCCGCGTGATAACCGTGAAGCTGGCCTTCCAGCGCCAAATCGCCGGCCACCGGAAGGATCGCCGCGCCGCCGTAATCAAAAACCTCGCTTTGGCCCGGCGAAAGCAGGGTCTGCCAATTGAGGAAACTGTCCAGGTGGATGAAATTGTCCTTCTGGATCCATTGCAGGCCGTATTCCACCGGACGGGTGAGTTCCAGGGTGGTGACTTCCATGGGCTCGATCAACCCATGGCGGTGGACGGTTTCCAGCGCGCCGAGGATGCCCTTGGAAACGTCCGAGCGATAGACGAAGGACAGAATGGGCTTAACCGGGAAAGCGGCGTCTTGGGCCGCCCGATGGTCGGCGAAAAGCCCGGCCCAAAAGGCCGTGTGGCCGCCGGTGGGCACGTCCAGGTAGCTCTTGAACTGTTGGCCCAGGATGGTTTCCCTGATTCGAAAGGGCTCGAAAAATTCCGTGTTGTCCCCGTAAAAGGAAAGCTGGGTGCGCCATTCGACGGTGACGGGCGCGGGCGCCGTTTGGGCCCGGACGATCGCGGGCGTGAAGGCCCAGGGGCCGGCCGCCATCAAAAGCTTCAAGGTCTTAAAGCGCATCCGGCCCCTCTTTCTGGCCCGGGGCCTGGGCGCCCAAGGGCAGCTCCAGGTCCACCGGCACCTCCAAGGTCAGGCGCAGAGCCCAACCCCAAAACTCGTCGCTCCAGGCGGATTTGAGCTGGGCCTGAAGGTCCGCGGTCTCCAGCTTCAGGTCCTCCCGCAGGCCCGCCTCCGCGTAAACCCGGTCGGCGCGGTAAAAGGAAGCCGGGTTCCCTTGCGAATTATACTGGGGGTCCCCTTCCTCGGAAAAAAAGTCTTGGGCGTTCCAATAGATCCCGTAAAGTTCGACCCAACCGCCCGGGGTGACCCTGCCCTTGACGTAAATGCCACGGCCCCAATCCGGGCCCAAGTCGAATTTGCCCTCGAAATCGCTGCTGGTCACGGCGAAAAGATCGAGCCCGCTCGGCCCCAAAAATCCCAGGTCTTGGTGGAGCCGAAGGCCCAGCGCCGGATTGTAGTTGTTCACCACCCGGATGTTGAAAATGCGGCCGCCCTCGTGGTAGGCGTGCAATTGCATTTGCAGGTCCGCGGCCGGCCCCAAGGGGGCGGTCAAAACCGCGCCGTAATCGAAAATCTCATCCTGGCCCGGCTGGTCGACCTGCTGCCAGTCCAAAAACACGTCGGCGCCAAACCCCTCGTCTTTCTGCAACCATTGGAGGCCATATTCCACCGGCCGCGCGAAACTCAAAAGGGGGTCTTCCAAGGGCTCCAGCAAACCGTGCCGGTCTTGGCTTTGAAGGGTCCCCATGATCAGCCGGGTGCCCCCCTGGTGGTATTCGAAACTCAAGAGGGGTTTGAGCCGGACCCATTGGGGGTCTTCCTGGCGGTTGTCCAAGAAGACGCCGAGCCTTAAATCCGTGGAGGGCCCGGTGGCCAAAGTCCAAGCGGATTGGAACCGGACGCCCTCCAGGGTTTGGCGTCCCGCGAAAGGATCCGCCAGTTCCTCGTTGTCGTCGTAAAAACCCAATTGGCCGGTCAGGCGGGAAGTTTGGGCATGGACGAGGGCCGGCGCGAGCAAGGGCAAAACCGCCAGGAGATGGAAACAGAAACGCAAGCGCATGGGGTCCTTTTTCGCGAAAGCCGCCAATAAAAAACGGGAGCGCCGCGCGCTCCCGTTGAGGTCTGCCAAGGCCCCGGAGGGGCCCCAAGCCTTAGAACGACAGGGAAAGGTTGACGCCCGCCGCGATGCCGCTCATGTCCATGGTCAGGGGCGCGTAACTGCCGTTTAATTGGGCCGATTTGGCGCCCTGGGCGTTGGAGGGCGTGGTCACGTCGCCCGAATTCTTGTCCACCTCGAGCTTGTCGCCCGCCGAGTTCGTGAAGGAGGAAATATTCAGGTAACGGAAACCCACATAGGGGCCCAAGGACATTTCCTTGGACAGCTTGAAGTCAACCCCCAACAACAGGTGGCCGCCGAAACCCATGCCGGAGAAATTATCCGGGAATCCGTTGCCGCCTGAGATGGGCGAGCCGGTGGAATCGGTCTGCAGTTTGGTGAAGGCCAAGCTGACCGGCGACAATTCACCGCCGAGCTCGATGTAGGGCGCCGCGTCCGGCCCGCCGAAGCTGGCCCGAAGCCCCAAGCCCAAATTCACCATGCTCAGGCTGTAGGTGTATTGATAATTATCGTTGGCCGAACCGCCCGCGGCGAAGGAACCGCTCGGGTTGAACCAATTGTAGGACAAGGTTCCCGCCGGCAAATAAGCCGCCTCGAGGTTGATCTCGAAATTTTGGCTGAGCTGGTCGTAGGGTTCAAAGCCGATCATGGGGCTCCAGGCCGGGGTCTGGCCGGCCAAGGAAACCGATTTGCCCGCCGTGGCGCCGGCCTTGATGTCGCTGGGGTCGGACAGGATGTTATAGACGCCGCCCTGGATGTGGAACCCGAAGCCCGGCGTGAACTTGGAAGCGCCCCCTCCCACCATCACGCCCTGGCTCGATTTGCCCAGTTGGTCGTTCACCCACTGTTGGTCGTCCGGTCCCAGGGAAGCCTTATAGCGGTAAGCCATCGATTGGATGGCGGCGTTGGGATATTTCTGGTTGGCCAAGGCGAAATAAAGGGCCGCGTTCTTGTTGTCGCGCACCATGGCCGAGGCGTAGCCGGCGTAATAATAGGATTGGTAATTATTCGGGTTGTCCTGGATGGCCTGCTGGAAGAAGGGAATGGAATCGGCGAATTGGCGCTGCTTGAGCAGGGTCATGCCTTGCTGCAGGGCCGAGGGAGTGGCCACCGCGGCCGGCGAAGCGCCGCCCAGCTGGGCTTGCAGGTTCTGCACGAATTGGGACAATTGGGCGTTCGAGGGGTTCAAGGCCAAAGCTCTTTGGTAGAAGGCCAGGGAATCTTGGCGGCGGCCCAAGGCGTAAAAGCAATTGCCCAAGCCCTGATAGGCCAAGGCGTAGTTGGGATCGGTCTTGGTGGCCGCGCTGTAATATTGGGCGGCTTGGGCGTAGTTGTGGGCGGCGTAAAGCTGGTTACCCGCGGCGTAATATTGGGCGGCGCCGGCAGCCTGCGCCATCGTGGGCTCAGGACGGCCCAAGAGCAACAAGGCCAACCCGGTTAAAAGCCACGCCCCCAATTTCAACCCGCGCATGGACGCCTCCAAAGTAGGAAAGTGAAGAACCATAAGGCAAAAAAACGTTTTCTGTTTTTGACGAATCCCGTCATTATAAATTGAATTCAAAAAGCGTCCAGGGAAAAGACCCTTACCGAAGGGCCTTTTTTAACGCTTTTAACATCCCGCCCCACCCCAACTAAGCCCATTAAAACAAGGCTTTATCCCTAAACCTGCGTGGAAACCACCGGTTCCACTTCCCGCGCGCCCTCCTGGGGCTCGTAAACATAGACCTGGGCGTTGATGTTCACTTTCTTCTTATACTCGGCCCGGACCTGGTCGCTGAAAACCTGGACTTCCCCGGCCTTGACCAGGCACACCAGGTGCCCGCCCCAGCCGATGCCCGCCATGCGGGCGCCCAGGCAGCCCGGGAGGTTCTGGGTGATGTTCCACAAAATGTCGACTTCCCCGCAGGTCACCTTCAGCTTATCGGCCAGGGAGGCGTGGGAATCGTTCAAAAGCTGGCCAAAGGCCGCGTAATCGCCCCGGGCCAGGATGTCCTTGGACCGCCGGATCCTTTGGTTCTCGTACACCAAGTGGTCCAGGCGCTTGCGCAGGATGATGTCCAGCTTCTTGCGGGCGTCCTCATAGGCGTCGCCGTCGATGTCGCGAAGGGAAATCACCTTGGGCACGTATTTGCGGATCTCCACCAAGAGCTGTTTGAAGAGCTCTAGGCGTTTCTTGTATTCCTCGTCCCTTTCCTTCTTCTTCACGCCGCTGTCCACCACCACCAGCTTGTAGGCCTTGGAATCAAAGGGCAGGTAGTCGGGCTTGAAACTGCGCGGGTCCAGGACCACCAGTTGGTCCTTGCGGCTCACCTTGGAGGCGAAAGGGGAGAAATAATCGCCCCGGTCGCCGCCCACGAATTGGCTTTCCACTCTTTGGCAAAGCTTGACCAGGGTGGCGTCGTCCAAGGGTTGGGTGCCCAGGATGTTGCAGGCCACCGCGGTGGCCGTGTCGATGGCCGCCGAGGCGCCCAGCCCGGCGTTTTCCGGGATGTCGCTGACGATCACCATTTGGATGCCCTCGAACTTGCGTCCCGTGCGCTCGTAAAAATAAAGCACGCCCTTGGGAAAATTGGCCCAGCCGTCGGCGCGGTCGAACCGCAGCGTGGCCAGGTTGACCTTGATTTTTTCGTCGTAACTGAGCGAATGGATGACCGCTTGCCGGTCGTTGCGCCGCTGGGCCGCCACCACCACCCAATGGGAACCGGCCGCCACCAGGGAAAAACCGTCCACCGCCTCGGTGTATTCGCCGCCCAAAAGGGTGACCCGGCTGGGCGCGGCCACCAGGGTGACGTGCTTGTTCACGTCGCCGAATTGGTGGTGGAAGGTGCTTTGGGCTTTTTTGATCAGGTCCGGGAGGGCCATGCTCTCTCCTTGATTGGATTGGACGGCTTCGGCTAAAGGGGGCGTGGCGACCGGCGCCTTAGGGGCGCAAGGTCAGGTAATAAAATAGAACCGGGGCGTTGAACAACAAACTGTCGATGCGGTCGAAAATCCCGCCATGCCCGGGAAAAAAGGATCCCGAGTCTTTGGCAAAGAGGCTTCGCTTGATCATGGACTCCACCAAATCCCCCAACTGGCCGAACAAGGACATGAGCAGGCCCAGGATCAGGATGTCGCCGAGCCCGAAAATTTCCTTGTACACCGGAAAGCAGGCCCACAAACCCGCCAAGGCCGCCACACTCAGGGCCAGCCCCCCCAGCGCCCCTTCCCAGGATTTTTTGGGGGACACTTGGGGCGTCATCTTATGCCGCCCGAAAAAGCGGCCCGCGAAATAACCCCCCGTGTCGTAGCCCCAAGTGGCCACATAGACGAAGAGCAACAGCCAGGACCCCCGGGGCAAGTCCCGAAGCAGCAGGAAATAGCCTCCCAGGAACCCGAAATAAAGCACCGAGAAATAAGAGAGGGAAACCGCCGGAAGCATCTCCTGGGGCGGCCGGCTGGAAAAAAGGAAGGTCAGGGATAGGAACAACAGCCCCACGACCACCGATTCCCGATCCTTGAAAAAAAGCAGGTTGGGCGCCAAAACCGGCACCAGGATGGCTAAAAGGCACAGGTGGGAAACCCAGCGAAGCGGGGCGGTGCGCTTGTCCGAAGCCATCCGGAAGAGCTCTTCCAGGGCCAAAAGCAAGGCTGCCACCACCACGATCTTGAAGGCCAGCGGCTGGGGATAAAAGGTCAGTCCCAACAGCAGGGGGATCGCCGCCAGCGCCACCAACACCCTTTTGGCTAAAGGTCCCATGACACGCTCCCGGATCGGTTTTCGACGCCGCCGAAACGGCGTTCCCTTTTTTGAAAAGCCCTGAGGGCCGAAAGAAAGGCCCTTTGGCGGAAGTCCGGCCAGAGGGTGGGGGTGATGTAAAATTCCGAATAGGCCAGTTCCCACAAGAGGAAATTCGACAAGCGCATTTCCCCGCTGGTGCGGATGAGAAAATCCACCGCCGGGAAAGCCCCCGTGGAGAGGGCCCGGGTGAGGGTGCCTTCCCGGATTTCACCGGGCTTGAGCTTCCCTTTTTCGACTTCCCGGGCGAGCTTGCGCGCGGCTTCGGTCAGGTCGGACCTTCCGCTGTAGGAAAGGGCCAGCACCAATTTGAGGCCCGTCGAGCGGGCCGTGGCTTTCATGGCGCGCTGGAGTTCCCTTTGGATTTCGGCGGGCAGGTCCCGCGTGCGGCCGATGGTGAGCAGCCGCACGTTGTTCTTGATCAGCTCCTTCACTTCCTGTCGCAGGTAGCGCTTGAGCAACAGCATGAGGAGCCGCACTTCCTGCCGGGGCCGCTTCCAATTCTCGGTGGAAAAAGCGTAGAGGGTCAAAACCTCGACGCCGATCTCGCCGGACAAGCGCACCACTTCCCGGACCGACTCGGCGCCGGCACGGTGCCCCGCGATGCGCGGCAAACCCCGCTTCTTGGCCCAACGACCGTTGCCGTCCATGATGATGGCCATGTGCCGGGGAACCTGGGGCTTCAAGCGGTATTTTTTCAGGAAGGACTCGGCGGCCATGGGAGGGGCTTTTCCTTTGGGACGGCCGGCCTTGGGGACGGCCCGGCGTCAAAATTCCAGGATTTCTTTTTCCTTGTGCTCGGCCAGCTTCTTGATTTCGTCGATGGATTGGTCGGTGGTCTTTTGGATCAGGTTTTGGTTCTTCTTGACGTCGTCCTCGCTCAAGGCCTTGTCCTTCTTAAGCTGGTCCAAGTGCTTGTTGGCGTCCTGGCGGATGCCGCGCACGGCCACCCGGCCTTCCTCGGCGTGCTTGTGGACGAGCTTCACGAATTCCTTGCGCCGCTCCTCGGTCAAGGGCGGCATATTGATGCGGATGAGCTTGCCGTCGTTGTTGGGGTTGAGGCCCAAATCGCTCTTGAGGATGGCCTTCTCGATGTCGCCCAGGGCCTGGGCGTCCCAGGGCTTGATCTCGAGGGTCCGGGCGTCGGCCACCGAGATGTTGGCCACCTGGTTCAAGGGCACCAACGAGCCGTAATACTCGACCTTCACGTTCTCCACCAACCCGGAGGAGGCGCGGCCCGTGCGGATGGAGGCGAAGTCCCGCTTGGTGGCCTCAATGGCCTTCTTCATGCGGCTGTCGGTATCGGCTAAAAGGGATTGGATGTCGGCCACGGCTTCGTCTCCTTAGCGGACCAGGGTTCCGATGGGTTCGCCCCAAATGACCCGCTTGATGTTTTCCTTGTGCTTGAGGCTGAAAACCACGATGGGCAGCTTGTTTTCCATGCAAAGGGTGAAGGCGGTGGCGTCCATCACCTTCAAGCGGCGCTGGATGGCGTCCTGGTAGGTGAGGGTCTTGAACTTTTTGGCCTTGGGGTCCTTCTTGGGATCCGCGCTGTAGATGCCGTCCACGTTGGTGGCCTTCAGGATGGCGTCGGCGCCGATCTCGATGGCCCGAAGCGCCGCGGCGGTGTCGGTAGTGAAATAGGGGTTGCCGGTCCCGCCAGCGAAGATCACGATGCGGTTCTTTTCCAGGTGCCGCATGGCCCGGCGGCGGATGAAGGGCTCGGCCACCTTGGACATCTCGATGGCGCTTTGCACCCGGGTATAGGCGCCCTGTTGCTCAAGGGCGTTTTGCATGGCCAGCGCGTTGATGAGGGTGGCGAGCATGCCCATGTAGTCGCTGGACACCCGGTCCATGCCCATCTTTTCGCCGTCGGCGCCGCGGTAGATGTTGCCCCCGCCGATGACCAGGGCCACCTTCACCCCGCTCTTTTGCACCTCAATGACGGCCTTGGCGATGGACTGCACCACCCCGGCGTCGATGCCATAGCCCTGGTTGCCCGCCAAGGCCTCGCCGGAAACCTTCAACAATACCTTCTTATACAGAGGCTTCTTAGCGGAAGAAGAAGCCGCCATGGCTTATTCCCCGACTTGGAAGCGGGCAAAGCGCCGGACGACGACGTTTTCCCCGAGCTTCGCGGCCACTTCGGTGACGTATTGCTTGACGGTCTTTTTGGCTTCCCGGATGTAGGGCTGTTCCAAGAGGCAAACCTGCTTATAGTAGCTTTCCAATTTGCCGTCGGCGATCTTGGCCTGCACGGCCTCGGGCTTGCCCGACTGCTTGGCCTCGGCCAGGTAAATCTCGCGCTCCTTGGCCAGTTCGTCGGCCGGCACTTCCTCGCGGGCCACGTACTTGGGGATGGAAGCCGCCACCTGCATGGCCAGTTCCTTGGCCAACCCCATGAAGTCGTCGGTCTTGGCCACGAAGTCGGTCTCGCAGTTGAGTTCCACCATCACGCCCACCTTGCCGCCGTGCACGTAGGTGCCGATGAAGCCTTGGGACGCCGCCCGGCCGGAACGCTTGGCCACTTGGGCCGCCCCGCGTTCGCGCAGATAGGCCACGGCCTTCTCGAAATCGCCCGACGTCTCGGTCAGGGCCTTTTTGCAATCCATCATGCCCGCGCCGGTCTTCTCGCGCAGGTCGCTCACCATCTTGGCGGTCACTTCCATTTCGAACAGCCTCCTGAAATTTTGAGAATCGGAACCCATTCACCGCAGAGGCGCGGAGACGCAGAGTCAAGCTTTACGGCACAGGCCGGAACCAGGGTTGCCTTTCCCGCGCCTCTGCGTCTTCGCGGTAAAAGGGGTTTTTAGTTATTCGTCGCGGGTGCGCTTGGTCTTGATGCGCTCCACCTTCTGGTTGGCCAACTCGTCGGCCAGGGCCGCGACCGTGCTGACGTCGCCGGCCAAGTGGCTCACGTCGGACACCAGCAGCTCGGCTTCTTCCTTCTTTTCCTCGTTGATCTCGGCGACCGTCTCGCCCTCGGCGGGCGTGCGTTCTTCCTGCTCGGCGGCGGCCAAGAGTTCTTGGGCCACCTCGCTGTTGGCCGACGAAGAGCCGTCGGCGGAGACCTCGCGGCCCTCCAGTTCCTTGGAGCGGCCTTCCAGGATGGCGCTGGCCATGACGGAAGTCATGAGCTTGACCGCGCGGATGGCGTCGTCATTGCCCGGCACCACCACGTCGATGAGCTCGGGGTCGCAGTTGGTGTCCACCACGGCGATGACCTTGATGCCGAGCTTGCGGGCTTCCATCACCGCGATGTGTTCCTTCTTGGTGTCGATGACGAAGATGGCGCCCGGCAGCTTGCCCAGGTTCTTGATGCCGCCCAGGGAACGCTGCAGCTTTTCCTTGTCCTTGCTCAGGATGGCTTGCTCCTTCTTGGAGCGCTTGGCCATTTCCTGTTCCGAGATGCTTTCCAGTTCCTTCAGGTAGCCGATGGATTTCTTGATGGTGGTGAAATTGGTGAGCATGCCGCCCAGCCAACGGAAATTCACGTAGTACATGCCGCAGCGTTCCGCCTCTTCCTTGATGGCGTCCTGGGCCTGCTTTTTGGTGCCGACGAAGACGATGGTTTCGCCCGCCGCCGACAAGTCCTTCACGTATTGGTAGGCTTCCTTGAGCTTCTTGACGGTCTTTTGAAGGTCGATGATATGGATGCCGTTACGTTCGCCGAAAATGTAAGCGGCCATCTTGGGATTCCACCGCCGGGTTTGGTGTCCGAAATGGACCCCGGCTTCCAACAACTGCTTCATCGAAACAGACATCATGGGACGACTCCTTTTAGTTGAACCACCGCTTTCTCGTCCCCGAAGGGCCCTCTCCACCCCGCCTTTTAAGCGGGACACTCGAGGGTTGGAAAGCGTGCGAAATAGGCGGGACCAGGTCCCTGCCTGCCCCCAAGGCTTGCCTTGGGGGTGGTGCGTTATAGCACGAAAGGAAGGCTTTTCACAATATTTATCGCCCTGGCGAGGGCAGATCACCGGGCGGATGGGGGCCCATTTTCAAGGCCAAAACGCCCCCCCGGGTCAATTGGTCATGGGTCAAAAAGAAGGATTTGGCGGGCAGGCCGCTCCATTGGATCGACTGCAGGTAGGGGTTTCGGGGCGAGTTATCCAGGGTCTTCACCACCAGGTTGTCCCCCGGGTAAAAGGACTTGTCCACGTCCATTTCCACCTTCTGGAAGAGCGGGCTGCCCACTTCGTAGAGCGGGCTGCCCCCGCCCACCGGATAAAAACCCATGGCCGAGAAGACATACCAAGCCGAAAGGGTGCCGCTGCGGTCGTGGCCCGGCAGGCCGTCGGCGTTGGGCCCGTAATCCCGTGCCAAGAACCTTCGCACATATTGCTGGGTCTTCCATTCGGACCCCCGCACCCCGTCGAAAAGATAGGGCGCGCCCAAATCCACGCTGTTGCCCGGGTCATACCCCATTTGGTCGAGGAAGGCCTCCAACCTTTTCGCGAATCCCGGGGGTCCGCCCAGGAGCATCCTCAAGCCTTCGGGATCCTGGGGAACGTCGAACAAATACTGCCAGGCCGTTCCCTCATAAAATCCCGGGCCGCCGCTGCCCGGCCAAGACTGGTCGCAGCAGGTGGCGCCGGGATCAAAGGAGGGGGCGAAGGAGCCGTCCTGGTTTCGAGGGCGCAGAAACCGCGTGCCCGAGTCATAAAGCGAATGATAGGCGCCGATCCTCGTCAGCGCCGCCTTCGCCAGGTCCTCCTGCCCCAGGGCCTTGGCCCATTGGTTCAGGGCCCAGAAGCCTTGGGCATATTCCAGCCCCGCCGAGGCCGACCCCCAGACCTTCTCGTCCTCCGGAAGGTCCTGGGGCACATAACCCAGTTTCAAGAAAGCCCTCATCCCCGCGTAAGGCGCCCCGCTGTCCGGGCCCAGGGCCTTCTCAACCTCCGCGAGGCCCGCGGGCGCGTCGAAGGCCGTCAAACCCTTCAAATAAGTGTCGGCCAGTATCACGGCGGCCGGCGCCCCCATTCCGTCCCCGGTTTCCTGTCCCGCCCATTCTTGGCGCGGCAAAAACCGGCCTTCCCTTCCCATCTCCACCAGGCTCTTGGCCATGTCCAGCTCCACTTGGGGATAGACGAGCGCCAAAAGCGGGTGTAGGCACCTTTGGGTGTGGGTCAGGTCAAAAAAGGAATAACGGTTATAGTCCGGGGCGTTTTTCACGCCCGAATCCCCGAATCCCAGGTACTCGCCGTTGACGTCGTTGAAAAGGCTGGGCTCCAGCAAGCAATGGTAAAGGGCCGTGTAAAAAATCTTCCGATCCTGGGCCTCGCCGCCCGTGACGCGGATTTTGGACAACTGCGCGTCCCAGGCGGCCAGGGCCTTGCGCATGACGGCTTCGAAGTTCCAATCCGGGACCTCAGTTTCCAAATTAAGCCGCGCGTTCTTGAGGCTCACATAGGAAATGCCCACCTTTACCTCGATGGGTTCGCCCTCGGCGGTCGAGAACCGCAGGAAGGCCCCCACGTCCTTTCCCTTTTGTTCCCCCTGGGGCGAAAGAGCGCCGTCCTTCCAAGTGCCCCAGCGCTCGGCGGCCTTGCTGAACCGGGCCACGAAATAAACCTGCGGGCCCTTGGCGGGATTGAGCCGGCCCGAGGGCGCGCCGACGCTCACCCCTTCCACTTCCTGGTCCGAAACAATCCGAACCGAGGATTCCCCCCAGCCCAACTGCTTTTGGCGGTCGGTGGCCAGGCAAGAAGCCGCGTCCACCAAGATATTGGCGTCGCCCTTTTGGGCGCCGAAGGTATAGCGGCTGAACCCAACGCGGGTCGTGGCGGTCATTTCGGCCAAGAGGCCGTAATTTTTGAGCCGGGTCTTGTAATAACCGGGAAAGGCGCTTTCCAGGTCATAGGCGGATTTGCGCTCGTCCATCCCCGGTTTGACCTCGCCGGTCGTGGGCATGAGTGTCACATTGCCCAGGGCCGGGCTTTCGGCGCCGCTCAAATGCACATGGCCAAATCCATAAATATAGGGCCGGCCCGACACATAACCCGAGGGGGATTGAAGGTCGTTGTGGGGGCTGACCGAGACCATGCCCCAAGGCGTCACCGCTCCCGGAAAAGTATTCCCGCCGTTGGCCGTGCCCACCTGGGGATTGACCAGGGTCACCGGGCCGTAAACCGGGCCGGCCGCCAGGGCCGGGAACGAGGGGCTGAGGGCCATTGTCACGACAAACAAGAGGATTTTCTTGAATCGTTTCAAGTCTTCGTTTCCAGGGGAAGATCAGGCTGGTAGAATGAAAGCAAGTGACGAATCCTTTCGGGAGCCTTCCATGAACGTCCGACCCCAACTGGCCTCCATCCGCGCCCGCTATGGGAACCCCTACCACCAATGGATGACCCAAGAATTTGACGAATTGGGTTGGAAGCTCGTGCAAAAAAGTTTACTTCAAAAACGCTTCCATGACGTGACTTTGTTGATCGAGGGGCCCGACCGGCGCTTCGCCCTCATGAGCAAGCACAGTTACCCGCCCGGGGTTTTTAGGTCCCCCTCGGGGGGCGTGGAGCCGGGGGAAGACCTCACCGCGGGGGCCCTGCGGGAAGCCCTGGAAGAAACCGGCCTGAAGGTGGACCTGCGCCGCTTCATCCACCACATCACCCTGGACATCGTCTATCAGGACGACGTGGCCCGTTGGGACTCCTACATCTTTTACGCCACCACCAAGGAAACCGAGATCAATCCCCGGGACCAAAAGGAGGTTCGGGAAGCCCAATGGGCCACCCGGTCCCAGGTGGAGGCCATGATCCACCGCCTGCGGGACACGGGCAACGGCGGGCTGATTTACCGGGGCAACCTGACCGAGGCGTCCCTTTGGGCGCTGGACAATCCCTTGCGCATCCGGGAAGCCAAACCCCAGGATATGCCGACCATCTCGAGGAACCTCACCGCCAACCTGATGGAAACCGCTTCCTTCGACCAGACCCTTTGGTGGGTGGCGGAAGTCAACGGCCTCTTCGCGGGCACGGTGGGCGTCTTGCCCCAGCCGGATTGCGTGGAACTGACGGGCCTGACGGTGGAAGCGCCTTACCAAACCAAGGGTTTGGGACACGCCTTGGTGGAATATGCCTGCGACCAATGGGTGGATCCGGAGAAGCGGAAAAAACTCTCGGCGGGCCGGGCGAATTACCTCAACGACAAGCTTTGGCTCTTGACCCCCACACCGGCCTATTATCTGCCCGTGAATTTCGCCCTGACCTCCCGGGAATTCCTGCCCGAAAGCCTCAAGAAAAAACTCACCGGCGCCAAGGCCCGTTGGTCGCCCATGCGCCACCAAATCTACAAGCTCTAGCCCGTCCCCGGGACGGGCTTATTTCAGGATTTTTTCATCCAGCGCGAAAACCAGTAAGAACCCAGGAAGGCCGTGGCGAAGGACGCTAAGGCCACCGGCAGTAAATGGGCCATGAGGATATGGCCGCGGGTCCAACAAGGACAGCAAAGATAGAGGGCCCCCGAGGCCATGAGGAAGGCCGAGGTCCCGGAAAAAACGCCGGTCAAGGCCGGGCGGAAGCTGGCATTGCGCGCCAAGATCGAGCCCAAGCCCACCCAGGGCAAAAAACCGACCGCCAGAACCAAGGGGAAACACCAGTCGTCATCCAAGCGGCTTCCGTCCACGTCCGGCGCCACCGCGGGGAAAAAGACGAAAGGCGAAAGCACCAGGCCCGCCAAGGCAAACCCCAGGATCGCTTTTTGCCAGGCGGCCATCGAGCGGCCCGGAATGCCGGACAAAATCGCGCCCCAAGCCGACAGCGCCCCTCCCACCAAGACCAGCGCGAAGAAAATCCCGAAACCGGGTTTTTGGATATCAAGCCACAAGCCGGGCCGGGGACCCAGGAAAAGCACGAGGCCCGCCAAGGCCAAGACCATCAACCCAAACCAAAGGATCCACTGGACCCGGGGATCCAGGCCCCGGCGCAATCGCGCGGGCGGGGTTTGGACGAGCTCCTCCACCAGCCTTTGATGGGCTTTCATTAAATTGGCCCGCCGAGCCGCGTCCTTCATTTCTTACGGACCTCCCCCAGGCTTTTGCGCAGATATTCATAGCCCCGGTGCGCCCGCACCTTCAAGGCCGGCACCGAGATGCCCAAACGGCGCGAGGCTTCCTCCAGGGAAAGCCCCTGGATTTTTAAAAGTTCCACCGCCTGCCGGTTCATCTTGGGCAAGCCCCTCAGCGCCCGGTAAAGCTCGTCGCCGAGGCCTTCCGACTCCTCGGCGGCGGGCGCCTGGGCCCGGTCTTGAAGCTTTTCCACCTGGACTTCCCGCTCCAAAATCCGCCGCTTTCGGCCCAGGCTCACCAAAAGCGAGTTGCGCGCCACGGTGAAAAGCCAGGGTCCCAGCGGCCTTTTGGGGTCGTAGGTCGGCAAGGCCTTATGCAGCGTCAAAAGCAGGTCCTGGTAGGCGTCCATCACTTGGTCGGGGTCGTAAACGCGCTTGCGCACGTAACCGAGCAGGAGCGGGCCGATCTCTTCCAGCAAACGCCGGTAGGCCTGGAGGTCCCCCGACTGGGTGAGGGCCATCAAGGACTGCCAGGATTCCCATTGGAGGCGGTTTTCCTCACTCGAATACCCGAAAGGCTTTTTGCTTTTGGAATCCCTGTCCAAGGCCAAGGCATCTCTCCCTAAATATCGGCTCAAGGCCAACAATGTTACCGTAAATTGGACGAAGCGGAAGGCCCGTAGGGCCCGAATTTTTCCGCCGAAAGCCTTGGGGGGAAAAGCGGCGGGCTTACTTTTTCCAGCGGGAGAAGAGCCAAAGACCGGCCCAACTGGCCAAGACCATGGCGACGGCCACCGGCAAGAGGTGCATCATGAGCACGTGGCTCCATTGGTTGTTGGGGCAATGCATCTGGACGGCCATCATCCCGAGCAGGAAGGCCGAGGCCCCGGTCCAGGCGCCGGTCCAAGCGGGATGAAAGGCGGCGTTGCGGGAGACCAGGAAAACCAAAAGGAGCCAGGGGGGCAGCCCCAAGAGCGACACATTGGTCAAGCAGGCGTGGCCTTCCTCAAAAAGACGCAAGGCATTGAGGTGTTGGGGGCTGGGGGCGAAGAACAAAATGGGAAAGAGGAAAAGCGCCGCCAAAACCCCCGAGGCCAGCCATCGGTAGGCGGGGGAGGTTTGCCGGCCCGGCACGCTGGAGGCGATGGCTTCCCAGGCCGCCAAAGCCGATCCCAGGAAAGCCAGGAAGATAAAGGTCATCGAGGGCATTTGCTTGGCCAAGGAATCCATGTCGGGCTCCATCTTCATGAGCGTCATCGCCAAGGCCAGCATGAGGATCGACAACGAAAGCCACAAGCTCCATTGGGACCAAGCGGAACGCATGGGGACGATGGGCTTGCGGTCGCTCAATAGGTCCCGCACCATTTCCCGGTGGATTTGGGGAATGGATTTTTGTTTGGGCGGATGGGAGGCGCGCATCAGCTTTTTCCTTTCAACGATTCCCTCAACTGCTTATAGCCGCGGTGAGCCCGGACCTTCAGCGCCGCCACCGACACCCCCAATTGGGCGGCGGCCTCTTCCAGGGTCAACCCTTTGAGCTTCAAGAGCTCGATGGCCTGCCGGTTCAAGGGCGGCAAAGCCTCCAAGGCCCGGGCGAGCTCGTCCCCCAATTCCCCCTCGGCGGCGGAATCCGCTTCCCAAGCGCCCGGCTCCGGCAGCTCTTCCACGGCGATTTCCCGCTCCACGAACTTGCGGTTCTTGGCCAGGGCGTCCAGCATGGAATTGCGGGCCACCGTGAAAAGCCAGGGCCCGAAGGGACGGCCCACCTCATAGCTATGCCGGGCCTTGTGGAAGGTCAGGAGCACTTCCTGATAGACATCCATGACGATTTCCCGGTTGAAGACCCGCTTGCGCACGTAGCCCAAAAGCACCGGCCCCAACTCATTGAGGATTTGCTCATAGGCCGCCGCGTCGCCTTGTTGGACCTTGGCCATGAGGCGGGACCAAGATTCCCATTGGGCCTGGTTCCAAGTCTTAAGGGTGGAAGCGGACGGCTTAGGTTTCACAAAGCCCTCTTGAAGGATACGGAATGGGGGGAAATCCAGTTACCGACTGGCCGCATTATATCGGCCCGCGGGACGGGGGAAAGCAAGGAATGCGTCTTTTTCCCCGCGAAAACGGCCCTCAACCCAACAAGTCGAGGGTTTCCCGCACACCCATCAGTTTGCAGGTGTAAATGGGCGTGTCGCGAACGGTGTATTTGGAGCCTTCGGTCTCCCGCAGGGCCATGACCAAGTCCAGGAAATCCTGGGGTTGGTCGCCCTCGAAGGCCACCACGAAATCCTGGTCGTCCAACCCGAAGGAATAGGTGGTGTTGAGCTTCACCGAGGGGTAGAGGTTGCCCACCCGGATGTGCTCGTCCATGATCCTTTGGCGCTCTTCCTTGGACAAAAGGTACCATTCACGGGTCTTCACGAAGGGGTAAACGAAGATGTACTTGCCCCGGCCCGGCACGATGGCCATACGGTTGCCGTCCTGCCCCTCATGTTGGTGCTTGTCGATGTAAATACTGCGCTTGGTCATGGCCAGGTAGGAGGCCGGCTGGGTCAGGTGCGGGCCCAGGCCGGACTTGAGGATGCGCGAATCCATCCGCTGGAAGCTGTCCAAGTCGTAGCTGATGCGCCAGAGCATGAGATCCACGCCCGCCTTGAACCCCAGGGTGGAATAAGCCAGCAGGATCCCGTCTTGGTGGAAGGCCTCCACGGCCTGCACGAAGGACTTCTTGGCTTCTTCCCGCTGCGCGGGGGCGAGCGTCCGGAAGGATTCGCTCAGCTTGTAAAAGGCGAAACTCACGTATTGGCGTTTGGCGACTTCGGCCATGAAAAGCTCCGTTCAACTCGGGATGGGATGCCACTCGAGGCCGTATTCTAGGCCGGGAAGATTCAAAAAGCAAAAAAGCTCTTTAGGGTTCGGGCGCGGTGATCTGAAGGTCCCCGGCCTTGGCGAAATAAGGGCTCGGCCCCGGGGCCGCGCGGTAGGTCAAGGGCACGAAGGCGCTGGACTTTTCACCGGTTTCGGGGGCGAATTGGGTGAAAAAACCCTCGCCGGGCCGGCCCGTGAATTTTTCAAGGTCTTCCTCCCCGGCCCGGTCGTAAAAATCCCCCGTGAAGGACTCTTGGCCGGCCCGGGGTTTTCCGCCGGATTTTTGCAGGGCCACCATCAAATGGTAACGGCCCGGGGGGAAATCCGAAGGGATGAAGAGGACCCGCTGCTCGCCGTAAGCCGTCCCGGGCGCCAATCGGCCGAAGGGCAGCCTGCCCCCGAAGGGCGGATGGATGTCATGCAGCCAAAGGTTCCCCCCCCGCATCGGGTAAAGGCCCCCGTCATCCACGAAATAAACCGCCGCCCATTGGGAGAAATCCGCGGGGCCCGGGGAGCTGCGGCTCCACTCGTAGCGGAGGGTCAGCAGTCCCCCCGCGGGGACCTGGGCGGCCGAAAGACCCAAGGACAAAAGGCGCACACCGCCCCAGGCCGCCAGGGGCTTTTCGCCCGGGGAAAGGGGCCTTTGGGTGGCCGGGGGCGCGTCGGTGATTTCCAAAAGCGGCCCCACGGATTTGAAATACCAGTTCCCGGGAAGGCCTTCCAGGGGACGGTTCACATAAACCGGGCGGCCCGCCAGGAGCGCGTCCCTCAATTTTTGCCCCACGGCGTCATGGCCTTCCCGGCCCGGTTCCAGGATCTCAAGGTCCGGACGAATCCCCTCGGCGAGTTGGTAGCCCACCACGGGAAAATATTGGTTCTCTTCCGAGGGCACGTAAAGGGCCCGGGGGCCGAGCACCTTGAGCACGTCACGGGCGAAGTCCTGCGCGCCCCTTTCCTGCCGGCGGTCCAAGAGCTCCCCGATCCGGGAAACTTGCGCCAAAACCCACAAAACCAAAATCGGGGTGACGGCTTTTCGCCAGTCAAAGCTTCCGGTCTTTCGCGCCGCGGCCTCCCGATTCCAACCGGCCAAAAGCAGGGCCGCCACCCATCCCAAAAAAATCCAAGGATAAAGAAATTGGTGCGACTCAAAAGCCGGATAGGGCACGCTAAGGACCAAGAGGCCCTCCAAGAGCGCCCAAACCAGGGCCGCCCAGAAAAAGAGGGGCCAGCGGCCCCGCTCCTTCCCCACCAACGCCAGGCCCCATCCCAAGAGGGCCAGCCCGAAGGGGGTCAAATCGTCCCAGAGGCGCTGAAGCAATTGGCCCAAGATGAGCCCCGCGTGGGAAAAGGACCCCGTCCCCAGGGACTTGGAAAATTTCAACGCCAGGATTTGGCGCAAAAGCCCGCCGGGGCCCCCGATGTCGGCGAAAGCGATGGCCGGATGCAGGGCCGAGCGCAGGGGAAAATAAAGCGCCGTACTGAATCCCACCAAAAAGAGGGAAAGGATTATCGGGAACTCCGGCCCCCGGCGCCGGCCACGGGACTCCCATAAATAAAGGCCGCCCAAGGCCGCCAGTCCGAAATATTGGGTGGGCCGAAAGACCACCGCCGCGCCCAACAGGAGCGCCACTCCCCACCACCTGCGCCCCGACTTCCCGGAGGCGACCCAAATCGCGCCAAGAATGAGCGCCGCGTGCAGGCTATAGACCAGCACGGTCAGGCTGTAGGTCCACCAGGGCAGGCTCAGGCTCCAGGCCAAGGTGAGCAGGGCGAGCCAGCGCGTCAAGCGGGGGGACAAGGGGCCCAAGGACTCGGCCAGTCGGGCGGCCAAAAGGAAAAAGAGGCCCGACGCCAAAGCCGAAGCGGTCACGGACAAAAGGCCGAGGCGAAAGGCGGGACTCAAGGCCGGAAGGGCCAGGAAGCATTTGCCCAAAAGGTGGTAAAGGGCCTGGCCCGAGGGATGGGAAATGCCCAGGGCTTGGGTCGCGGCCAAAAGCTCGCCCGAGTCATACCATCCGATGAAGGGCGAGACCAGGAAAAGGTTTAAAAGAAAAAGCCCCGCCCCCAGGAACCAGGCGGTTTTAAAAGGGGGGCCCGGGGATTTAGGAACGGCTTTGGAGCCGGTGGATTTCATTTTCAACCAATGGAATTTTGTCGAGGAGCCCGACGGAGCGCAACTTGACTTCCACGTCCCGGTAAACCTGGACCGCCTGGCCGCGGCGGCCCAAGAGTTCCAGGGCCTTGGCTTTTTGGAAATAGGCCTCCAACAAGTAATTGTCCAAGTCGATGGCCTTTTGGGCCACCGGCAGGACCTCCGAAACCTTCCCTTCGGCCATCAGGATTTTCCCCTCCTCCAAGTAATTCGTGGGAAGGTCGGGAAGCCTCGCGGTCAGGGCGGACTGAAGGTCCAGGGCCTCGTCCCAACGCCCGCGATATTCCATCAATTGGATTTGGTTTTCCCGCGGCGTCACCGCTTTGGGAGCAACCAATACGGCTTGGCCGAAATCTTCCTCGGCCAGGTGGAAATAAGCGGTCCGCACCGCGGCGTCCTTTTCATGGACGGCCGACTCCAGGGCCATGTCGCCCAAGAGGGACCAGGACTCGGTGAGTTGGGGCCGGAAAGCCAAACTTTGGTTCAAGGCCCGCCGCGCGGCCTCCACCCGGCCCTCCTGCTGCAACCACTGGCCCCGGATATAGTCGAGCCTGGCGAAGGCGTCCCGGGCCGAACCCACGCCCATCACCCAGAAGACCAAAAGAAGCGAAAGCCAGCGCAGGACCTTAAACGCCCCGGGGGAAAATTGCAGGTTGATCTCGATGCCGCTGACGCGCTCGTTGCGCAGGGCGAAGGTAAAGAAACCGATGAGGGTCAGGGCGATGGACCAGGCGTGGAAGGTGTAGTCCACCAAGTTGTCGAGCCCCGCGTAGACCAAAAACAGCAGCGAGATCTCCGCCGCCCGTTGGGGCAAGGGCAGGGCCTGGAAGGGCGGGTTTTTCCGGGAGAGCCGCCAAGCGTTCCAAAAGAGCACGGCGACGAACAAAACCAAAAGGCCCAGGGCGGGCCATCCGCATTGGGCCGCGGCCTGCAGGGGCTCGTTGTGGGCGAAGGGCGTGGTGGTGTTC
>DATKNU010000210.1:0-13829 GCA_035541195.1 bacterium
CACTCGCGCCTGACCGAGGCGGCCTTCAGCCGGTTGGTGACCACCCGGTCCTCGCCCCAAACCAGTGAATTCTTAGTGAAGACATAAGGCCTAGGGGACAGTCCCTTCAGGGCTTTGCCCACCACCTCTTCCGAATGGCCCCGGCCATAGGCGGGGGCGGTGTCGATCCAGTTGATCCCCTTCTCAACCGCCCTTTGGATGGCCGCGATGGAATCGCCGTCGTCCTGCGGCCCCCAGTTGTAGTTGCCGTCCGGGCCGCCGATGGCCCAAGTGCCCACTCCCAAGGGTGAAATGTTCAGGTCGGAATTGCCAAGTTGACGCTTTTTCAAGGTGGATCCTTAAGTAAAATTGTGGGGAAAAAATTAAGCCGCATCCGAGCCGACGCCCGGTTACATCGGCCTGAAATTCAAAAGCACCCCGTCAAACAGCTTCTCGGCCATCTTTCCCGGATCCCAATCGGGGGTGGGCGTGCCCAAGATGGAAGGCTCCACCGCGTTCAGTACCCCCACCCAATAATATTGGCGGGTCTTGCTGAGGGCCACATAGGTGACCGTCACCAAGGCATGACCCGCCCCCCGGTCATCGTCGACGGTCTTTTCGAACTTGAGCCCCCCCGCCACCAGGAACCCCGTGGGTTCCTCATCGCTGTCCAAGGGGACATCCGCCACCCCGTTATGGACAGGGGTGGTTTCAAGCGTCAGGGTCATTTCGGCAATAATGGCGGTTTCGGGCCAGGTCAGCTTAAAGGAACAATCCCCCAGGCTTTCCCATTTCACCCCTTTGGGATAGCGCAGCCAATAGCCGCAGGCCTTGTTAGAGACCGTTTCCCAAACCGCCGCCGAGGCCTTGTTTGCCGCGGGCGCCGGGGTGGGCGTCTGGGCCGTCACTTCCGGAACCATCCATAGGAGCCCCAATAGAACCATCAGAAACCGAATCATGTTGGCCTTTTACTTGGTGGTTAAAACTTGTCCGACGGCCTTTTTCCAACCCGCCCAGAGCCGGGCCCGGTCGGCCGGTTTCATCTTGGGGGTGAAGACCCTGTCCACCCGGCGAATCTTTTGGATCTCGCCGGCGTTTTTCCAAAATCCCGCCGCCAACCCCGCCAAATAAGCCGCGCCCATGGCCGTCGTCTCCACCACCTTGGGACGGTTGATGCGCGCGGGCAGGATGTCCGCCTGGAACTGCATGAGCAGGTTGTTCCGGCAGGCGCCGCCGTCCACTCGCAGTTCCTTGAGCTTTAAATGGGAGTCCTTCAGCATGGCGTCCACCAGGTCCCGGGTTTGATAGCCCATGGATTCCAGCGCGGCCCTCACCACATGGGCCCGATGGGTCCCCCGGGTGAGGCCCACCAAGGCGCCCCTGGCATGGGGATCCCAATAGGGCGCGCCCAGGCCCACAAAGGCCGGCACCAGGTAAACCCCGCCGGTATCCTTCACCCCCGCGGCCACCCGCTCGGACTCGGGCGAGGTCTTCACCAAGCCCAGCCCATCCCGAATCCACTGCACCGCCGCGCCCCCAATGAAGACCGCCCCTTCGAGGGCATAGACCGGCTGGCCTTTCGCGTCGCAAGCCAAGGTCGTCAGAAGCTTGTTCTTGGAGACCAGGAATTTTTGGCCGAGGTTTAAAAGCAGGAAGCAGCCCGTGCCATAGGTGTTTTTGAGGGTTCCCGGTTCATGGCAACCCTGGCCGAAAAGGGCCGCCTGCTGGTCCCCCGCGATGCCCGTGATGGGGATGCCGGCGCCCAGGTAACCTTTGGCCGAGGTCGCGCCGAAAAGCCCCGAGGAAGCCTGGACCTTGGGCAAGAGCGGCGCCGGCACATGAAGGATTTCCAAAAGCCGGGGATCCCACCGTTTCTCCCGGATGTTGTAAAGCAAAGTCCTGGAGGCGTTGGTGTGGTCGGTGGCGTGGACTTTGCCGCCGGTGAGTTTCCAAAGAAGCCAGCTGTCGACGGTGCCGAAGGCCAATTGCCCCCTGGCGGCCTTGGCCCGCGCGCCCGGCACATGATCGAGGAGCCACTCCACCTTGGTGCCCGAAAAATAAGCGTCCACCAGGAGGCCCGTCTTTTGCTGGAAGAGCTTGCCGTGGCGTTTTTTCAGTTCGTCGCTTCGGCGCGCCGTGCGGCGGCATTGCCACACGATGGCCCGGTGGATGGGCTTGCCGGTCCCGCGGTCCCAGAGCACCGTGGTTTCCCTTTGGTTGGTGATGCCGACGGCGGCCACCGAGGAGGGCTTCACGCCCGCGGCCTTCAGCGCTTTTTGGCCCGTCGCCTCGACGGTCTGCCAGATTTCAGAGGCGTCATGTTCCACCCAGCCGGGCTGGGGGAAATATTGGGTGAACTCTTGGTAGGCGCTTCCCGCCACTTTGCCCGCCCGGTCAAAAAGGTAGGTGCGGGTACCCGTGGTGCCTTGGTCGATGGCGAGGATAAATTTGGACATAAAACCTCCTAAAAAGTTGAGCCCTATCTCACCACCAAGACACCAAGAAAAGCCAAACAAAAATAAAATTCGGAATCTATGCTCACTGGCCCTTCTTGTTTTTACGGTTTCGCTTTTGGTTACACTTTGAACAAAGCGCTCGCAAATTCGCAAGTGCGTGGCACTTCACATAAGCTATATGGAGCGGCACCTTACTATCGGCAAACGACTTTACCGTTCTTATATGATCAACATGTAATTCACTCGGTTTTAAGATCTTTTTACAATCCGCACAACAGTTTTTCTGTTTCTTCAGCAGATCTTCTATCTTTTTTCTTCCATGATACTTTCTCACATTCAGAGTTCGTAGTACGTGGTAGCGAAATCTTTCTGGCGGGAGAATGTCATCGTCAAATTTATAGGTCCGTAGTTTCATTTCGCCTTCCTTTTGTTTTCGTCCTCCCAAGAATTCGACTTTGCAGTCCTTGGTGTCTTGGTGCCTTGGCGGTGAAAAGAGATTTATTTCAAAGAAATTTGGACTTGTTTCCAGTCGATACCGGCAAAAAGTTTCGGATTTTTAGGTTCCAAAGTCTTCGATAAGTCTTCCAAAGCCGCCACCCGGTCCCGGCTCGCCGGGTGGTCCGACAGGAAGGCCGCGGCTTTCCCGCCCATCATTCCCTGTTCTTGGGCCAAACGGGCGAAAAAATCCTCCAAGGGTTTTACCGGTAGGTTGGCCCGGGCCAAAAGCCTGGCCCCGTCCAAATCCGCCTCTGATTCCTGTCCCCGGCTGAAGGATAGGTTCAAAACTTTTCCAGCCTCGTCGGCCAAAACCGCGAAACCGCCATGGCCGAATAAAAGGGCGATCCAAAGCTTCATGCCCAATTGCTCCACGGTGCGGCGCACCACGTGCCGGTGCAGCACATGCTGAAGTTCGTGGGCCAAGACCCCCGCCACTTCCTCGGGGCTTTGGGCTTGTTCCACCAAGCCGGTCAAAAGAAAAATCTCGCCCCCGGGCAAGGCGAAAGCGTTCACTTCGGGGTTTTGAAGGACGTGGATTTGAAAATGATAGCCCGGATTATCGGGGATCGAGGCCGTCAACCGGGCCAGGATGGTTTGCGCCGCGTCAACCACGGGGCCCGATTCCACCACCTTGGCTTGGGCCATCTCGCTTTGGGCTTGAACCTCGCCCCAAGCCGCTTCCATGTCCAAGGGCAGGTGCTTGGCCGCGAAGTCCGCCGCGAAATGGCCCAAGGCCCAATAGCCGCCGAAAAAGAGGGCGGCCGCGCCTGAGGCGGCCAAGAGCAGGTTGCGCCATTTGGCGGCGAGGATGCTTCGGTGTTGTTTTTTGAAGTTCAGCAGGAAGCTTTTGTGGGGCTCGGGCAGTTTCAGGGCCAAGGCCCCCCGAAAATCCGGGTCTTGGACGATCAGGCTGCCGTTGAATTCCGCCCCGGGGGCGGAAGACTTAATCTTGAGGAATCCGCCGTCCTCGCCCGTGTGGGCCAATTCCAGGCTCCGGTAAGCCCACTGGAAAACCGGGCCTTCCTCGATTTGGCCCTCCAGGCCCAGCGGCCCCAGGCTCAGGCGGCAGGCCTGGGCCCCGCCCCGTCCGTCCGATCGATAAGCGGCCGCGGGGTAATCGCCCATCACCGGCCCCTATTTCGACCGGATGAGCCGAAGCACCACGAGCAAAACCACCGCGCCCAAGACCGACATGCCTAAGGCGCTCCAAAAACCGTCGATGTTGACGTGCAGGAAGCTCGACAGGTAACTGCCGATCAGGGCGCCCAGGATGCCCACCACCATGTTGCCGATAAGCCCCAGGCCCTCGCCCACTAAAAAGCCGGCCAACCAGCCGATGATGACGCCGATGATGACGACCCAGATGAGTTGATGCATGAAAGGCTCCTTCGGGAAATTTTAACGGCCCTATTATAAGCGAAAGCTCAGCGCGCCCGCGCCTTTCGGTAGTTCATGAGGGAAAGGGACGCCGCCAGGGCCAAAATAAGCGCCGCCAGGTAAAAGGGGGCGCCCGGCAGTTGGGGCGAGCGGCCCGGCGCGATGAAGAAAGCGTACACCGAGGTGAAAAGCCCCGGGGCCAGGAGCTCCGAAAGGGCCCGGATGGAGCCATTGGCGCCCTGGAGCCTTCCTTGCTCCGAATGCCCAACCCTTTGGGACATGAGGCTTTGAAGCGGCGAGCCCGCCAGGCCCCAAAGGGCCATCAAGGGAATGGCGCACCAAAAGGCCCATCCGACAGAGGCGGTGCCGAAGGCCGTGAAGCCCAGGATGCCGAAAAGGAAGCCCAGCAAAAGCGACTTCCATTCGCCGATGCTTTTGACCACCGGCCGGATGAGGCCGCCCTGGACCACGCCGGTGAAAATGCCCACCAACATCAAGGTGAAACCCACTTGTTTCGGGTCCCAACCGTAACGATAGCCCCCATAAAGCACGAAGACGCTCGACAGCACGCCATGGGCCAGGTAATTGAGGAACTGCAGGAAGGCCAATCCCGATAGCTCGGGATGGGACTTGAGCAGGACCAGTGAGCCCACCGGGTTCGATTTTTTCCAGCTGAAGGCCGCCCGCCGGGAAGCTTTCAGGGATTCGGGCAGGATGAAATAACCATAGAGGAAATTCAGCAGGCTCAAGGTCCCCGCCACCCAAAAGGGCAGCCGCGGAGAGATGGAACCCAGCCATCCGCCCACCCCCGGCCCCACCACAAACCCCAGGCTGAAAGCCGCGCCCAAAATCCCGAAACCCGCCGCCCTTTGCTTGGGGCTGGTGGAATCGGCGATATAAGCGAAGGCCGTCACCACGCTGGAGGCGGTGAGCCCCGAGAGGACCCGCCCCACCAAAAGCCATCCCGTGGTGGGCGCCAGGGCCATGACGATGTAATCCAGCCCCATCCCCAAGCAGGAGATCAAAAGTACGGGCCGGCGTCCGAAGCGGTCCGAGATGGAACCGATGAGCGGCGAAAAGAGGAATTGCATCAAGGCGAAGAGCGTGCCGAAAAGGCCGTAGACCAGCGCCCCATGCGCGGGGTCGCCGCCCGAAAGGCTCACCACCAGCCGGGGCAGGATGGGGATGATGATGCCCAGGCCCAACATGTCCAAAAGCACCACCACGAAGATGAAGGTCAAGGCATGGTTGGACTTTGTCTTTTTCAACGCTTCTCCCCATGAACAAGTTCTGAAACCCGGACAAAAGAAAGCCGTCCCCCCGCGGGGGACGGCTCGGCGAGACCCGCCCCCCTTAAGGTTTGGCGTCGATCGTCTTGCTCTTGACGTAAGCGGACAGGTTGTCGACCGCCTCCAGCATGTTCACCGGCACGGCCAAAACCACGGTATTGGAGGCCGTGGGGCCCAGGCCGTCGATGGTCTGCAGGGTTCGAAGCTGCATGGCGCCGGGGCTGGCGGCCATGGTCTGGGCCGCGGCGGCCAAGTTGACGGCGGCCTCGCGGTCGCCCTCGGCCTTGGTGATGGTGGCGCGTTTTTCCCGCTCGGCGGAGGCCTGCCGGGACATCATCTTCTTGAGTTCCTCGGGCATGTTGATGTCCTGGATGCGGATGCCGGTGACTTCCAGGCCCCAGTCCTTGGTGTCGTTCTCCACCGTCGTCTCGATGGCCTTGCCGATGGCCTCGCGCTCGCCCAAGAGCTGGTCCAAGGTCATTTGGCCGATGACGTCCCGCAGCGAAGTCTGGGCATATTGCAGGATGGCGTAGCGGTAATCCTGCACCTTGATGACCGCGTCCGCCGGTTCATCCACCTTGAAGAAGATGACCCCGTTGATGGTGACCGGCACGTTGTCCTTGGTGATGACCTGCTGGGCCGGGATGTCGGTGGTGCGGATGCGCATGTCCACGAAGGTCACTTGGTCCAAAATGGGGATGACCAGGAAAAGGCCTGGGCCTTTCATGGCGCTGAACTTGCCCAGGCGGAAGACCACGCCCTTTTCCCATTGGGCGGCCATCTTAAGGCCCGAGCAGACGATGAAGTCCAAAAACAGCCAAGCCACGAAAGCGGCGGCGCCGAAACCGGGGCTGACCATCATGATCGGGAAGCAAACCGCGCCCCCTAAAATCAGCAGGACGGTGAATAGTAAAGCCGAGACGCTGTTGATCATAGGACACCTCGAAAAAGGATAAAGACCCGCTTAGCCTACAGGGTTTAGGCCCTTTTTTTAACCCCCTTGGGGAAAGCCCCGGGATTTTTACGGGGATGGGGCCTAAATAAAAAGGCCCGATTCCTTCAGGAACCGGGCCCACGGCGTTTGCGGTTAATGAATTAGTGAAGCAGGAACTGGGTCCCCAAGGCGTAGGTCGGATCCACCGTCTGCACCCCGATCAGATTGGTATAAACCGGCACTTGAACCTTGGCGTAAAGCACCGAATCCCCCGACAGGTTCCAGGAAAAACCCGGCGACAGATCCAACACCGTCCCGCCGGTGTTGGGGGCCGTCACGACCGCGGTCTGGCTGTCATTTGCCTTGCTGTCGGCATCGGCATAACGGCCCTCCACGGCCAGCGAAATGGCCAAGTCATCCGCCAAGTGGTACTGGCCCGAAATGCCCCCCGTATAGGAAGTCCCGAAGGCGTAGTCCCAAACCGCGCTGGTGGAATCGCTGGTCAGCGCCTTCGTGTGGGCGACCACGTTGAAGTTGGCGCTCAAGGTGAAGTCATCCCAAACATGGTTGTAGAGCAATCCCCCGTAAAAACCGAAGGCCCCGGTCCCCAATTGGGAATGGGTGTCCAAGTTGTCCCCCGTGACGCCGGACTTAAAATCCGTCCCGCCCGTGGGCAGGTAGGCTCCCCCCGAAAGCGCCAGGGCCTGGTGTTCCTTGGTCTTGAAGTCCGTGTCCTGCCAAAAGAAATAACGGGCCCCGACCATCACATCCCCGATGCCGAAGGGCGTCCCGCTGTCGGCCAGGGTCCCGCCCGGCACCGCCGGGGCGTCGCCCGCCGAAAGGGTCCAATATTTTTCCACCAGGGGCAGCATGGCTGTCAGGGTCCAATCGCCGCTGGGGCTGTAATTCAAGGTGGCGTTGAAGTTCACCTGCCGCACCGCCTCGGTTTGGGTGACATCGTCATCGCTTTGGGCGCTGGCGGTCAGGTAGATGCTTTGAAAATCCAGCCGCACCGCGCCCGCCAAAGGATGGGCGCTGGCGGAAGATTGCAGGGGATCCCCGCAGCCGCAAACCGAACAGGCCCAAGCGGCCGGGACGGTTAAAAATAAAAAGAACGAGAACAGCCATGAAAATTTCGGCATTTAAATCTCCTGTGATCGAAATGGGACGGCAAGCGTCCGTCAAGCGGTTCGAGCCTTGGGAAGATTTAAGCGCGGGGCGGCGGCGAGATGGGTTCGGCTTTGAAGGAGGGGGGCGCGGCGAACAAGCGGGCATCCAGGGAGAAAAGAATTCCGGGGCGTGAAAACCGGCTATGAGGGACCCATTTGGCCGTGGGCGCGGGGGCAAAGAAACCGCGGTTCACGGGGACGCCATCGGCGGCATAAAGGCCGGCCAAGGGGGCTTGCCCGCAAAGCGAAGGTTGGCGGGACGAGACCGGCGCCAATCCGCAAAGACCCTGGATGGACAAGGATGCCTCCAAATCCACCTTTTGGACCGCCGGGGCCGGCGGCCAGCAGGGCTCCAGCGCCAACAAGAGGGCGGCGAATAGGACGAGGCAAAATCGCGGGGACATGGGTTGAAGCTAGCGCACCCTTCGCGGGAATTCAACCCGGGCGGGTCTTTTCGGGGCCCGGGCCCTCCACTCCCGCTTGAATTCCAAGTGGTTCCCCGGATTTAAGGCCTTGCGCAAAAGCCACCGGGCGATTTGCGGGTTGGACAGGTGGAAGATTCCCGCCATGGGCGTGAAAGTGAATTCCCCGAAGAAAATCCCCTTGGTTGTTTTATAAAGATCCACCCGCACGAACTCGAAAGGCTTGGAAAGGGCCTCGGCGATTTTCACCATCTCCCGGAACCCGGCCGGGCGCGCGGGGACCCGGTCCGGAAGATTCCCGTGGGTTTGGATATAAACCGGCGTGAAATCGGGAACCGTAAAGTGATATTCCCGAAGGTCCACGAAACGGCCCGCGTCGGCGGCCCCAAACCAGGCTTGGCCCCTGGTGCAGAAAAAGCGGTAGTCCGTCGGCGGAGCCTCTCCCCGGGGGGCCAAGCTCGGCTCCACCAGGATTTTCTTTTCCAAACCCCGGTACTGCCTTTCCCCGTTGGTGAAAAAATAGTCCCGGCGGGCGGCCCGATAGAGCCTTTTGATTTGCCCGGGCTTCACGCGGTCGAGCAAAACCCCGTTTCCCGAGCCGTGGGCCGTTTTAGCCACCCGGGTCTTGCCCAAGTGGGGGGCCAGGAATTTCTCAACCTGCCGGAGGGAAGTCCAGGGTTTCACGCGCAGGACCGCCAGGGTGGGCGACACCTGGACGCGGGGGCAGAGCGATTTGGCCACGGCCTTGGCCTTTTCCTTGTCCACGCACCGGCGCTCCAGGTCCGACCAGTCCCGGGCATTGAGCGAGAAAAAATAATCCGAAAGATCGGCCCCCGGATCCCCCGGAGGCAGGGGCGCACGGCCCCGGGCCCGGATAAAAAGGGGCCTGCCGATCAACCGGCTGGCGAAGGGCCCATCGGGAAGCGCCCCGGCGGCGAGCCGCCGCCACTTCGCCATCAAATTTTCAAGGGCATTCGGCAAGGGTGTCCAATGGTTAACACGAAATGGCCCGGCCTTTGATCGGGCAAGGGCAGGTTGGATTTTATTCGGAAAAACGGTTTTTTTGATAAACTTTCTCATTCCTCGAACCGGGAGATCCATGAAACGGACGCTGCTGACCCTCTTGCTTCCCGCCCTATTGGCTTACCTGACCATCGTGGCGGCCTTCGACCTCAAACAAAAACAGATCATTTTCGTGCCCCAACCCCTGGACCACGTGACCACCCCGCTCAAATACCACCAACCCTATGAGGTGGTCCATTTCACCGCCGCCGACGGCGTGACCCTGAACGGTTGGTGGGTCCACCACCCCGGCCCGCCGACCCACCCGGCCCTGGTCTATTGCCACGGCAACGCGGCCATGCTCTCGCTTTTGGCCAATGTCACCCACATTTTTTACCGTTATGGGTTCGACGCCCTGGTCTTTGATTATCGGAGCTATGGGGACAGCGAGAAGGCGCCCTTGAGCGAGGCCGCGGTGGACGCCGACGCCTTGGCGGCTTATCGTTGGGTGCAGGCTAAGGGATATCCGGAAAGCCGCATCTTCATCTGGGGCCATTCCCTGGGGTCCTCGGTGGCCGCCCAGCTTTCCACCCGCACCCATCCCGCGGGGCTTTTTTTGGAAGGCGCCTTCCCTTCCATCTATGACGTATCGCGGGCGCGCTTTCCCTGGCTCCTGGTTTTCCCCTTCATGATCCATGACCCCTTCCGGACCGAGGATTACGTCCAGGAACGGACCTGTCCCTTGCTTGAGATCCACGGTGAAAAAGACACCGTGATTCCCATAAAGCTCGGCGAGGAGGTTTACGCGCGGGCCGCCGAACCCAAGCAATGGATCCAGATCCCCCAGATCGACCACCTGGACTTCCCCAGCGTGTCGGAACAGTACCGCGAACCCATCATGGATTTTGTGGCGCGATGCCTGAAGAAAAGCCATTAACCACGATGGCCCGGGCATCGGGGTTGATTGACGTTTATTAAATCAACGAAAGTTTGCGGCGCTTGGCGAGGTCCATCTTTTCCAAAAGCCCGATGATGTGCTCTTCGGTGAGGGAGTTCAGCGCGTAATCGGCCTTCCCCTCCATCGAGGGCGGCACCACGCAAAAGACGTCGGCTTTGCGGGCGGCCTCCACGCCTTCCGGCGAGACCTCAAAAGCGATGGCCTTGATGGCCTTGATTCCCAGGGTTTCCATGACGTTGAAGTTGAGGTCCGGGTTGGGCTTCAGCGAGGGCAGTTCCTCGGCGCAGCGGATGCAGTCAAAATCCTCGGCCAGGTTGAGGCCGTGCAGTTTTTCGACCACCCGCTTCTGGGTGAAGTTGGAGGTCATGGCCAGGCGAACCTCGAATCCCCGGAGCATGCGGAAGGTTTCTTTCAGGCCCTCCAAGCTGGTATGGGCTTGTTTCTGGTCGGGCATGGCGTGGCGGGCCAATTCGGCCTCCCGCACCACCCAGTCGAAATCGAAGATGAAGACCTTGGTCAGCCAGTAGCTCTCGGGCACCGGGCCCCAAAAGTAACTGCGGGGGTTCTTGACGTCGGAAGGACCGAAGGAGACGGGCAAGGGCTTTCCTTTAGGCGTCCAGCTTCTTCTTGAGGGCCTCGTTGACCAATTTGGGGTTGGCCTTCCCCTGGCTGGCCTGCATGACCTTGCCCACCAGGAAGCCGATCACGCCCTGCTTGCCGCCCTTGTACTCGGCCACCACCGCGGGGTTTTCGGCCAGCACCTTGTCCACCGCCGCCTCGATGGCCTTGGGGTCCGAGACCTGGGCCATGCCCTTGGATTTGACCACCTCGGCGGGCGAGGCCCCGGTGTTGAAAAGTTCCAGGAAGACTTCCTTGGCCTGCTTGCTGTTGATGGCGCCGGCCTCCACCAGGTCGGCCAACTCCGCCAGCTTCTTTTGGTCGTACTTGAGGTCCTTGAGTTCCTTTTCCTGCTCCTTCATCTGGGCCGCCATGTCGCCCATCATCCAATTGGCGAAGGCTTTCGGGCTCTTGGCCAGCTTGGCCCCCACCTCGAACCAGTCGGCCATCTCCTGGGCGGCGGTCAAGACCCCCGCGTCATAGGCCGGCAGGCCGTACTCGGCCATGAACCGCGCCTGCTTGGCGGCGGGAAGCTCGGGCAAGGATCGCCTCAGCTTCTCAACGTAATCCTTGTCCAGCACCAGCGGGACCAGGTCGGGCTCGGGAAAATAGCGGTAGTCATGGGCCTCTTCCTTGGAGCGCATGGACTTGGTCTTGTTCTCGGTCACGTCCCAAAGCCGGGATTCCTGCACGACCTTCTCGCCCTTGTCCAAGAGCGCGCTTTGGCGCTTGATCTCGTACTCGATGGCCTGCTTGGCGAACTTGAAGCTGTTCATGTTCTTGATCTCGGTGCGGGTGCCGAACTTCTGGCTTCCCACGGGCATCACCGACACGTTGGCGTCGCAGCGAAGCGACCCTTCCTCCATGTTGCAATCGGACACGCCGATATAGAGCAGGATGTTGCGCAGGGCCGTCAGGTAGGCGTGGGCCTCCTCCGCGCTGCGGATGTCTGGCTCGGACACGATCTCCACCAAGGGGATGCCGCCGCGGTTGTAGTCCGCCAGCGAATAGTCGGAGGAGTCCAACCGTCCCGCCTTGCCGCCCTGGTGCACCAGCTTGCCCGCGTCCTCTTCCAGGTGCGCCCGCGTCACGCCGATGCGCTTGGTCCCCTCTTTGGTCACGATGTCCAAATAACCGCCGTAATTGAGGGGCTTGTCGTACTGGGAAATCTGGTAGGCCTTGGGCAGGTCGGGGTAATAGTAGTTTTTGCGGTCCATCTTGGAATAGTCCGCGATCTTGCAGTTGAGGGCCAGGCCGATCTTGACCGCGTATTCCACGGCCCTTTCGTTCATGACCGGCAGCGTGCCGGGAAGCCCCAGGCACACGGGGCAAACCTGGGTGTTGGCCTCATTGCCGAAGACGGTGGAACAACCGCAGAAAAGCTTGGTGGCGGTCTTCAGTTCGCAGTGGACCTCAAGCCCAATCACCGGGGTGTAAAGGTTGGGCATTTCAGGCCTCCTTCAGGGAAGGCTTCAACTGGTGCCACTGGGTGGCTTGCTCGTAAGCCCAGGCCGTCTTGAGCAAGGTGGATTCGTCGAAGGCCTTGCCGATGAGCTGGAGCCCAATGGGCAGGCCCGTTTTGGAAAGACCGCAGGGCAACGAAAGGCCCGGGAGTCCCGTGATGTTGATGGACACCGTAAAGACGTCCTCCAAGTACATGGAAAGCGGGTCGCCGGTCTTTTCCCCGAACTTGAAGGCGGGGTTGGGCGCGGTGGGCGTGGCGATGACATCGACCTTCCCGAAGGCCTTGTCATAGTCCTGCTTGATGAGGCGGCGCACCTTGAGGGCCTTGAGGTAATAAGCGTCGTAGTAGCCCGAGGACAGGGCGTAGGTGCCCAGCATGATGCGGCGTTTCACCTCGGGGCCGAAGCCGGCGGCCCGGGTTTTGGAATACATCTCCACGATGTTCTCGCCGGGAACCCTCAGGCCGTAGCGCACGCCGTCATAGCGGGCCAGGTTGGACGAAGCTTCCGAGGGCGCCAATAGGTAATAGGCCGCCAAGCCGTAAGGCGAGGTGGGCAGGGAGACCTCGTGGATCTCGGCGCCTTGTTTTTCCAGTTCCGTAATGGCCTTCTTGACCGCGTCGCCCACCTCCGGATTCAGGCCCGAGGGGAAAAACTCCTTGGGGATCCCCACCTTGAGGCCCCGGATCCCCTTCTTCATTTCGGCGGCGTAATCCGGCACGGCCAGGGGGGCGGAAGTCGAGTCCTTCCGGTCATGGCCCGCGATGGCCGAGAGCATCAGGGCGCAATCCTCCACGTCTTTCGTGAAGGGGCCGATCTGGTCCAAGGACGAGGCGAAAGCGATCAAACCATAACGGGACACCCGGCCATAGGTGGGCTTCAGCCCCACCAAGCCGCAAAGGGCCGCCGGCTGGCGGATGGAACCGCCGGTGTCCGAACCCAGCGAGGCGAAGGCCTGGTCCGCGGAAACGCTGGTGGCCGAGCCCCCCGAGGATCCGCCGGGCACGCAGGAAAGGTTCCAGGGGTTTTTGGTCTTCTGGTAGGCCGAGGTTTCGGTGGAAGAACCCATGGCGAACTCGTCCATGTTGGTCTTGCCCACCGACACGGCCCCCGCCTGGTTCAGGCGCTCCACCACGGTGGCGTCATAGGGCGGCTTGAAGGTTTCGAGCATCTTGGAACCGCAGGTCGTGCGCACGCCCTTGGTGCAAAGCAGGTCCTTGAGCGCGATGGGCACGCCCGTGAAGGGGGTGAGGTCTTTCCCCGCCGCCAGGCGCTTGTCGGCCTCGGCGGCCTGGGCCAGGGCCTGCTCGGGGGTTCTCGTGATGAAGGATTGGACCTTGGGCTCGACCTTCTCTAAATGGGCCAAAACCGCCTTGGTCAGTTCAACCGAGGAAATTTTTTTCGCCTTCAGGTCCGCCGAGATTTCGTGGACGGTTTTTTGGTGCGGTTCCATAAATCCATTTTCCATCAAGAGTTTGAGGCCACATCGCTTCAAGAACCCCGATTAAGCTCGGGGCGCCAAAAATTTCCGGGGCTATATCACATGATTTTAGGCACTTTAAAATGCCCGGCCTGGGTTTCGGGGCCGTTCGAAAGCACCTCTTTTTGGGACAGCGAGGGTTCGTTGACGTCCGGGCGAAAGACGTTCTTCATGTCCAGCGGAT
>DATKNU010000211.1:0-8407 GCA_035541195.1 bacterium
GGGCTTGGCTGGGGCGCTATTTGAATTGGCTGGAGGGTTTCTTGAAGCGGGCGGCCATCAACGACCGGACACCCCGCCAATTGTTGGCCTACCAACTTTTGATTTTCACGGCGGTTTCGCTGGTCATCGGTTTGCTGGTGGGAAGCCCTTGGCTGGCCCTGGGGGCCGGCGTCCTGGGGGCCGGCATGCCGCTGTCGTTGGTCCGGGACCGGGCGCTGCGGAGGGAATCCAAGCTCTTGCGGGAATTGCCCAACGCCTTGGAGGTATTGTCGCTTTGCGGGGAAGCGGGACTGAGCCTGGAGCAAGGACTGGCCCAATATCTGGCCCAGCGGGTGGGGGCCTCCCATCCCTTGGGCGAGGAATTCGCCAAGGTTTTGGAACAAACCCGCGTCGGATCCAGCCGCCGGGAAGCCTTGGCGGCCATGGGCCAAAGGCTGCAACTGACCGATGTCTCTTTGTTTGTCACCAGCGTCATCCAGTCCGAAAAATTCGGGACCGGGATGGCCAAGACCCTCCGCCAGTTGTCGGCCACCCTCCGGGATAAACAGACCCAAAGGACCGAAAAGGCCGTCCAAGAACTGCCGGTCAAGATGCTCCTACCCCTGCTGTTGTTCATCCTGCCGGTCACTTTTTTAATTATTTTTGGTCCGGTATTATTGAGCTTTTTTAATTAGAATTGGCGCATGAAAACCCATCGCTTGAACCGGGGCAAGGTGGCGGACGGCTTTTGGACCCGCCTGGTGGGATTGATGGGTCGCCGGCGCTGGCCGGCGGGATTCGAGTTTGTGCGGTTCCCCCGCTGCCGTTATTTGCACACCTGCTTCACCTTCTTGCGGCCGGACATTGTTTTTTTCAAGGACGATGGGACGGTGGTTTCGATGGTCCGGGGCGCCGGGCCTTGGAAATTTTGGGGCGACTTTTCGGCCCGGCATTGCTTGGAAGCCAAACCCGGATTCCTTCAAAAACACCGCCTCCGCGCGGGGGACCGGTTACGTTTCATGAAGTAGGCTTGGGTTTTAGGGCTGTTTGGCAAAACACTCAAAGGAGCTGTTATGAATTTTGGTTTCTTGAAATCGGACCCGGAAGTTCTGGCGGCCAACCAAGCCGAAGTCCGCCGCCAAAACGACAAGCTGGAATTGATCGCGTCCGAAAACTTCACCAGCCTGGCGGTGATGGCCGCCCAAGGCGGCGTCATGACCAACAAATACGCCGAAGGTTACCCCGGCAACCGCTATTACGGCGGCTGTGAGAACGTGGATCGGGTGGAAAACCTGGCCCGGGAAAGGGCCAGCCAGCTCTTTTTCGGCGCCGAATACGTCAATGTGCAGCCCCATTCGGGCAGCCAAGCCAACATGGCGGTTTATTTCACCTTCGTGAAGCCCGGCGACGTGATGATGGGCTTGGACCTCTCCCACGGCGGCCACTTGACCCACGGCAGCAAGGTCAACTTCTCGGGCAAGATGTACAACTTTTTCCCCTATCAAACCCGCGAGAGCGACGGCCGGGTGGACTTGGACCAGGTGCAAGATTTGGCCCGCAAACATCGGCCTAAAATGATCAGCATCGGCGCCTCGGCTTATTCAAGGGACTGGGATTATGCGGCCTTCCGGAAGATCGCCGACGAAGTGGGCGCTTTCCTTTGGGCGGATATCGCCCACACGGCGGGCCTCATCGCCGCCGGGGAATTGAACAACCCCATGCCCCATTGCCACGTGGTGACCACCACGACCCACAAGACCCTCCGGGGGCCCCGGGGCGGGCTCATCCTCATGGGCAAGGACTTTGAGAATCCCTTCGGTTTGACGGCCCCCAAGAGCGGGCGAACCCGCAAGATGGGCGAGCTCTTGGACAGCCAGATCATCCCGGGAATTCAGGGCGGGCCCTTGATGCACGTGGTGGCGGCCAAGGCCGTGGCCTTCAAGGAAGCCTTGGACCCTTCTTTCAAGGCCTATGCCAAGCAAATCAAGGCCAACGCCAAGGCCCTTTGCGAGGCCTTGATGGAAAAGGGTTTCAAGATCGTCTCGGGCGGAACGGACAACCACTTGATGCTGATTGACCTGCGCAACAAGAAGGTGAACGGCAAACAAGCCCAATTGGCCCTGGATGAGGCGGGGATCACGACGAACAAGAACTCGGTGCCTTTCGACACCGAATCGCCGCTTTTGACCAGCGGACTGCGCCTGGGGACGCCGGCCCTGACCACCCGGGGTTTCAAGGAAAAGGAAATGAAACAGGTGGCGGATTGGATCAACCGGGTGATCGAGAAACCCGACAGCGAAGCGGTTCGCCGGGAGGTTTTAGCCGAGATCGGGGAATTGACCCCCCGGTTCCCGCTTTATCCGGAGTTGTTGAGGGAAATTTAAAGGTCTGAAAACAAAAAAAGGCCGTCCCCCAAAGGGGACGGCCTTTTTTATTTGTTGGGAACGGTTACTTGCCCAAGGGGGTGGGCAAGGCCACCGCAGCCTGAAGCTGCGGCGCCCAGGAAGGGGAGGTTCCCCCGTCGGTGGTGAGGGTCTTGACGTTGGCGCCGCTCTGGTCGGCGATGTTGATGTTCAAGGTGTCGTCTTGGTCGCCCGAGGAGCAATAGACGATCTTCTTGTCGTTTTGGGCGAAGCGCGGGCAAAGGCTGTAAGTGTTGGTGGTGAAGTTCACCGGGTTCCCGCCGTCGCTGTCGATGGTGTAGATCTGGGTCATGTTGGCCCGGTAGAGGTTGAACAAAATCTTGCGGCCATCGCTGGAATAAGAGGGGGAACCGACGTTCCAGTCCGTGTAGTTGGTGAGCTTGGTCACGGACTTATCCGACAGGTTCAGCGCCCAGAGGTTGTAGACGCTGTCGCCCGCGTTGGACAAGAAGAGGATGGTTTTGCCGTCGGGCGAGAAGACCGGGCAAATGGCCGAATGGCCCGCGAGTTGGGTTTCGGGATTGTAGCCGTCCGAGTCCATGGACCAAATGTCGCCCTCGATGGCGTAAACGATCTTTTGCCCGTCGGCGGACCAAGACGCGGCGTCATTGATCAAAAGATTTTGGTCGCTGGTCTTGAGGGAATTGGTCTCGTCAAAAGTCAATTGTTCCCGGTGGTGGGAACCGCCCAAATCGATTTTCCAAAGTTGGTAAACCCCGCCCTCGGCGTTGGACCAATAAAGGGCCTCGGTTCCCTTGGGGGAACAAGCCGGGAACCACTCGGTGCTGGTGCCGCTGGTCAAGGGGGTGATTTCGCCGGTGGCCAAATCCATCATGGCCAAATGGCCCCTTTGGATGAAGACCAGGGTTCCGGCGGGCGCCGGGGGAACCGGCGTGGGGGCCGGGGGCGGCACAAAGACTTCCTTCTTTTTGCAGGAAAGGGCCGGAAAGGAGGCTGCGATCGCCAGCAGAACCACTAAAGCCTTCAGGAACAAGGGGGCTTTCATTTTTGCGCTCATTTCCGCGACCAATCCGGGTACTGGACGCCCGCGATGGAGATTTCCGTTTTATTGGAACCGTCCAAATTCATCACCCAAAGGTTGCCGTCCTGCAAATAGCCGATCTTTTTGCCGTCCGGGGCCCAAAGGGCGTCGGTCACGCCGGGTTCGGTCAGGTATTTCAGGCTGCCCGCGTCGGTGGAGTCCTTGCTTTTCTTGTCCACCAAGGCCACTCGATAGTCTTTTTCCGACAGGTCCTTCTTGGCCAGAAGGAGCAAGGCCGAGGGATTGCCTTCATCGGGGGAAAAGCGGATCAGGGGACCTAATTGGGGACTGGCGTTGAGGATCATGGGTTGGGGAATCGAGGTCTCCGAGGAGGCGGTATAGATCTCGTCCGAATTGAAGAGATAAGCCACTTGGCGGGCGTCCGAGGACCAGGAAAGATCCTGGGCCGGATAGGGAATTTCGGCCAGTTGAAGCTTGTCCAAAAGACGGGGATTGACGAGCCAAAGGGCAAAGGACTGGACGCCCTTTTGGACGAAAAAGGCGATGGACTTATTTTCCCGGTAGGGAGCCCAATCGATGTGGGAGATGGAAAAGCTCGGGTCGCTGGGGGTATAAAGGGACGAGGCCGAAAGGGTTTGGATGTCCACTTCCCAAACTTGCTTGTGGTAAATGAAGGCGATTTTGTCGCTTTTGGGCGACCAACAAAGCGGGGCTTTGAGGGTGGAAGCCTCCGGTAAGGCCAAGTCGTCAAAGGAAGTCAGTTGAACGGCTTTTTTGTCCCCTTTTTGAATCACGAATAAATTGACCTTTCCCGAATCGCCTTGATCCGAGAGGTAGGCCAATGATTTTCCGTTGGGGGACCAAAGGGGGTAGTAACAGCTGGCGCCCGCGGGGCTGACGCGCGTGGGATTGCTTCCATCGCAGTTCATGGTCCAAAGGGCGGGCTTTTGATTTTCCAGCAAGGTATAGGCGAATTCCTCCATCTCCGGGACGGCGGTCGGGGTGGCCGTGGGGGGCACGGTCTTGGGCGCGGTGCTCTCGGGCGCCATTGAAATTTCCATTTGGCCTTGGCTGGGGTGGATGGAGGCCATGGGCGTGGAAGCCGGTTTGGCAGTGGACGCGGGCTGTGTCAGCGGAAGGGGACTGGCCATATCGGATTTAGGGGCCGATGGAAGGGATTCGGAAGCTTTCTTAAAGAAGGGAAGGGTTCTTTTCCCGCAGCCGGGGATGTTGACCACACAACCGGACGAGATCAGCAACAAAACCAGGAGCATGGCGGAGAAAATGGAGAGGCTTTTAAAGGTTTCGCGCAATCGGGGTACCTTTTGCAGGCCGTGATGAAAAACCTTCTATTTGCTGGCAGTTTATGGGTTATAGGGAAGAAAGTCAACAAATACAATGGTTTCAACCATTTTCGGGGACTTCCAGGATGAGGTTCCAACCCTCGGATTGGGGTGAAACTTTTGCCCTGAGGCGAAGCGGCGGTAGGAAGGCATCCTCGATTTCCCCTTTTTGACCGGATGCCAAAATCTCAAGAAGACGGGGTTGGGGAGATAAGTCCAAGAGATGCCGCCCGAGGAGGTCTTTGGCTTTTTCCCCTAGAAGGGCCTGGGCTTGGGTGGAGCTGGAACGGATTAAATAACCCCGGTCAATCCATAAGAGGGAGAGCGCGGGATCGGAGTCCGGGTGGGGAGCGGGGTTTGGTTTTGAGGGAAGGGCGGGGAGTGGGGAGGCCGGCGCCGGGTCCGGGGATATTGAGCTTGGAAGAATCAGCAGGCCGGCCAAAAGCAATAGGGCCAGGTTCAACGCGATGCCGGGCCAAAGGCCGGACGTGGGAAGGCTCATCGTTAAATCGAAAGGGGCCTTGGATAGCTCTTCAGGATTTCGCAGATCGTGGAAAAGCCAAAGGTTGGGCCATTGGAAATGAAGCCCGGGGATGGGCCGGTTCGGAAGCGTCCCCGGATTTCCTAAGACCATCACCTTTTGACCGTCCAGCGTCGCCAGGAGGCAAAGCCCGGGGATTTGGGCCGCCATCGAACGGCCCCAGTCGATCAGCTCCAGGTCGTCTTTTTGGGACAAGGTGTAGAGGAGCTTGGATTCCGCCAACTGAAAAACTTGAAGGGATTGGGCGCGGCCGGCCTCAAAACCCAGATAAAAATTCAAGAAAATCGCCAAGGCCCCCAGCAGCCCCAAACGCGTGGGAAGGGAAATCTTTTTCATCTTTATATACCGGAGTCCCCGCAAACCAAATATAATCAGGCCTTCATCCTTATTATTCATGTTTTTGGGGTTTTCGAGTGAAAAAAGAGCGGGATCAGCTTAAAAGACTAAGAAATGTCATTGATCGGGTGGACCAAAAAATCGTCCGCCTCTTAAACGAGCGCGCCAAGACCGTTTTACGGGTCAAAAGCATCAAAAACGCCGGTTCCAAGCAGTTTTACGCGCCCCACCGGGAAATGGATGTTTACCGCAAGGTCACGAAGGCCAACCGGGGGCCATTTCCCGCGGAGGCCGTCCAGGCCGTCTTCCGGGAGATCATGTCCGGTTCCTTGGCTTTGGAACACCAGCTCAAAATCGCCTACTTCGGGCCGCCGGGCAGCAATACCCACATCGCCGCGGTGCGCAAGTTCGGCCATTCCTCGCTCTTCGTTCCGGTCCCGTCCATCAAGGACGTTTTCCAGGAAGTGGATCGCGGCCGGGTCCATTACGGCGTGGTGCCGGTGGAAAATTCCACTGAAGGCATCGTGAACCATACGCTGGATCTTTTCGTGGATTCGGATTTGAAGATCTGCTCTGAGATCTCCACGCCGATCACTTATGTGTTGATGTCCCTTTCGGGCGAGGCCTCCAAGGTCAAGGTGGTTTACAGCCATCCCCAGTCCCTGGCCCAGACCCGCCTGTGGCTGGAAACCCACCTGCCCGACGTGAAGACGGTGGAAGTGGGCAATACGGCCAAGGCGGCCCAGATGGCGGCCAAGAACAAGCGTTCGGCGGCCATCGCCACCGAGATGGCGGCGCGGCTTTACCACCTGAAGGCCATCGCCAGCCGTATCGAGGACCTGAACGACAACCAGACCCGGTTCCTCATCATCGGCCGAACCCAGGCCGAACCCACGGGCAAGGACCGCACCTCCATCATGGTGTCCATCAAGGACAAGGTGGGCGCCCTTTACGCCTTGTTGACGCCCTTCGAGAAGCGGGGCATCAGCCTGACCAACATCGAGTCCAGGCCTTCCCGCAAGAAAGCCTGGGATTATTACTTCTTCATCGACATCGCGGGACACGTGAGCGACCCGTCGGTCCAAAAGGCCCTGGCGGAAATCGAAAAGGAAGCCCTGACGGTGAAGGTTTTGGGGTCCTATCCCCGCGGAGAGATTTGACTTTCATGACGTTTCAAGTGCGCTTGCGCCCCCACCTGTCCCAATTGACGCCCTATGTCCCCGGCAAACCCATCGAGGAAGTGGAGCGGGAACTGGGATTGACCGGGGTGGATAAGCTGGCGTCCAACGAGAATCCCCTGGGGCCCTCACCCCTCGTGTTGGAGCGTTTGAGGGAATCCTTAAGCCAAATCCACCGATATCCGGACGGCTCGGCTTATTATTTGAAGCGGGATTTGGCCGCCCACCTGAAGCTGGGGACGGACCGGCTTTTGATCGGCAATGGATCCAACGAACTTTTGGTGCTCCTGGCCCAGGCGGTTTTGGCGCCGGGGGACGAAGTGCTTTACGCCGAGCCCAGCTTCGTCGTATATCCGCTGGCGGCCCAATTGTTCGAGGCGGCGGGGGTCCCCATCCCCCTGAAGGACGGAGCCCACGATCTGAAGGCTTTTGCCGACGCCTTGGGGCCCAAGACCCGCTTGGTTTACATCTGCAATCCCAACAACCCCACGGGTTCCATGGTTTCCTTGCTGGCCGTCGAGGCCTTTTTGCGGATTTGTCCCCCCACGGTCCTGGTGGTGCTGGACGAGGCTTATTATGAGTATGTGGACGAGAAAACTTATTTCGAGTCCGCGCGGCTTCTGGACGATTATCCCAACTTGGTCGTGCTCAGGACCTTCTCCAAGGTTTACGGTTTGGCGGGCCTGAGGATCGGATATGGCATGGCCCATCCGTCGCTCAGCGACGTCTTCCAGCGCGCCCGCCAACCCTTCAACGTCAACAGCCTGGCCCTGGCGGCGGCCCGGGCCGCGCTTCAAGACCAGGCCCATGTGGAAAAGGTGCGGCGCTTGAACCGGGACATGCGCAACCAGATCCAAGCGGCCTTTCAAAAGAAAGGACTGCCCTTCATCGCCAGCCACGCGAACTTCATTTATTTCAACCTGCCGGACGCCCCGGGCGTCTACGCCAAACTCCTGCGCCAGGGTGTCATCCTGAGGCCCATGGGTCCCCAGGCCCTTCGGGTGACGACGGGCACCGAGCGGGAAACCGAGAAATTCTTGGGCGCGCTGGAACGGGCGCTGTCACCGGTGGGAGGTGCGGCATGAGCCGGGGTTCGGGACGCAAAAAAATCGCCATTCTGGGTGTGGGGCTCCTGGGCGGGTCTTTGGCTTTGGCCCTGCGCAAACAAAAAAAATTCTCGTTGCTGGGTTGGAATCACCGGCCCGCGTCGCGCCACCGGGCGTCGAAAATCGTCCCCATGGCCGCCACCTTGGACGAAGCGCTTCGGGGCGCCGACGTCGTCCTGCTTTGCACCCATTCCTCCGAAGTGCTTTCCCTTTTGCCGCGGCTTCCGGAGCGGGTTTCCCCGGACGCCTTGATCCTGGATGTTTCCAGCGTCAAGGGCGCGATCGTGGAAAAAGCTTCCCGGTTTGCCTGGGCCCCTTATCACTTCGTGCCTTGCCACCCCATGGCGGGAAAGGAAAAATCCGGGCCTGAAAACGCCGAGGCCGGGCTTTACGCCGGGAAAGTGGTTTTCATCACGCCGCTACCCGGGACGCCCCGGGCCGTGCTGGGCGCCGCGGTTTCTTTTTGGCGGGGGGTCGGCGCCTTGCCCCAGGTGATGG
>DATKNU010000212.1:0-7299 GCA_035541195.1 bacterium
CAATTCCTCCACCGAGTCCCAGTCCGAGACCACGAAGCCCTGAAAGGCCCACTGGCCCTTGAGGATGTCCCGCAGGGTGCGGCGATTGCCCGAGGCCGGGACGCCGTTGAGGTCGTTGAAGGCGCTCATGAAGGTGCGGGCGCCGGCGTCGGCGGCGGCCTGGAAGGGCGGCAGATGCAGGTTCCATAAATCCAGGTCCGAAATGTTGGTGGTGTTGTATTCCCGGCCGGCTTCCACGGCGCCGTAGCCCACGTAATGCTTGGCGCAAGCGGCGATGGAACCCGGATCGGCGAGCGACGAGCCTTGAAAGCCCCTCACCCGGGCCGCGGCCAAGATCGATCCCAAATAGGGATCCTCGCCCGAGCCCTCGGCGATGCGGCCCCAGCGGGGCTCGCGGGTCACGTCCACCATGGGCGCGAAGGTCCAACGCACCCCGGCGGCGGAGGCTTCCCGGGCGGCCACGGCCTCGCATTGGGTCAAAAGGCCCGGGTTGAAGGCGCAGTCCTCGGCCAGGGGAATGGGGAAGATGGTTTTGTAGCCGTGGATGACGTCCAGCCCGAACAACAGCGGGATGTGGAGCCGGGATTGTTCCACCGCGATTTTTTGAAGTTCGTTGGTGTCCTTGGCGCCCACGGTGTTGAGGAAGGAGCCCACCCGGCCCCGGGCCAGGTCGTCCTTGGCTTCCAGGGAAGCGGTGGCCCAATGGTTGTACTGGACCATCTGGCCGATTTTCTCATCCAGGGTCATTTTGCCCAGCAAAGCGTTCACTTTGCGGTCAAGTTCGCTTGGGGCCACGGGGGCCCCGAAGGCCTGGGTGCCCAGGATGAAAAAGAACAAGAACCCGGCCCAAGGGGGAAGGGAATAGCGCATGGAAAGCCTCCGGAAAGTGAGTTAAGCCGACGGAAATTTTAACCTTGGGGCGGAAGGCGCGGTGGGAAATTCTGGCCGTCCGGCGCCGGGGGTTTTTCGGATTGACGCTCGTTGGGCCCTATGACATACTTGCTTGGTTTTCGGGTTTTTCCTTCGGTTTTCAAGCCAGATTCCCAATTTGCCGACCGCATGAGGAGGTTTCATGAAGAACTTTCGGTTGTCGCTGTTGGCCGCCGCCTGCTTTATCGTTATAGCTTCCGCTGGTTGTGGTTCGCATGGCTCGGGAACCAAAATCAAAATCTCCTCCTGGGGCGACCTGCAAGAAAACGCCATCCTGGTCAACCTGATCGCCGGCTTCGAGAAAACCCATCCCGGCGTCCAAGTCGAATTGGAACGCATCCCCTTCAACCAATATGTGCCCAAGCTCCTCACCGAGGTGGCCGGCGGGCTGGCCCCGGACGTCATTTTCGTGGAAGTGAACAACTTCACGGACCTTTACCTGCGCGGCGCCTTGGAGCCCCTGAACTCCTATATGAAGGCCGATAACTTCACCCTGGACGGCTATTACCCCCAGGTCGTGGACCGCTTCACGGCGGACGGCACCACCTACGTCATTCCCCGGGACACGGCGCCCATCGGCGTCATCTATTACAACAAGACCGCCTTTGACCAGGCCGGCCTCGCCTATCCGACCGACAATTGGGATTGGAATGATTTCGTCCTGGACGCCAAGAAGGTGATGAAGACCGACGCCTCGGGCAAGGTCACCCGCTGGGGTTTCATCGACGAGTGGCCCATCTGGGACGCTTGGGTCTATGACGCGGGCGGCAGCTTCGCCGACGACGTGAAGAAGCCCACCAAGTGGACCTTCGCGCTGGACCCGGATTCCCTGCGCGGGGTGCAATTTCGCTCGGACCTGATGAACAAGTACAAAGTCATGCCCCAGCCCTCGGGCTTGGCCGCCATGGGCGGCGTGGGCACCGCCGACATGTTCGTGAACGGCTCGGCGGCCATGTATTACTCCGGCCTTTGGAAGGTCCCCCAGTTCCGCCAGATCAAGGACTTCAAGTGGGACGTGGTCATGTTCCCCAAGAACCCCTCGGGCTACCGCGCCTTCCCCACGGGCGGTTCGGGCTACGGCATCCTGAAGAGCTCCACCCACAAGCAGGAAGCCTGGGAATTGGTGAAGTACATCTCGGGTGAGGAAGGCGCCAAGGAATTGGCCGCCACGGGATTGGCCCAGCCGGCCATCATGAGCGTCTCCAATTCGCCCACTTTCCTGGACGGCCAGGACCCGCAGAACAAGAAAATGGTCTTGGACGCCATGAAGTACGTCAAATACAACCCCATGTGCAAGAACTGGTTCGAGGTGCATGACAGCGTGATCGGTCCCGAACTGGACCGCGTCTGGAACGGCACCGAGACCGCCAAGGAAGCCATGGAAAAACTGAAGCCCCTCTTGGCCCAGAACGTCCCCCAGACCGGGACCAACTAAGCACCCCTAAGGAGACCCCGCCCATGGCATTGACTTCGGCTGAGCGCAAGGAAGCCATCAGCGCTTTTATCTTCATCTCGCCCTTCCTCGTCTGGATGATCTTCCTGATGGGCGGGCCCATCGTGGCGGCCTTCCTCTTGTCCTTGTGCAAATGGGACGGGGGATTCAACCCCATCCAATTCGTGGGGGCGGCCAATTACCTGGAGATGGTCCATGACCCCCGCTTTTGGAAGGCCATGGGCAACACCCTTTATTTCACCGTCTTTTCGGTGTTGCCCGGCATGGCGCTGTCGGTGGTGGTGGCCCTTTTGATGAACCAAAAGGTCAAGGGCATCGGCTTCTTCCGCACGGTCTTTTACCTGCCGTCCGTCATGGGCGCCAGCGTGGCGGTCGCCATGCTGTGGAAGTGGATCTTCAACGCCGACCACGGGCTCTTGAACTACCTGATTTCCGTCCTCACGGGCATCCCGATGTCCGAGTGCCCGGGTTGGCTGGCCAGCGAAATTTGGAGCAAGCCGGCCCTCATCCTGCAGAGCTTTTGGAGCGTGGGTTCGGGCATGATCATCTACCTGGCGGGATTGCAGGGCATCCCCACCACCCTTTATGAGGCCGCCGAGATCGACGGGGCCAACAAGTGGCAGCAGTTCTGGACCGTGACCCTGCCGGGCCTGTCCCCGGTGATCTTTTTCCAGCTCATCATCGGCATCGTGACGAGCTTCCAGATCTTCAACCAGGTCTTCATCATGACCGACGGGTTGGGCGGGCCGGCGGATTCCACCCTGGTGATGGTGCTTTACATCTACCAAAAAGCCTTCCAGTACTACCAGATGGGCTACGCCTCGGCGCTGTCCTGCGTGCTCTTCCTGGTGATCATGATCGTGACTTGGATCCAGTTCCGCTATTCCAAGTGGGTTTATTACGAAGGCGAATTGAGAAAATAGCCGTCCATTCCTCGCTAAAGGTGAATCAACCATGACGGAAAAAGTTCAAGGCCACTGGGCCAGCAAACGCCGCAACGAGATGATCATGAAGATCGTGGTTTCGGTGCTTCTGGCGCTGGGATCGCTCCTGATGATCTTCCCGATCCTTTGGATGTTCTCCACTTCCTTCAAGCTGCCCACCCAGGTGTCGGCCATCCCGCCGATTTGGATCCCCCAACCCCTGCACTTGGAAAACTATCCCAACGCCTGGAACATCATCAACCCCCAGACGGGCCGGGGCGTCTATGCCGACGACACCTGGACCTTCTTGGGCATGACCCTCCAGGGCGTGAACTTCACCACCTACCTGGTCAACACGCTCATCATCACGGTGTCCTCCTGCCTGGGCACCACGCTGTCCGCCTCGCTGGTGGCATTCGCCTTCGCGCGGCTGCGTTTCCCGGGCCGCAACACCCTGTTCCTGCTCTGCTTGGCCACTCTGATGGTGCCCACCCAGGTCACCATGATCCCCACCTTCGTGCTCTTCGCCCGGGGCTTCGGCTGGGACAACACCTTCTACCCCCTGATCGTGCCGGCCTTCCTGGGCGGCGGCGCCTACAACATCTTCCTCATGCGCCAGTTCTTCATGAGCATCCCCTATGAAATGGACGAGGCCGCCAAAATCGACGGTTGCACGGACTTCGGCGTCTTCTGGCGCATCCTCCTGCCCCTCTGCAAGCCCGCCCTCGTCACCGTGGCGGTCTTTTCCTTCGTCTATAACTGGAACGACTTCCTGAACCCGCTCATCTACCTGACCTCGGACGACAAGAAGACCCTGACCTTGGGCCTGCAAAACTTCATGTCCCTCTATGGCAGCGACTACCACCTGCTGATGGCGGCGTCCCTGCTCATCTCGATCCCGATCGCGCTTTTGTTCCTGATCGGCCAGCGCTACTTCATCCAGGGCATCGCCACCACCGGCTTGAAATAAACCCCGCCCGCCGTCCCCCGGCCCTTATTCCGAAACCGGAATAAGGGCTTTCTTTTTGGGGGTTCCTGGGTGAAAATGCTCGTCGCCTCAACCACACCCCGCCCACGCCCCGGTCTTTGCCTTTTTCGCCAGTTGTTCGCCGGTCCAAGCCGTGAGCCGTCAACCATCATTTTTAAGGAGTTTGAAGATGAAAAGCGCGTTGTCGCCGCTGGGAAGAGAGCGGTTCTTCTTTACGTCCGAATCCGTGACCGAGGGCCATCCGGACAAGGTGGCCGACCAAGTTTCCGACGCCATCCTGGACGCCTGCCTGAAGCAAGACCCCATGAGCCGCGTGGCCTGCGAAACGCTCCTGACCTGCAACTGGGTGGTGGTGGCCGGTGAAATCACCACCAACGCCCAAGTCAATTGGCCCGAGATCATCCGCGGCGCCATCAAGAAGATCGGTTATACCGACGCGAAGGCCGGCTTGGACGCCGACACCGCGGGCGTGACGGTGGCCATCAACCGCCAGTCCCCGGACATCGCCATGGGCGTGGACACCGGCGGCGCCGGCGACCAAGGCATGATGTTCGGCTTCGCCAACCGCGAGACGCCGGAGTTGATGCCCCTTCCCATCATGCTGGCCCACCGCTTGGTGGAGCGCTTGGCCAAGGTGCGCAAGAACGGCCAGCTCAAGTACCTCAGGCCCGACGGCAAGAGCCAGGTGTCGGTGGAATACATCGGCGGCAAACCCGCCCGCGTGGACGCGGTGGTCTTGTCCACCCAACACGCGCCCATCAGCCAAGCCAAGCTCAAGGCGGACATTTTGCGCCACGTCATCCGGCCCATCATCCCGTCCAACATGATCGACTCCAAGACCAAGATCTTCGTGAACCCCACCGGGCGCTTTGAGATCGGCGGGCCCTTGGGCGACACCGGCCTCACGGGCCGCAAGATCATCGTCGACACCTACGGGGGCTATGGCCGCCACGGCGGCGGCGCCTTCTCGGGCAAGGACCCTTCCAAGGTCGACCGTTCCGCCGCCTACGCGGCGCGCTGGGTGGCCAAGAACATCGTGGCGGCCGGTTTGGCCGACCAGTGCGAGGTGCAGATTTCCTACGCCATCGGCGTGGTGCAGCCCACCAGCGTGCTGGTGAACACCTTCGGCACGGGCCGGCTCCCCGAGGAACAGATCACCCAAGTGGTGCGCCAGGTGTTCGACCTGACGCCGCGCGGCATCGCCAAAGCGCTCAACCTTCGCCGGCCCATCTACCAGAAGACCGCCGCTTACGGCCATTTCGGCCGCAACGACAAGGACTTCACCTGGGAGCGGACCGACAAGGCTGCCGCCCTGCGTAAAGCCGCGAAGCTCCGTTAATCAAACGCCGATCCATGGCCGCCCCTTTGAAAGGGCGGCCTACTTATTTCAGGAGAAAAAAATGAAACATCATGTGAAGGATTTGAAGCTGGCCTCCAAGGGCAAAGACCGTATCGAGTGGGCCGAGCGCAGCATGCCGGTGCTCCGCCTCATCAAGGACCGGTTCCAGAAGGAAAAGCCGCTCAAGGGCATCAAGATGGCGGCTTGCCTGCACGTCACCACCGAGACCGCGAATTTGCTCATCACCCTCAAGGCCGGCGGGGCGGACGTCTATGCCTGCGCCTCCAACCCCCTCTCGACCCAGGACGACGTGGCCGCTTCCTTGGTGAAGAATTACGGCATCCCGACCTTCGCCATCAAGGGCGAGGACCGCAAGACCTACTACAACCACTTGAACGCGGCCCTGGACGCGCGGCCCAACATCACCATGGACGACGGCGCGGACCTGGTGTCCATGCTCCACTCCGAGCGCGCCTCGCAAGCCTCTGAGATCATCGGCTCCACCGAGGAGACCACCACCGGCGTCATCCGCCTGAAGGCCATGGAAAAGGACGGCGTCCTCAAGTTCCCGGTCATCGCCATCAATGACGCCAAGACCAAGCATTTCTTCGACAACCGCTACGGCACGGGCCAATCCACGATGGACGGCATCATCCGCGCCACGAACCTGCTCATCGCGGGCTCGGTGGTGGTGGTGCCGGGCTACGGCTGGTGCGGCCGCGGCGTGGCTTCCCGGGCCAAGGGCCTGGGCGCCCGCGTCATCGTCACCGAGGTCGATCCCCTGAAGGCCCTCGAGGCCGTGATGGACGGCTATGAGGTGATGCCCATCGCCGAAGCCGCCCCCCTGGGGGACATCTTCGTGACCCTGACCGGCGACATCCACGTCATCCGCAAGGAACATTTCGCCAAGATGAAGGATGGCGCCGTGGTGGCCAATTCGGGGCACTTCAACGTCGAGCTGGACCTGGAGGGCCTCAAGAAGATCGCCCCCCGCACCCGCGACATCCGCGATTTCGTGAAGGAATACAAGTTCAAGAACGGCAAGAAGATCTTCGTGTTGGGCGAGGGCCGTTTGATCAACCTGGCCGCCGCCGAAGGCCACCCGGCCTCGGTGATGGACATGAGCTTCGCCAACCAGGCCCTGGGCGCCGAATATGTGGTCAAGAACCACAACATCCTGGACCGCAAGGTCTACTCGGTGCCGGTGGAGACCGACCAGGAAATCGCTCGGCTCAAGCTCAAGGCCTTGGGCATCAAGATCGATGTCCTGACCGCCGAACAGGAACATTACCTGTCGTCCTGGGAGATGGGCACCTAGTCCTTTCGTTTCAAATTTTTCCAGGCGGACCCTTTTGGGTCCGCCTTTTTTGTTTCAGGCCTGAGGGCGGGGCCTTGTGGGTATAATGAGTTTGTACGTCATCCATGGGGAGGGGTTATGCGTTTTAAGTCCTGTCTGGCTTTTGCGGCGGCGGTTATCCTTTTGGTGGGCTGCGGCCCCCAAAACACCTCGAAAATTAAAATCGGCCTGTCCTTGGATACCCTGAAAGAAGAGCGCTGGCAGCATGACCGGGACCTCTTCACGGCCCGGGCCAAGGAACTGGGCGCTCAGGTGCTGGTGCAGGCGGCCAACAACAGCGACGCCACCCAGATCCAACAAGCCGAAACC
>DATKNU010000213.1:0-3372 GCA_035541195.1 bacterium
GGGAAGACGTCCACCACCAGGGACTGGTGGGCCCAAACCGGCCCCGAGCCTTCCTGGTGCGGGTCGCAACCCTGGTCGCCGCTGGCCACGATGGTGTGGCTTCCGACGCAGTTGTTTTCCATCAGGGAGACGTTGATCACCCGCTTGAGGGTTTCGGAGGTGACCAAAGTCCCCCGGTGGTAGATCTTGCGGCCGACGATCTTCGAGCGGCGCAGGACTTCCTCGGCCTGGCGGATGGCCCCTTCGGTGTGCCGGAGGGACTTCGTGATGAGCCTGACTTCCTCGGCGCTTTTGGTGACCCGCTCCTCAAAAAAGGGATCGGGCTTGCTGGCCACCCGGATGCCCCTTTGGCGCAGGGCGTCCGCCAACCCCACGTTGAAATTGTCGGGCACGGTCACTTGGCTCAAGCCGTGGGACTTGAGAAAGGTCACCGCCACGTCGGCCACCTGGGGTTTTTCCACGCCGCGCTTTTTCGTCCTGGCGTAAAAATCGGTGTAGGAAAGCACCTCCTGGACCTTGGCCTGCTTCTTGGCCCGGCCCAGCTCCAAATCGCTCATCAGGATGATGTCCTTCCCGCCCACGCGGAAATAAGGGAAGGGATCGGGCACGGAAAACTTCACGGCGTAATAAAGGTTGGAGTCATGCTCGCTGGCGGCGTACATCATCAAAGCGCTCTTGGGGCGGATGGGGCTCATGGCGACCTCGACGGAATTTTATTGAAAGCACGGCCAACCCATCAAAGCGAAAGCCTCAGGCCCAGTTCCCCGTAAAGCTGCCAGGCGGCTCCCGGGCCCGTCACCCAATAGGTTGGCACAAGTTGGACGAAAAAATCACCCGGTAAATCCTCCAGGCGGTTGGAAACCCCCAAAACCGCCCGAAAACCATAGGCCGGCCCGGCGGCGTCCGCCACCGCCCCCAGCCCCCCGTAAACGGGCCAAGTGCCGTGACGGGCCGGAATCCACCGGTCATTATGCCAGAGCAGGTCGCATTGAAGGGCCGGATTCCCGCTCCAACCGAACTTCACCGCCGGTTGCAAGGAACAGTCCTGGTCAAGCCAAAATTGGCTGGTGATCCCCCACCCTTCCGGGTCCCCCAACACGATCCCCAAGTCCCAATGATCCTGGAAGGATTTGGGCCATTCCTTTTCGGTGGCTCCCAGCGGAAGCGCGCCCCAAAGCGCCAAAAGCGCCCCCCAGGCCAGCGCCCGTGGGGAATTCCAAAAGGGTTTCATGGCCCCAGCCTAAGGCTTTTAGCGGCGGGTTTCACGGAAAAAAGAAACCCCGCCGTCGGCCGTCGACGGCGGGGTGATCGGCGCAAATCATCCGGGGTTAAAAGTAGTAACGGGCGCCCAGGTCCGCGTAAACATAGAATTGGGCCGTGCCGCCCACGAACCAAATCGTAGGCGCCGCTTCCATGAAGATGTCGACCGGCACGTCTTCCTTTTGGAAAAGATAGGTGATCCCCACCGGCACCCGGCCCGCGATGGCCACGGTCCCGTTGGGCGCCAAGTCCCCGCCCACCCCGATGTAAAAGGGCAAGGCCCCATGCTTCACGTGGATGAGGTCAAAATCGTGCCAAAGGTAATCCAATTGCAGGATGGTGGTCCCGTTGAACTTGACCGCGCCTTGGAAGGCGTTTTGGTTGTCCACCCAGACCTTCCCGGTGGCGCCCCAGCTTCCCGGCTCCCCGAAGTCCAGCCCGATCCCGAAATTACCGCCGCCCACCACCGGCGAGTCCCCGGCCAAGGCCGGCCCCGCCGCCAAGACCAACCCCAAAGCCAAAAAGCCCGCCGTCAAAAGATTTTTCATAAATCCTCCCCGACTTGATTTCACAGACTTTCCCTGAGCTGCCTCAACCTCGCCCGCCGCTTCAATTCCTCACGCAATTCCCTCAACTTGGCCGTCAGCTGGGCGGCCGGTATCTCAAAAAGCGCCTCATCCCCCTCCAAAGCCCCCGGCGCCGGGGGCGCGAAATCGGCGGTTTCCGAATCCACGAAAAGAACCTCGGGAACTTCCAAGCCTTCCCGGTAATCCTGGGCCAAGTCGTTGAAATAGGCCTTCTTGTCCTGGATCTTCCGGAAGCGGTAAACCAGCGCCCCCAAGGGCTTGCCGCCCTCCACCACCCGGTGCAGGAAATGCACGTCGGTCACCGCGTCCTCCAGGGCCAATTGGTCCTCGGGAAAATAGGAGCCCACGAAATCAATGAGCCATTTGAAGGACTGTTCCAAAAAAGCCTGTTGGGCTTCCTGCAGGGCCCTTAAGTTGGCTTCCACCTGGGCCTCGGTGGGCTCGGGGTCCGGGGGCGCTTGATCCGATCCTGGCATATCGTCCTTTCCTTACGGTTTCAATTTAAGCTAATGAAACCGGGGTCAAATTTCCACGCCCAAAATCGTTCACCGCTCAAAAGGAGGATAGCGATGAACCCGAGCCTTTCCGTCACTTCGTCAGGAAAAACTCACGGCGGCGGGTATAAAGCGGCGCCCCGGCCCCCAAACGGCTTTGATAAAGGCAAAAGGACCCCACGGTCATTTCGCCCAAGGGCGCCGGGGTCAGGGCCGTGAGCTTTTCCAAGACCCGCTCCAATCCCCCGGGCGATTTCACGCGGCCCAGGGTCACATGGGCGTTGAAATTCCCTTCGACCGGGCCCAAGTTGAAAACCTTGGCGCTTTTCTCAATGTCTTCGGCCAGCGCCCGCAGGGGCTCCTTCCCCGCTTCCAGCCCCACGAAAAGCACCCGCGGGTTTCGCGCGCTGGGAAAAGCCCCCCAACCATCCAAACCAAGCGTGAAGGGGCCGTGCCGGGCCGCCGCCTTGGCCAACAAATCGCACACCAGCGGCTCCTTTTCCCCGCTCATTTCCCCGAAAAACCTCAAGGTCAAATGGAGGTTGGCGGGCGGGACCCAACGAACTTCCGAGGGAATGGCGGAAAGCGCCTCCAAAAGAAAGGCGCACTTTTGCTGCAACTCGGGGGCCAAGTCGATCGCGGCGAAAAGACGGACGGATTCCAAGGGCTAAGCCTCGGTCCCATCCCCAAGCGCCAGGCCCAGGCAATGGCGGCGGACCAATTCCAGCGCCGCCTGGCTGGCCCGGAACTTGATGTTTTCCCGGTTTCCGAAAAGTTGGAATTTAAAAACCTGGGTGGCCTGCTCGTCGGCCAAGGCGATATAAACCAACCCCACGGGCTTCTCGGGGCTGCCGCCCGTGGGGCCGGCGATGCCGGTCGTGGCCAGGGCCAAGTCGGTCCCCGCGGCCAAGCGGCATTGGCGGGCCAGCGCTTCGGCCACCTCGGGACTGACCGCCCCCTTGGCCTTGAGGAGCTTGGGGTCGACCCCCAGCAAGGCTTCCTTGGCCTGGTTGCTGTAAACCACGTAACCG
>DATKNU010000214.1:0-2132 GCA_035541195.1 bacterium
CAAGGTGCCCCAAAAGGGCAGCCCCCGGATGAATTGCCGGGTGCCGTCCACAGGGTCGATCCACCAGCGGAAATCCGCCTTTTGGTTCTTATCCCAGCCGAATTCCTCGCCGCACAATTGGTGCGCCGGGAATTTCTTCCACAGGACGGACCGGATGACGCGCTCGGCCTCCCGGTCGGCCCGGGTCACGGGCGAACGGTCGATTTTCCGGATGACGGGGACACGCCGGCGAAAATAACGCAAGGCCCGGGCGCCGCCCTGGACGGCCGCTTGGCGCGCGGCCGAGAGGAAATGCCTCAATTGGGACCGGCTTAAGGAATCGGACATGGGACCTCGCGAAGGTGAAATGGCCGCCATTTTACCTCCCCCCTTCCGGCCTGTCCCCAAATAAAAAAGGCCCCGCGGGGCCTTTTGGAAGAACCGGTGGTTCGGGAAAACTCACATCATGGGTTTGACCGACCAATGGATGGGCTGGTTCCCCTCCTGGGCCACCCAAGCCGCCTTGGATGGGATCAGCTCGTCGGTCCCATAAAGATCGCCGGTGATTTCAAGCGTCTTGCCCACGTAATTGGCGAAATTCGCCGCGGGAAAAAGGAGCACATAAACCTGCGTGCCCACCAAAAGCCCCGCCGGGCTTCCCTGGTTCAGGCAGGCCTTCCCGCAACCCTTCATGCCCATGTGGTCGTCACCCGAATCGCCGTCATCGAAATAACAGGCCAAATCCACCAAAGTTCCCCGCAAGGTCACGGTCTTCGGTTTAGCGCCAGTGGCGTCGGCCCAAACCGCGCTTCCCGAAAGCCAAATCAAAAAACCGCAAAATACCAGCCATCGCCCCATGGTCGTCCTCCTCAAGGTCAATGCGACTTTGCCTTCACCCCAATATATAGAAGCCGGCGGACAAGCGGGTTTCAAAATCCTAGGTCAGGCGCGCGATCCAATCCCGGGCCGCGGGAAAATCAGCGGTCAGTTTATCCCCCTCGGCCATCTCAAAGTCGGCGAAATCAAATCCGGGCGCCACGGTGGTGCCCATCAAGGCATAGGCTCCGCCCGGATTCAGGAATCCACCGAACCAGGTGCCCGCCGGGATGACCAATTGGGGCCTTTGGCCTTGTCCAATGGCCGGCCCCAGGATTTTTTCCTCCAAGAGGCCGCCGGGATGGATCAAGACCCAAGTCACCGGATCCCCCAGGTAAAAGTGGAAGATCTCATCGGACTTGAGCCGATGAAAGCGGGACTTGGCGTCGGGCACCAGCAGGTAATAGATGCAGGTCGAAGGGGCCCGGGGGCCAAAGGCCGTGGGGACCTCGCCCGGGGCGCGGTAGGACTCCCGGTAAAAGCCTCCCTCGGGATGGGGCCGAAGGTCAAAAAGGCGGATAATTTCCTCAAGCGTCATGGGCGATCCGGTCATAAAAAAAGCCGGGGCTTTCGCCCCGGCTTTTTAAAACGAATTTTATTGGACGCCCAAGAGCTGCACGTCGAACACCAGCGTGGCGTTGGGCGGGATCACGCCGCCCGCCCCCTGGGCGCCATAGCCCAGGTTGGAGGGAATGGTGAGTTTGCGCTTTTCCCCCACCTTCATGCCGGCCACGCCCTCATCCCAACCCGCGATGACTTGATGCGCGCCCAAGGTGAATTGAAAAGGCTGGCCCCGGTCCACCGAACTGTCGAACTTGGTCCCATCGGTCAACCAACCGGTGTAATGCACGCTCACCGTCTGCCCCGCCTTAGCCACCGGCCCATCGCCCGGTTGCAGGATTTGATACTGGAGCCCCGAGGCCGTCGTTACCACATTGGTTTGAGGCGTCGCCGCCATGTTCATCCCTCCCGTATTGGACTGCTGGTTTTGAACTTCCTTCTTATTACAAGCCGTCAGGGTCATCCCCATCGTCACGGCCAAGGCTAGAAATAAATAATTCATCCGCATGCGGCCTCCCAGCTTATTCAAAAGCTTTCAACGGGCCAAAGTATACAGAGGGACCGGCTTTGTTTCATCCGTCCAGGCCACAAAAAACGTCGGGCCCAGCCGTCCTTGGCCGGCTATTGGCTCCCGCGCTTTTTAAGAGGTCCGGGCCACCCGGAGGTTGTTCGTGATGTCGTGCACGCCGGCCATCTGCTGGGCGCAGTTAACCGGG
>DATKNU010000215.1:0-2794 GCA_035541195.1 bacterium
ATACCGGGGGGAAGTGGTGGCGGGGGTGATCCACCATCCCGCGCTGAAGACCACGCTTTGGGCCGCCAAGGGACTGGGCTGTTATGTGGATGGGAAAAGGGCCCGGGTTTCGCGCATCCCCAACTTAAGGGGCGGCACCCTCACCTACGGCGGGATTCGGCTGGTGCCGCCGGCCAAGCGCAAGAAACTGACGGATTTGATCGATCGTGCCTACGACGACCGGGGATTCGGGGATTGTTTTGGGCATGCCTTGGTGATCCAGGGCATGACCGAGGCCGTGGTGGATCCGGTGGTGCAGCCCTACGACGTGGCCGCCATTCAAATTTGCGTCGAGGAAGCCGGGGGGAAGTTCACGGACCTCAAGGGCGATAGGACCATCCGGGGCGGCAACGCCCTTTCCAGCAACGGCTTGGTCCACGCCGAGATCTTAAAAGGCTTGAAATAAAGCCTGCCTTGCCGCCAAGCAGGCCGGGCCAATCCATGGTTGAAGATTGGGGAATCCGGGGACCGTCCGGTCGAAGACCCTTGTTTCATCGGTTCTTGGCGGACTTGACGGTGAAGTTTTTCCGGCGGCCTTGAACCCTCAAACCCGCATGATGTCGATGTCCATGCAAAGCACGTGCATCTTTTGGCTTTTCTCGTCCTTGAAGGTGCCCGACACGGTCACGCAAAGGTTGCCCGAGGCCAGGGAAATGTAGGGCTCGGTCACGTAACGCTCCAACCCGTTGTAAACCAGCGAGTAATAGTATTCCTTCAGCGAGTGGTCGGTCATTTTGGGCGCGGGCTGGAAGAGGTATTTCTTGCGCTCGGACACTTTGCGGCTGTTGAAGACCGTCTCACTGACCTGCACGCCGTCCTGGTCCAGCAGGTAAAGGCACTCAATCTGGGGATAGCGGGTCAGGAACTCGGTGAATTTCCTCTCGTAATCCCCGGCCCCGCCCAAGCTGTCGAAAATCTCGGAAACGATGGCCAGGTAACGGGTGCGCCGGTCCTTGTCCTTGTTGATCTTGTCGGTCAGGATGCGCTTGTAGCGCGAGGCCACGAACACAATGCGGGCCTTGAGCCCCAGGATGCTGGAGTTTTCGGTTCGCTGGGGTTTGGAGAAATAACTGCCCTGCAGCATGTCCGCCCCCAGTTCCAGGGCCACCAGGGCGTCCTCCTCGTTTTCCACCCCGTGGGCCACCACCAGGCAGCCGATCTTGCGGCTCAGGCTCAGGATGGTCTTGAAATCCTCGCGCTTATAAGGGTCCTTGGAGAGGCCGTCCACCACGTTGGGATGGATCTTGAGGACGTCGGGCGAAATGTGCAGGATCTGGTCCAGACAGGTGCGGTTGGCGGTGATGTCTTCCAGGCCGATCAAGAAACCGTTGTCCCGGTGGATCTGGGAAAAGCGCTTGATGGAGCCAAGGTCCATGTTGACGGATTGGGAAAGTTCGATGGTGATGAGGCTGGGATTGAGCCCCAATTGGCGCACCATCTTGAGCAGGTGCCCCGAGCCCACCACTTCGTCGGTGAGGACGCCCGATTCCAGGTTCAAAAAAAGGATAAGCCCGGGAAGCTTAGACTCGATTTCGGCGTAGCCTTCCAGCCCCTTGAGCCGAAAGAGCCGGTCCAGGTCCAAGGCCTTGTTTTTCTCGAAGGAAAGGGGATAGAGTTCCTCGGCTTCGATGAAACGCCGGTTGCCGGTGTCGATGCCGCGGCCCACCGCCTCAATGCCCACGACGGATTTTTTCTTCACGGAAACGATCGGCTGGTAAAAAGCCGCCGCGCTTTTTTGCTCGAGCAAGGCGATTAAGTCGGGCTCGGGCATCGGATTTTTTTCCTGGGCCACCGCGAAGTTGGTTTCCATATTGCCTCCCGACACTAGGATGCCTTGGGTTAAAGCAAGGGATGTGCCAACCGGGCCTTTTAAAATCAGGAGGTTCTTCCTTTACCCACCCCAAAGCCCCACGCTTGGCGCCAAAGGCCAAAAGTGATGATTCGACAGGCGATTTACGGCCGGCTGAGCATCCATAAAGTTCTTGGCGCTCAAAGCCCTTGCGCCCAACTTTTTACCTGTCTTTTACCGAGGGCCCTTTCCAATGGCTTAGAATGACAAAGGGCGCCTACAAAAGTGTCGGAAGTCTTCCCAAATGGAGATTTTTGCTAGCTTTTTTTGCTCGACCGCCCGGTTTATCTTTGAATTGGCCCGGGTCCTGAAATGGCACAGTTGTTGCGACAGTTGGGCCTTGTTTGCTTGGAAAAGGGAGCAACCCGGCTTTGAGAAAAGGCACGCCCATGGATACCTCGTCGGACCCGAAGTTTGACTTGGCCGAAATCATCGAGGGGGAACACCTCACCCCCTATTTCCAGCCGATCGTTTCCGTTAAAAATAATTCCATCGTGGGTTACGAGGGCCTGGCCCGGGGCGTGATGCCCCACACCCACCAAATGATCCCACCCCTGGCCCTCTTCGCCGAGGCCGCCCGTCGGGGCCTGACGCTGGAGTTGGATCGGCTCTGCCGCAAGCAGGTCTTCGGCATGTTTAAGAGCATCCAGGCGCGGCGGCCCGAGCGGTTGCTTTCGGTGAACTTCGAGGCCTCGGTTTTGGACCAAGGCGTCCAAGGATCGGGCAACATCATCCGCCAGGTGGAAGAGGCGGGCCTCAATCCCCAGAGCATCATCATCGAGATCATCGAATCCAACGTGGAGGAATTGGAGGCCCTGGAGAAATTCATCGCCACCTACCGGGATTTCGGGTTCCTCATCGCGTTGGATGACGTGGGCGCCGGGCACTCCAACCTGAACCGCATCC
>DATKNU010000216.1:0-8896 GCA_035541195.1 bacterium
TACGCAGGCTTCATAATTTTTATCGCTTAAAAAACCGTTCAAGACCACCCACCGGCGCCCGGGATAAGAAAGCCTGAGGGATTGGGCCAAAGCCCCGAAGGCCTCGGGATTGTGCGCCCCATCCATGAGGATATGGGGGCCCAATCTTTCCAATCGGCCCGGCCAACGGGTGGCCGCCAAGGCCTTTTGGATGGCGGGCGTTTCCAAGGCAAGCCCGCGCGCCCGCAGGAGTTGAATCCCCGCCACCGCCAAAGCGGCGTTTCCCGCCTGGTAGCCCGGCATGAGCGGCAGATGGAACTCATGGCTCAGGCCCGGGCCTTCCCAGAGGAATCCCCGGGGGGTGGGCTTAAAATAAAAGTCCTCTCCCGCCGCCCAAAGCGACGCGCCTCTTTCTTTCGCCGCCCGGCGGATGGCCGCAAGGGCCCGCGGATTTTTTTGGACCGTGGCCGCCAGTCCCCCTTCTTTAAGGATGCCCGCCTTTTCCCAAGCGATCTTGGAAAGGCTCCTGCCCAAGATATCCTGATGTTCCAAACTAACGGGCGCGATCAAGGCCGCCTCGGGCCTCTCAATGACATTCGTGGCGTCCAACCGGCCGCCCAATCCCACTTCCAAAACCACCAGGTCGGCTTTTTGTTTTTTAAACCACAAGAAAGCCAGGGCGGTCAGGGCCTCGAAATGGGTCGGGGAATGCCCCCGATGGCGCTGGACGGCCGCGCAGGCCCTCAAAACTTGGCGGCTTAGGGCCGTCAAATCCCGGGAAGAAATCCAGGCGCCATCCAGGCGGAACCGCTCGCGTAGGTCGCTTAAATGGGGGGAGGTGTAAAGGCCGGCGCGGTAACCGGCTTTTTGAAGGAGCGACGCCGTGAAGGCGCAAGTGGAACCCTTGCCGTTGGAACCGGCCACATGGATGAAACGCAAGGACGATTGAGGATCCCCAAGCTCCCGGAGCAGGGCCTTCATCGAGTCCAGGCCGAAACGCCAACCCAAACGCTCCAGCGAATCCAATCCTTTATTCAGCCTCATGGGGACCCCGACTCAACCGACGCGAAAAACCAACCTGAAGACAGACGGAAAGAATCCCGCCCCGAAAGGCTCCTGCGTCCTTTTGGCTTCGCGCTCGATTTTGACCTTGGTTTGATTTTAAGCTTTGAAGAACTTCAAATAGTGGCCCAGGGTGGCCTTCATCTGGTGCCGGGGCACGATGGCATCCACGAAACCGTGCTCCACCAGGAATTCGGACCGCTGGAAGCCCTTGGGCAGTTTTTGGCGGATGGTTTGTTCGATCACCCGGGGCCCGGCGAAGCCGATCATGGCGCCCGGTTCGGCCAAATTCACGTCGCCCAGCATGCCGAAAGACGCCGCCACGCCGCCCGCCGTGGGATCGGTCAAAACCGAGATATAGGGAAGGCGCGCCTCGCCGAGGCGGGCCAAGGCCGCCGAAATCTTGGCCATCTGCATGAGCGAAAAGATGCCTTCCTGCATACGGGCGCCGCCGCCCGAGGCGGACACGATGATCATGCCCACTTTCTTCTCAATCGCCCTTTCCACGGCCCGGGTGATCTTTTCCCCCACCACGCTGCCCATGCTGCCGCCCATGAATTGGAAGTCCGTGATGGCCACCGAGGCGCTTTGGCCTTGGATCCGGCCCAAGCCCGTGATGACGGCTTCGGGCATCTTGGTTTTCTCTTGGCCGCGCTTGAGTTTTTCGGCGTAATCGGGGAATTCCAGGGGGTTGCCGGGGACCAGGCCCTCGTCAAATTCCTCGAAGGACCCTGAGTCCAGGGTGAGGTAGAGGCGCTCCAAGGCCGAAAGCTGGTTGTGGTAGCCGCATTTGGGGCAAACCTTGAGGTTCTTATCCAGGTCCTTGTTGTAAAGCACCGCCCCGCAGGACTTGCACTTGGTGTAAAGCCCTTGGGGCACCGAGACCTGCTTTTTCCCCTGGACCTTGGTGATCTTCTTTTTGGGTTCCTTATACCAGACCATTTTCGACTCCTGAAAGAAGTTCAAAGTTTGAAGTTTTTAGTCTTAAGTTCGCGGCGCCTTGCGCCAAACCCAAGGCTGAAAACTAAAACTTAACGCCCCAACGAGTGGACGACCCGCCCGCAAAAACTCCCGACCGCTTTTCCAATGGCCGCGGCTTTCGTCCGGGAAATGAGTTGAATGAGGGCGCTGGCGATGATGACGCCGTCCGCCACCTTGCCCACCTGGGCGGCCTGGTCCGCGTTCGAGATGCCGAAACCCACCACCACCGGGGTCCGCAGGCGCGAGCGCAACGCCTTGAGCGCCGCCAGCAATCCGGGCGCCAGGCTTTTGCGCGCGCCGGTCACCCCGGTCAGGGACACATAATACAGAAAAGGGGCCCCCAGGGCATCGACCTTTTGAACCCTCGGGGGGCTTGAGGTGGGGGCCAAGAAAGGAATCAACGACAACCCCCGGTTCCTCAGGAAAAAACCATATTCGTCGAATTTTTCCAAAGGCAAATCCGGCACGATGGCCCCGTCGCCCCCGGCGTCGGCCAAACGGCGCGAGAAAAGGTCCCAACCCATCTGTTCGATGGGATTCAAGTAAGTCATCACCAAAAGGGGCTGACCGTATCCCTTGCGGCGGAGGGCCGCCATGAGCTTAAAGGCGTCTTCCACCCGCGTGCCATGGTCCAGCGCCCATTGGGTGGCCATTTGCAGCGTCGGCCCGTCGGCGATGGGGTCGGAAAAAGGCACTCCCAGTTCCAAGGCCGAAGCGCCGGCCTTCAGGGCCGCCTCCGCGGTCTTGAGGCTGGCCGAATAGCTGGGGTACCCGACGCAAACATAAGGCAGGAACAAGGCCTTTTTTTGGCGGCGGGCGGCTTGGAAGATTTGCCGAAGGTGCTGGCTCAAAGGGCCCCCAAGCGGTTGAGGATCGTGTTCACGTCCTTATCGCCCCGGCCCGAAAGGTTCACCACGATGGAGGATTTTTGCGGCATGCGCCTCGCCAATTTCATGGCGTAATAAACCGCGTGGGAACTTTCCAGCGCCGCCAGGATGCCCTCTTGCCGGGCCAAGGCTTGGAAGGCTTCCAGGGCCTGGGCGTCGGTGACGGCCGCGTAGGTGGCCCGGCCCGTGTCCCTCAGGTAGCTGTGCTCGGGCCCCACGCCCGGGTAATCCAGCCCCGCGGAAATGGAATGGGTCTCGGCGATCTGGCCTTCCCGGGTCTGGAGCACGTAGCTATGGCTGCCATGCAGGATGCCGGGCCGGCCCTTGGCCATGGTGGCCGCCGTGCGGGGCGTATTCACGCCGTCGCCCGCGGCTTCCACGCCATAAAGCCTCACGCCCTTGTCCTTCAAGAAGGGGTAAAAAAGCCCGATGGCGTTGGACCCCCCGTTCACGCAGGCCACCAAGGCGTTGGGCAGCGACCCGATGGTCTTGCCCGCCTGGGCCCGCACTTCCTCGCCGATGACCTTTTGGAAATCCCGCACCATTTGCGGGTAAGGATGGGGGCCCGCCGCCGAACCGATCAAATAGTAGGTGTGCTTGACGTTGGTGACCCAGTCGCGCAGGGCCTCGCTCATGGCGTCCTTCAGGGTCTTGGTGCCGGATTGAACCGCGTGCACCTTGGCGCCCAAAAGCTTCATGCGGAAGACATTCAGGGCCTGCCGTTCCACGTCGATGGCGCCCATGAAGACCTCGCACTCAAGGCCGAAGAGGGCGCAAACCGTGGCCGTGGCCACGCCGTGCTGTCCTGCCCCCGTCTCGGCGATGATGCGCTTCTTGCCCATGCGCTTGGCCAAAAGGATTTGGCCCAGACAATTGTTGATCTTATGCGAGCCCGTGTGGTTCAGGTCCTCGCGCTTGAGGAAGAGGCGGGCGCCCTTGAGGTGCCGGGTGAGATTGGCCGCGAAGGTCAGCGGCGTGGGACGGCCGCTATAGGCCCTCAGGTAATGGGTGAGCTCCCGGTGGAAGGCGGGATCCTTCCGGGCCGCGGCGTAGGCCTCCTCCAGTTCCCGAAGGGCCACCATGAGGGTTTCGGGCACGTAACGGCCGCCATAGGGGCCGAAATAGCCCGAGGTGTCCGGCGTTTGGGTTTTCTTTTTGGCCATGAAATTCCCCGGTCCGAGAATGGCAGATAGAGTACCCGTCCCATCCCCAAAAGGCAAAAAAATTTAAGGGGCCGGGCGCCCCAGGGGGTCTTCTAGCCCGAAAGGGCTGGCAACCTCAGGGGGCGGCGGGCGATCCGTTGGTTTCGCTCTTCAATTTTTCCAGCTTGTTTTTGGCTTCCAGGTTGTCCGGCTCCAAGGCCAGGACGTTTTGATACTCGGCCTCGGCCTTATCCACATAGTCCTGCTGGTTGTAAAGATCGCCCAACCGAAGCGTGGCGGCCACCGCCAAATCCCGTTGGTTATGCCTTTGGTAAAGATCCCTGAGGTTGATCAGGGCCTCCAGCGATTCGGGCATCCTCATCAGGATGTCCTTATATAAAAGGACCGCCTTCTCGACATCCTGGGGCTCGACGATCTTTTGGATGAGGTGGGAAAGTTCCCGGAAAGCCGCCAGGGCTTTTTTGGTGTTTTTCTCGCCCAGGAACCCATTGGCGGCGTTCTCGAATTCCCGATAGGCCCTTTCCAGGTCGCCCTTTTTGAGGTGAAGCTCCCCCAGGGTCACGCGCACATTGTGGTCATTGGGGTCCAAGGCGATAATTTTTTGGTATTCCACAATGGCCTTGTCCCAACTGCCGGTGTGGTAGTAGATGTGGGCGAGCTTGATGATAAGGGATTTTTGGTCGGCCAAAGAGGACCGGTCCTTTCAGGCTTGGACGGCTTTTTTCGCGCGCCGGATAAACTGGGAAACTTTTCGGGGGTCTTTGCGACCGGGCAGGATCTCAACCCCGCTGGCCACATCCACTCCAAAGGGCCGGGCGGTTTGGACGGCTTTCACGACATTTTCCGGCGTCAAACCGCCGGCTAATAGAACGGGCGCGGGAAGCGAGGCGGAGGCTTGGCGGGCCCACTTCCAATCGAAGGTTTCCCCCGTTCCTCCTCTTTTGTCCTTATTATAACGGTCCAACAAAAAGGCCGCAACGCGGAAGTCCCGGTAAAGCCGCGGGCTGTTGGCGTTTTTCATGCGCAGGGCCTTGATCACGGGCAAGCCCAAAGCCTGCGCGAAGTCGGCCTTTTCATCGCCATGCAGTTGGACCGCCTGAAAACCGCAATATTTTATCAACGCTTTTAGTTTGGCCAGGGGCTCATCGACGAAAACCCCCACGGGCGTCACGAAGGGCGGCACCTGCTTCACCAGCCTTTTCGCCTGGGCGGGCGTGATCTTGCGGGGCCCCAGGGACATCTGGAACCCGATGGCGTCCGCGCCCTCGCGGGCGATCAGCCTCACGTCTTCCGGCCGGGTCACCCCGCAAATTTTGACGCGCACCATTTTAATGCCCCTCCGGCAGGAGGGCCTTGACCGCCGCTTCCAAGTCGGGCGCCGTCATGAAGGCCTCGCCCACCAGGATGGCCGAGGCCCCCAAGCCCCGCACGCGCGTGGCGTCTTCCCGGGTGAAAATGCCGCTCTCGCTGACCACCGGAAGCCCGGAGGGGCACTTGGGGATCAGCCGTTCGGTGGTTTCCAAGGTCACGTGAAAGTCGTTCAGGTTTCGGTTGTTGACGCCGAGTAACCGAATCCCCGTTCCCAGGGCGGCGTCCAATTCCTTCGCGTCATGGACCTCCACCAAGACCGCCATGCCCAATTCGAAGGCCAGGCTTTGGAGCTCTTTCAATTGCCCCGGCGAGAGCATGGCCACGATCAAAAGGATGGCGTCGGCTTGCGCTTCCCGGGCCTCATAGACCTGGTGCTCGTCGATGATGAAATCCTTGCGCAAAACCGGCAGGCGGGACGCCTGCTTGGCCAGCTTCAGGTAGGCCAAGCTCCCGTGGAAATACTGGACGTCGGTCAAGACCGACAGCGCCTGCACCCCGGCCCGGGCGTAAAGGGTCGCCAATTGTTCCACGTCGAATCCCGCCCGCAAAATGCCCTTGGAAGGGCTGGCTTTTTTCAGTTCGCCGATGACGGAAAGTTTTCCCGCGCGGGTGATGGCCTTGAGGAAATCCAGCGGCGGAGCCTGGGCCCGGGCGCCGGCCTTCAAGGACGCAAGCCCCCGTTCCTTCTTCAGGACGGCGACCTCTTCTTTTTTGGTGGCGGCTATTTTCTGGAGAATGCTCATCGTTTTCCCTTTAAAGGCCCCGGCGAAACTGCCCGGCCAATCCCTTCTTAAGAATGGGATATTTGTTCGAGTTTTTGAAGGGCCTTCAAAGCCTTCTTGGAATCGATGGATTCCTCGGCCAGGGCGCGTCCCTCGGGGATGCTTTGGCACTTGCCCGCCACGTAAAAACCCACCGCGGCGTTCATGGCCACCGCGTCCCGATAGGGGCCCTTCTCCCCTTCCAGGATGCCCGTCAGGATCCGGGCGTTGGCGGCCGCGTCCGAGCCGTGGATGAACTCCAAGGGCTTGGGCTCAAACCCAAAATCCGAAGGCCCCAAGGTGAGCGTCCGGACCGGATGGGAAGCCCGATATTCCCAGAAGGAAGTCGGGGCTGCGCAGGAAACCTCGTCCAGCCCGTCTTGGCTGTGCAGGGTCACCACCCTTTGGCTTCCCGCCTGGAGGAGCGCCTCGCCCATGAGCTGGGCTTTCGCCGGGTCATAAACGCCGATGACCTGCGTCTTGACCGAGGCCGGGTTGCAAAGGGGGCCCAGGAGGTTGAAGATCGTGCGGAATCCCAGTTCCTTGCGCAAGGGGCCCACGTTTTTCATGGCCGGGTGGAAATGCGGCGCGAAGAGAAAAGCGATGCCCGCTTCCCTCAGGCACTTTTCCAACACCAGGGGCGTGGGATCGATTTTGACCCCCAGGGCGTCCAGGACTTCCGCGCTGCCGCATTGGCTGGAAGCCGCCCGGTTGCCGTGCTTGGCCACCACGACCCCGCCCCCGGCCAAAACCAGGGCCGCGGTGGTGGAAATGTTGAAGGTTCCCTTATGGTCCCCGCCGGTCCCGCAGACGTCGATGGGGTTGAGGTCCCCCACGTCGAGGCGCACCATCTTCTCGCGCATGGCTTTCATGCTGCCCAAGACTTCCTCGGCGGTCTCGCCCTTGGCGGCCAGGAAAGTCAGGTAGGCGCCCACTTGGGCCGGGGCGGCTTTGCCCTCGAATATCTCAAGCGTCGCGTCCCAGGCCTCCGCCTCGGTGAGGGGTTCGTTTCTGGATAATTTGGCCAGGCAATCGCGGATCATGGCGCCCTTCTCCTTGAAAATGGAGGGGCTATTGTACCCGGATGGCGGTGAAATCCAACCCTGACCTTCAAGCCCCGGCGGGTGAAAGCATTCCACCGCCAAGACGCCAAGAAAGCCGAAAAGGGGTAAAACAAAGGCATTTTAAATCTTCGCCTTGCTTATTCTGACGCCCCCCAGCGGCCCAATGGGGAAAGGTCGACTTGGCTCGACCGCAAGGTCAATGATCGGTTGTTAAATCCGGAAAAAATGGCGGGCGTTTCGGGTGGTGGCTTCGGCGGCCGCTTCAAATGAAATGCCCTTCACCTCGGCCAAAGTCTCGGCGGTGAATTTCACGAAAGCCGGCTCATTGCGTTTGCCCCGGTGGGGGTGGGGCGTGAGGTAGGGCGAATCGGTCTCGACTACTAGGCGGTCCAGGGGAATCCGGGCCACCGCGTCGCGGTGGGACTGGCCGTTCTTAAAGGTCAGGGGCCCGGCGATGGAGAAATAGCAGCCTAGACCCATGAATTTTTCGACGAAATCCGGCCCCGCCGAATAGCAATGCATGAGGATCTTCAGTCCCGCGGCTTTTTCTTTGAGGATCCCGTACAGGTCCTCATGGGCGTCCCGGTCGTGGATGATGAGGGGCAGGGAAAGTTCTCGGGCCAGGGCGATCATGCGGCCGAAAACCTCGAATTGCTTTTTCCGGTTGGAGTCGTGGTGGTAATCCAGACCGACCTCGCCGATGCCTTTGGGGGAAGTCTCCCGGGCCAGCCGCTCAACCTCGGCCAACTCTTCTTCCCCAAAGCGGTCCACATCGGACGGATGGGCCCCCACGGTGTGGAAAACCCGCCCCGGATGGCGCCTGGCGATGGCGGCGGCCGCCGCCGAGGTTTTCGCGTCGGTGCCGATGGTGACGAGGAATTCCACCCCGGCTTCCCCCGCGCGTTGGAGGATAAAGTCCTCCTCAGGGGCCAGCCTTTCATCGTCCAAGTGGCAGTGGGTGTCGATCAGCGTCATTTTTTCTTTTCGATGCGGGGGAAAAGACCCGCGCCTTTGGCGATCTTCTGCCCGACCGGGATCTTTCCCCACTCCCCGGTTTCGGCCAGGGAATGCCCTTGGATCTCGTCCGAGTATCCCAATTGGGCCCAAATGGCCTGCGCGGTAAAAGGCATGAAGGGCGCGATGGCAAGGGCCGTCACCCGAAGGGCTTCCACCAAGGTAAACATGACGGTGGCCAGTTTTTCCCGTCCCGCCTCCCCTTCCTTGGCGATCTTATAAGGGGCGGTCTCATCAATGTACTTATTGGCTCGCTTGACCAAGTCCCAGGCCCTCATCAAGGTGGTGTGGAACTCCAATTTTCCCATGGCCTGCCGGGCGGCGGGGGCATAGGCCCCGGCCACGGAGGCCATCTGGGACTCCAATTCCCCGGAAGGCCCGGGCTTGGGCACGACCCCCTCGAAATATTTCTCAAGCATGGTGAGGCTCCGGCTGACCAGGTTGCCCAAATCGTTGGCCAGGTCCCCGTTGAAACGGGTCTCGAAGGACTCGGTCGTGAAAGTTCCGTCCAACCCAAAGATGACTTCCCGCAAGAGGTAATAGCGCAGGGCGTCGGGCCCATAAAGGCCGAGGATGTCCATGGGGTTGACCACATTGCCCAGGCTCTTGGACAT
>DATKNU010000217.1:0-2957 GCA_035541195.1 bacterium
GAGCCAGCTGTAATGGGGAAAGCGACAACCGAGTTCGCCAAATAATTCAGTACATAAAGCGTTGTCCCGGCGGAGTTAACCGCCACGGCCGCCGGCTCCGTCGAGGCGATTTCACTGGAATTCACCGACGTTAAATAGCTACCCGTGGAACTGAACACTTCGACGTTCCCGCCATTCTGGTCCCCGACATACACGTTCCCCGTCACCGGGTCAATCCCGTCTCCCCAAGCATAGAAAAAGCTGACGCCACCATTGAAATTGTCAATGCTGGCGATGGGCGCTGAACCGTTGGTTGTCCATTCGGAAAGTACGGATTCTTCCGTATTATCGACGACCCATAACTTACCGCCCGCATAAGCAAGGCCGCTCGGAGCTTGAAAATAAGTATTGCTTCCAATGGTCGCAAAAGCGCTCAAGGACTTGGGGACGGACCCCGGAGAGGTGGGACTACCCTTACCACCGCACCCCTCCACCATAATGACCGCCCAAATAACCGCAAGCCCGCCAAGAAAACATGATAAAGGTTTCAGAAAAATCTCCCGACTTTAAGTTTAAATACAGCTAGATTATATACCACTCTTTCGGGCAAGTGAAAATTCCCGATCGCTTCAGGGCCCCTGCGGGCGCCCAATCCACTCCAAAAGCCCAGGGAAACGGCGGTTGATTTCCTCGATTTGGAGACAATTGATCTGCCGGGTCCCTTCCCCGCGCGTCTTGATAAAGCCGATTTCCCGAAGCACCTTATAGTGATGGGAAAGGGTGGATTTCCCCACGGGCAACCCACAATCCCCGCAAGGGGCTTCTTTTTTCTCCATTAAAATCCGAATAATCTCCAACCGGACAGGATCCCCCAGGGCGCTAAAAACCCTGTCCACCGGCGCTATTGGCTTATCGTTTGAAAGGGCCTTTTTCATGGTTTCCTCGGGGTTTAACGGCTTTTTCCACTATAGGGCTTGAAGCGGCGGGAGGCCAGTCCTATTGTTCGAATATCATCGAACTATTCAACGGATGGGATGAAGGCGTTGAAAGGGCGGTCAGGAGGATTGCCATGAATCTCATAAACCACGAAAATCAAGGCGCTCTCGCGGCCGACGAACAGGCCTTGCGGGAATTGAAGGATTTGATGCGCCCCCAGGACCGCCGGTTGGACATGCTGGCGGTCCAAACCGGACAAAAAGAAGCCCCGATTTATTTCGCCCGTTTCGAGGAAGAATCAACGCTGATCATGAACTAAAAGGAGGCAGTCATGGAAGCCAAGAATTTGTTTGAAGCCACGGATGGGACTTTTGAAAAGGACGTCCTTCAATCCAAGGGCACGGTGCTGGTGGATTTTTGGGCCGAATGGTGTGGCCCCTGTAAGATGCTGGGCCCGACCTTGCACACCATTTCCAACGAGTACGAGGGCAAGTTGAAGGTCTATAAGATGGACGTGGACGCCAATCCGGAGACCCCGGGAAAGTTCCACGTTCACGGCATCCCCACGGTCATCCTGTTCAAGGACGGCCAACCCGTGGACCAGTTCGTGGGGGCCAAGTCCAAGCCGGCCGTCGAGGAATTCATCAACAAACACTTGGCTTAATGGGATGTCCCCGGCGCTGCCAAGGGACATCTGCCGCCCCAAAAGACACCAAGCCGTGGGGCTTGGTGTCTTTTCCTTTTGGTGGTAAAAAGGTCCATTCAATCGGGAGGATGACATGAAGGCCATCGTCGTTCGGCAATTCGGCGGACCGGAAGTGATGAAGCTGGAGCCGCAACCCGACCCCGTCCCCGGGCCCGGCCAAGTCTTGGTGGCCGTGAAAGCCGCCGGCGTGAACCCGGTGGAAACCTATGTCCGCAGCGGCAACTACGGCAACCTGCCCGCCTTGCCCTATAGCCCCGGCGCCGACGCGGCGGGCCTGGTGGAGGCGGTCGGGCCCGATGTCCAGTCCCCCAAGCCCGGCGACCGGGTCTATGTGGTGAGGGCCGCCGGCGCTTACGCCGAAAAAGTCTTGGCCCCTTCCCTTTTCGCTTTCCCCCTGCCGGCAAAAACCTCCTTCGCCCAAGGCGCGGCCATGGGCGTGCCCTATAGCACCGCCCACCGGGCCCTTTTCCACAAGGGCGGGGCGAAAAAAGGCGAGACGGTCCTCATCCACGGCGCCAGCGGCGGCGTGGGCACGGCCGCCATTCAATTGGCCAAACGCGCGGGCCTGAAGGTCCTGGGCACCGGGGGAACCCAGGCCGGGCGGGACCTGGTGAAGGCCCAAGGCGCCGATGAGGCGCTGGACCATCACGATCCGGCTTTCGCCGAAAAGCTCAAGGAAATCACCGGCGGCCAAGGCGTGGACCTCATCCTTGAAATGGCCGCCCACCTCAACCTGGGCAAGGACCTTGGACTTTTGGCCAAGTTCGGCCGGGTGGTGGTCGTGGGCAGCCGGGGCCCGGTGGAAATCAATCCCCGGGACCTGATGACCCGGGATGCCGATATCCGGGCCTTGACCATTTTCAACGCCCCGCCCGAGGATCTCGTGAGGATCAACGAGGATTTGGTGGCGGGCTTGGCCGAAGGCAAATTGAATCCCGCCATCGGCCAAGAATTTCCCTTGGCGCAGGCGCCCGCCGCCCACCAGGCCGTCATGGCCCCCGGCGCCCGGGGCAAGGTCGTGCTCATCCCGTGAGAAAATCCCGCCCTCCTTTCGTCTTCCTCTTGGACTATGACGGCACCCTGACGGATTTCGAGCGAAACCCGGACCATTCCCGGCTTACCCCCTTCACCCGCGGACTTTTATTGAAACTCAGCCGCAAATTTCCCCTCGTGCTGGTCAGCGGCCGCAATGTGGAAAGCCTGCGCCGGGTCTCAGGCCTCAAAACCCTCCCTTTGGTGGGAAGCCACGGCTTCGAGGCGTCCCGCCTACCGGGCGTCACCCTGTCAACCCCCGCCCAGCGGCGGCTCTACCGCCGGGAAGCCGCCGCCCTCTGGA
>DATKNU010000218.1:0-2288 GCA_035541195.1 bacterium
TTCTCGGCCTCAATGACCTCAGCGGGCGCGCGGGACACGAACTGCTCGTTGGAAAGCTTGCCCTCCACCGCCAGCACGTATTTGTCCAGCTTGGCGGCTTCCTTTTCCTGACGGCCCATTTCGGCGGCCAGGTCGATGAGCCCTTCCAAGTGCACATAGACTTCCCCGCCGCCCACCACGGCCAAGGCGGTCTTGGGCGGCCGGACCGCGGCCGTGGCGATCTCGCCCACCTTGCAGAGCTTCTTGAGCAAATCCTCCGCGCCCGAAAGCCTGTCCGTGAAGGCCTTCTCGGCGGAGAGGGAAACCTTGATCTCGGCGGCCGGGGAGACATTGAGTTCGCTGCGGACCGTCCGCACCGCCGTCACGACTTCCTGCAGGAACCCGAAGGAAGCCACCGCGGCCGGGTCCCTCGGATAATCCTTGGATTCGGGCCAAAGGGCCTTCATGAGGCTTTCGCGCTTGCCCGGCAGGCGGTGCCAAAGCTCCTCGGTGACGAAGGGCATGACCGGGTGCATGAGCCGCATCACGGCGTCCAAAACCGCCACGGCCAGGGAGGCCGCTTCCCGCTTGACGGCCGCGTCCTCGGAGTAAAGCCGGGGCTTGATGGATTCCCAGTACCAGTCGCAAACCTCGTTCCACAGGAAGCGGTAGAGGGTCTGCGAAAGCTCCGCCACTTTGTAGGCCTCGTAATATTTCTCGGCCTCGGCCAGGGTCTCGGAAAGGCGCGACAGGATCCAGCGGTCTTCCAGCCTTTGGGGCTTCTTCGACCAATCCCAGGCGGGAATCGCCTCCTGGCCCGCCGCCATCAGGAGGAATCGGGTGGCGTTGTAGAGCTTGTTCACGAAATTACGGGAGGACTCCAAGCGGTCGGGCGTCAGCGCCACGTAGCGTTGGCGGGTCTCGATGGAGGTCAGGGTGAAGCGAAGCGCGTCGGCCCCGTACTTTTGGATCATCTCCAGCGGGTCCACCACGTTGCCCTTGGACTTGCTCATCTTCTTGCCTTCCTCGTCGGCCACCAAGGAATAGATGTAGACCTGCCGGAAGGGGACCTTCCCCATGAACTTCAGGCCCATCATCATCATGCGGGCCACCCAGAAGAAAAGGATGTCCCAACTGGTGACCAACACCGAGGTGGGATAGAAAATCTCGAGCTCTTTCGTCTGATCCGGCCAGCCCAGGGTCGAGAAGGGCCAGAGCCCCGAGGAAAACCAGGTGTCCAAAACGTCCGGATCCTGCTCGAATTCCTTCTTGCCGCAGCGCGGGCAGGCCGACGGATCGCCGTCGGAGGCCAGGACATTGGCGCAGGACTTGCAGGTATAGACCGGGATGCGGTGGCCCCACCAAATCTGGCGGCTGATGCACCAATCCTGGATGCCCCCCAACCAACGGTCGTACTCGGCGCGCCAATTTTCCGGGATGAACTTGGTCTCGCCCGCCGCCACCGCCTCCAGGGCCTTCTCGGCCAGGGGCTTCATCCGCACGAACCACTGCTTGGAATAATAGGGCTCCACCACGGTGCCGCAACGATAGCAATGGCCCACATTGTGCTCATGGGGCTCGACCTTGATGAGGAACCCCTTTTCCTCCAGGTCCTTCACGACGCGCTTGCGGGCCTCGAATCGGTCCAGGCCCTTATAGGCGCCGGCGTTCTCGTTCAAGGTGCCGTCGGGGTTGAGGATGTTCACGCGGGGCAGTTTGTGGCGGTTTCCCACCTGGAAGTCGTTGAAGTCGTGCGCCGGGGTGATCTTGACCACGCCGGTGCCGAAATCCTTGTCCACGTAGGCGTCATGCAGGATGGGGATGCGGCGCCCCACCAGGGGCAAGGTGACGGACTTTCCGTCCAGCCCGGCGTAGCGGTCGTCCTCGGGATTCACCGCCACCGCCGTGTCGCCCAAGAGGGTCTCGGGCCGGGTGGTGGCCACTTCCAGGCCGTCCGCCGGGTCATGCACAAAGGGATACTTGATGTGATAGAAGAACCCCTGGGTGGGTTTGTGCTCCACCTCGATGTCGGACAGCGCGGTCTGGCAGCGCGGGCACCAATTGATCAGGTAATAGTCCTGGTAGATAAGCTTCTCGTTGTAGAGGTCGATGAAGACCTTGCGCACGGCGCGGGAAAGCCCCTCGTCCAGGGTGAAGCGCTCCCGGCTCCAATCGCAGGAAGCCCCCATCTTGCGGATCTGGCTGGTGATGGTGGCCCCGTATTTTTCCTTCCATTCCCAGGTGCGCTTCACGAAGGCTTCCCGGCCCAGGTCCTGGCGGGTCTTGCCTTCCTTGCGCAGTTCCCTTTC
>DATKNU010000219.1:0-5983 GCA_035541195.1 bacterium
GGGTCGAGTACGTGAGCTTTTTTTGAGGCGGGGTTTCGGCCCTGAAAGGGGGGCGTGATGAGAAGGTTCTTCCTGTTTTTGGTCCTGCTGGCGTTGGCCGGGGGCTGCGGTTCCAAGGGCGATCAGGTGGGTTTGACGCCCGCGGACAAGCGAGTGGCGGCGCCCGAGATCAGCGGCTATTTCCTCAACGTGGCCGGGCCCATGAGCTTGGCCCAGCTCAAGGGCAAGGTGGTCCTGCTGAATTTTTGGGCGACTTGGTGCGGGCCTTGCCGGGCCGAGATCCCCTCGCTGGTGAAGCTTTATTCCCTTTACCATCCCAAGGGCGTGGAGTTCCTGTCCTTGTCCGTGGAAATCGACAACAACCTGCCCCGGGGCCAGCTGGACCAGTTTTTGGCGTCCAACAACATCAATTACCCCACGGGGCTGGCCAGCCACCAGACGCTGTCGGATTATTCCACCGACGGCATTCCGGCGAACTTCTTCATCGACAAACAAGGGAGGTTGGCCACTTATTTCATCGGGCTCAGGTCCGAGGACGATTTAACCGCCGTTTTGGACCAGCTTTTAAAGGAACCTTGAGAAAGGGGTCCCCGCCTTGTTTTGCCCGGCCTTGTTTCCTATCCTGGCGGGGTTATAATCTCGGAAAATCCGCAGGGAGGGAAATCATGGCCTTGTCCCACGCCGACGACACGCGCGAAAATTTCCTCGAGCTTTACCGCGAGCTTTTTTCCCACGTCTCCTTCCTGGAGACCTCCATTGAGCGGTTGATCCATTCCCAGCGGGTGGACCGGGCCATGCTGGAGAACCACCTAGCCCAAATGATCGCCACCATCGCCATGGGGCAAAAAAAGTTCCTCAAACCCCGCACCTCCAAGCGCTTGCGCAAGGACCACCCGGACTATTTCCACAACCAAATGGTGAAGGTTTCCAAGGTCATCAAGGGCCAACTGTCCGTGCTGCTGAAGACCTCCTTCCTGGTGGAAAGCCGGGAAATGGAGGAGGATTATCTCCAGACCCTCAGCGACGCCACCGACAACATCGCGGGGGCCTTCCAACACGTGGTGCGCACCAACGTCCTCATGCCGGTCATGTTGAATTAAGCGGGAAGGACCATGAAAGAAACCGCCAAAACCCTGCCCCGGGAATACGAGCTCTTCAGCCATTACCTCAAGGACCGCCGGCTCAAGCTCACGTCCCAGCGGGAGCTCATCCTGGAGACCTTCCTGAACCAGCCCGGCCACGTGTCCGCCGAGGAGCTTTTCCAGAAGGCCCGCCAGAAACAGTCCCACGTGGGTTTTGCCACGGTCTACCGCACCCTGAAGCACATGACCCAATGCGGCCTGGCGCGGGAACTAGACTTCGGCGACGACCGCATCCGCTATGAGCGGGAATTCGAGCGCGAGCACCACGACCACCTGATCTGCACCCGCTGCGGCACCTATGTGGAGTTCCTCAACCCCCAAATTGAGGCCCTCCAGGAGCTGGTGGGCCGTAAACATGGCTTTAAAATCACCTCCCACCGCATGCAGCTTTACGGCCTTTGCCAAAAGTGCCAAAAGGCCGAAAAATAATTGGGTGGGGCCCCGATTTGGGGTAAGATAACCGCAACTTCCCGGCATTTTCTAAAAGGTTGGACGCGGATGGGGTTTTCCCCGCCGGGATTCAGGCTTTTTGACTTCGCCATTTAAGACCTGGAGGCCACCATGGCCGATTTTCTCGTTTCGCGGGCCACGCGCGACAAGTTGCAGACCGAATTGATCCAACTCAAGACCGTCCGCCGTCCCCAGGTGGCCAAGGCCTTGGAAGAAGCCCGCGCCCACGGCGACTTGAAGGAAAACGCCGAATATGACGCCGCCAAGCAGGAGCAGGCGCTTCTGGAGGCCCGAATCCGGGAAATCGAGGACAAGCTGGCCCGGGCCCGCATCCTGGAGGACGAGAACATCACGGGCGAGCATGTTTCCATCGGCTGCGTGGTGACGGTCAAGGACCTCAAAAGCAAGGAAGAGGAAGTTTACACGCTGGTGGGCGAGGAAGAAGCCGACTTCGCCAAGGGCAAGATTTCCATCCGAACCCCCATCGCCAAGGGCCTCATCGGCAAGAAGGTGGGCGAGCAGGTCGAGATTCCCGTGCCCGCGGGCGTCTTGAAGTACCAGATCCTCAAGATCGCGGTGGCGGCGGGCTGAGGCTCGGCCGCCGGGGCCGCCCTTGACAGGGCGGTAAGGCTTTTATACTATCGTTGGGACAATTGAACGCTCTTATCCAGAGTGGTGGAGGGACAGGCCCTATGAAACCACGGCAACCGGATTCCCGCTTTGAAGGGGATTGCTAGGTGCCAATTCCTGCTTCGGCCCTCGGGCCGGGGTCGATGAGAGATGGAAATCCAAGTGAAAAGGCTTCCATCTCGGGATGGAAGCCTTTTTTGTTTCGGGCATCCGGGCGGGATCAGGAGACTTAAACCATGAGTTACGTGAAATCGTTGAAGTGCCGGGAATGCGGCCAAGAATACGAGAAGACGGCCAAGTACGTCTGCGAGTTTTGCTTCGGGCCGCTCGAAGCCGCTTACGATTACGACCGGATCAAGAAAGACATCACCCGGGAAAAGATCGCCTCCCGGCCCCTGAACATTTGGCGCTACCGGGAACTTTTGCCGGTGGAAGGCACGGACTACAACACCCTGCAGGAAGGCTACACGCCGCTCATCAAGGCCGAGCGGTTGGGCGCCGAGTTAGGGATGAAGAACCTCTACATCAAGAACGACTGCGCCAACCCCACCCATTCCTTCAAGGACCGCGTGGTGGCGGTGGCTTCCACCCGGGCCCTGGAACTGGGGTTCGACACCCTGGCCTGCGCCTCGACGGGCAACTTGGCCAACGCCGTGGCCGCTTACGGCGCCCGGGGCGGGCTCAAACGCTATGTCTTCATCCCCTCGAACCTGGAAAAGGGCAAGGTGGTGGGCGCCCTGGTCTATGACCCCAACCTCATCGGAGTGAACGGCAACTACGACGACGTGAACCGCCTTTGTAGCGAGATCGCGGGCAAGTACAAGTGGGCCTTCGTGAACATCAACATGAGGCCCTATTACGCCGAGGGTTCCAAGACCTTGGGCTTTGAGACCGCCGAGCAATTGGGCTGGCAGGCGCCGGACCAGGTGGTGGTGCCCATCGCCTCGGGCTCGCTGCTCACCAAGATCTGGAAGGGCACCCAGGAATTCATCAAGGTGGGGCTCATCGCCGACAAGAAGATGCGCGTGTTTGGGGCCCAGGCCGAGGGTTGTTCGCCGGTCACGACCGCCTTCAAGGCCAAGACCGACACCTTCAGGCCGGTCAAGCCCAACACCATCGCCAAGTCCCTGGCCATCGGCAACCCGGCGGACGGTTATTACGCGCTCAAGACCATCGCGGAGTCCAACGGCGGGGCCGAGATGGCCTCCGATCCGGAGATCGTGGAGGGCATCAAGCTCCTGGCCCGCACCGAGGGCATCTTCGCGGAAACCGCCGGCGGCGTGACCATCGCCTGCCTGAAGAAGCTGGCCGAGTCGGGGGCCCTGGACAAGGACGCCGTCACGGTGGCTTATATCACCGGCACCGGCCTCAAGACCCAGGAAGCCGTGGCGGACCACCTGCGGTCCGTTTCGGTCATCCAACCCAACCTGGAAGCCTTCGAAAAGACCTTGTTGGCCCCCGCGGGGCGTTAATTCCCGGGATTTTCCACTAGAAAATCCCACGGGGCTTCGTCCATAATTCACTCACTTCATCCCAGGAGGCAGTTCATGGCCGTGAAAGTCCTGATTCCCACCCCTTTGCGCAACCTGACGAAAAACGAGGCCGAAGTGATGGCCGAGGGCGCCACGATTTCCGAGCTGATCGACTACTTGGGGAAGAACTACGCCGGCCTCAAGGACCGGCTGTGCGACGACAGCGGCAAGATCCGCCGGTTCGTGAACATCTACCTCAACGAGGAAGACATCCGTTTCCTGCAGGGCGAAGCCACGGCGGTCAAGGCCGGGGACCAGATTTCCATCGTGCCGGCCATCGCCGGCGGCTCTTTTTAACAAACGCCGCGAACCCCAAGGGGTTTCGCGGGATGGGCGCTGATTCAAACACGGTCGGGTTCCTGGTCGGGGCGTCCATCATTGTTCAGCGGGATTTTTCATAAAAGTTTTCGAGGCGCGCCATGGGCCAAATCCATAAACTCATCGAATTGGATTATCCCACCCAATTGGTCACCGAGCCGGTCTTGTCCCGTTTGATCAAGAAGTACGACATTTCCCTCAACATCCGCCGGGCCAGCATCACCAAGGGCTTCGGCTACGTGCAGGCCCAGATCAGCGGCGAGGCCGCCGAGGTCCAGAAGGCCCTGGGGGACTTGGCCGCGCAGGGCATCGACATCAACCCCATCGAAAAAGACGTCGTCGAGTAACCCGGGTGGAAACTTCCGACCTCCAAGAACGTTTCAGCCGCCAAATCCTCCTGCCCGGCGTGGGGGAAGCGGGCCAACAAAAATGGGCCCAATCCCAAGTGGCCCTGGCGGGCGAGGGCGAGGCCTTTGAGGCCGCGGTTCTAGCCCTGGCCAGTTCGGGGCTGGGAACCTTGAGCCTTCAGTCCAAGGCCCCCCTGGACCTTTCCGCCTGGCAAAAACGCTTTCCGGACACCTCCTTTTGCGCGATGGATCCGGGCAACCTCAGTTGGGACGCGGCGGCGCTTCTGGTGCTCACTGAGACGGAAGAATGGCGGCGCGCCATCAACCGCGCCCTGCGGGGGAAGTCACGGCCGGCTTTTTACGGCTGGACCGCGGGCAGCGGCTTCGCGCTCTTCCTCGCGGCCAACCGTCCCGAAGGCTGCCCCTGTTTTGAGTGTTTCGAGGGCTTGAACCCCAAGGCCTTCAGCCCGGGCAAGTCCGAAACGAAACGCCTCTTGGGGGCGCTGGCGGCGTCCGAGGTGTTGCGGTGGATCTTGAAAGGGGAAAGCCCGCTCCTGGACCAAGTGCACCTCACGCTCTTGGACGCGGGACTTTCCGTCGATCACCCGGTTTTTTCATCCCCTAAATGCCCGGCCCATTTGACGGCCGCGGGCGCGAAGGTCACGCCGTGACAGACCCCTCTTTGCGGCGCCTGACGGTGGCCTCCGACGTGACCCACCTCATTGGGCGCACCCCCCTCCTAAGCCTTCAACGGATTCCCGAAAAGGGCCGGGCCCAAATCCTCTGCAAACTGGAGTTCAACAACCCGGGCGGCAGCGTGAAGGACCGCATCGCCCTGGCCATGCTGGAGGACGCCGAGAAGAAGGGGCTGCTCAAGGGCGGCGGGACCGTGGTGGAGCCCACCAGCGGCAACACGGGCATCGGCCTGGCCATGATCTGCGCCCAGCGGGGCTACCGGCTCATCCTCACCATGCCGGAAGACATGAGCCACGAGCGGCGGGTGCTGCTCAAGGCCTATGGGGCGGAGCTGATCCTGACCCCGGCTTCGGGTTTGATGCGGGCGGCGGTGGACAAGGCCGTCCAGATCAAGAAGGAACACCCCGAGTACTTCATGCCCGAGCAATTCGCCAATCCGGCGAACCCCGAGGCCCACTTCAAGACCACGGCGCCCGAGATCGACCATGACACGGGGGGAAAGCTCGACGTCTTTTTGGCCGGCATCGGCACGGGAGGGACGGTCACCGGGGTGGGGCGCTATTTCAAAAAGCACCGGCCGGGGGTTCGGATCGTCGGCGTGGAACCCGCCCGGTCGGCGGTTTTGAGCGGCGGCCAGGCTGGAACACACCGCATCCAGGGCATCGGGGCGGGTTTCGTGCCGCCGGTCTTGGACCGGTCGGTCTTGGACGAGGTGGTGACCGTGCGGGATGAGGAAGCCTTCGAAATGACGAAACGCCTGGCCCAGGAAGAGGGCCTCATGCTGGGCATTTCCTCGGGCGCCAACGTGGCGGCGGCCCTGAGGCTCTCCAAGACGATGGGCCCGGAGGGGCGCATCGTGACGATTTGC
>DATKNU010000220.1:0-2690 GCA_035541195.1 bacterium
CGCCGGGGAAGTTGGCGCGGGAAATGCTAATTGACGCGGTGAAGGGACTTCAATTGGGCGACCTGGGGCCAGAGGTAGGAGACGCCGAACACGATGGCGATGCTCCCGATCCCGCCCAAAACGACCGACGGTACGGTCCCGATGAGGGACGCGATCAACCCGGATTCGAAAGCCCCAAGTTGGTTGGACGAATTGATGAACAGATAATTGACGGCCTGGACCCGTCCCAGCAGGCGGTCCGGCGTGAGGACCTGCACCAGGCTTCCCCGCACGATGACGCTGATGTTATCCAGGGCGCCGATGATGAACATCATGGCCAAGGAAAGCCAGAGGCTCTTCGACAAGCCGAAGACGATGGTGGCCGCGCCAAATCCCGCCACCGCCCCAAGCAGGGCCTTGCCGGGGCGCCGCAAAGGCGGGAAGCGGGTCAGGAGCATGGCCATGCAGAAGGCGCCCACGGAGGGCGCGGCCAAAAGCCATCCCATGGTCTGGGGGCCCGAGTGAAGGATGTTCTTCACGAAGATGGGCATGAGCGCCGTACAGCCTCCCAGCAGCACCGCGAAAAGATCGATGGTGATGGTGGCCAGGATGGGCTTGGTGTGCCAGACGAAGCGCGCGCCGTCCCCGACGGATTTTAAGGTGATAGGTTCTTTTTTCAGCGGTTTGGGGCGGGATTGGAAGCCCAGGACGATCACCGCGAAGAAAACCTCGAAAACCATGTCGAGCCAATAAACGGTCGAATAGGAAAAGTGCTCCAAAATCCAACCGCAAAGGGCGGGGCCGGTCACGGCCGCCACTTGGAAGGAACCGCTGCTCCAAGTGACCGCGTTGGGAAGGTCCCGGCGGGGGACCAACTCCGGCAAGAGGGATTGCTTGGCGGGGATGTAGAAAGTGTTGGCCACGCTCATGAAAAGCAGGCAGCCGAAAACCCCATATTCGAAATGGGCCATTTTCCCCGCGAGAAGGGAAACCGACAAAAGGCCGCCCAGGCCGGCCACATAGGGAAGGGTGGTGAGTACGACGATCCAGCGGCGGTTGTGGCGGTCCGCCACGTTGCCGGCGAACAGCCCCAAGGCCAGATAAGGAAGGACTTGGAAAAGGCCCACCAACCCCAAGTTCAGGGCCGAACCGGTGATGTGGTAAAGCTGCCACCCCACCGCCATGGACACCATTTGGGCGCCGAGGATGACAAGGAAATTGGTGATGACGTAAAAACGGAAATCCCGGCTGCGCAAGGCCGCGTAGGGGTCATGGCGGGTTTTAGAAGGCAAGCGGGACTCCGGGTTTTCGTTGATGGGGCGGATTGTAAACGATCATCCCTCAAACAAGGAAGCGGGGGATGCGTTTTTAGCCCGCCGGGGGGCTATGATGGGAATCATAAAACAAAAGAAGGCGGGGAGGGAAAATGGCGTCAGCAAAGAAGCCGGAGGGATTCTTGGGATGGCTGGGTGAAATCCTCAAGCTGGGCTTGAAGCCCCTGGCGGAGGCCTTGGTTCAAAAATTGGAGGAGCGTTGGGAGGCCTGGGAACGCCGGATGTTGGGCCTACTGGTGGCCTATCTCTCGCTTTTCGCGGGGCTTTTTTTCCTCTCGCTGGGTGTTTTCTTCTTGCTGGTGGATTACGCGGGAATCCCCCGGGGGGTGGTTTTCGCGGGCGGCGGTTGCGTCATCCTTTTGGTTTCGTTCGTCTATTTGAAGGCGTCAGGCCCTAAGGCCTAAGGAGGCAGGACATGGCCGTTAAAATGAAATTTCCCGACAAGGCGGTGCAGGAGAAGATCAAGAAACAGGTGGCCGAGAAGTTGGCCCAAGGCCGCGAAAAGATAAAGGAGTTGGAGCGGAAAATCCAAAGCGGCGAGGCCCGCGAGGAAATCACCGCCGGGCTCAAGCGGGCCAAGGCCCAGTTGAAAAAGCTCAAGGCCCAGTACGGGAAGCATGAAAAGCGGGCGCTGGACTACGCGAAAAAGAACCCCAAACAGGCGCTTTTGGCCGCGGCGGCCGTGGGGATTTTGGCGGGGACGGTTTTGGCGGCGCTCCGATCCTCCAAAAAGAAGTGACCCTTTGGGTTTTTTGAGCACCGACCGGGGACGGTTTTTTTACGAGGAGCGGGGCTCCCAAGGCCCCGTTCTTTTTTTGTGCCATGGGCTGACTTCCAACCACGCCACTTGGGACCGGGTGGCGGGGCCCCTGGCGGAGGCGGGATTCCATTTTTACGCCTTCGACATGCGGGGCCATGGCCGGTCGGATTGGCCGAAGGATGGTTACGCGCCCGAGGACCACGGCCGGGACATTGAGGCCTGCGCCCGGACGCTGGGGGCCGGGGCCATCCACGTGGTCGGCCATTCCACCGGGGGGCGCAACGCCCTGGTCTTCGCCGCGCTTTTTCCGGAACGGGCCCGGAGCCTGACGATCATCGACCAAACCTTGGCGGCGGATCCCGAGAGCTGGAAGAAATACCAAAAACGCTACGGCGAGTATCCGGTCCCCTTCCGGGACGAGGGGGCCTTGGACGATTTTTTGCGCGGGAAGTTCCCGGGCGACGAACGCCGTTTCGACTATTACAAGAGCCAGTTCGGGCCCCGGGACGGCGGGGAATGGGATTTTAATTTCTCGGTGGAAGGCGCCTGGGAGACCCAACGCCTGGGCCGCCAAAAGGACGCCTCGGATTGGCTGCCCCGGGTGGCGGCCCCCGCCC
>DATKNU010000221.1:0-6353 GCA_035541195.1 bacterium
GGGCAAGTCTTCCTGCAGGAGAAAGGCGCAAAGTTGGATGAAGGCGGCCCAGACATAGACCCAAACCACCAAAACCAAGGGCATCACCAGGAGTGTCAAACCCGAGACCAGCGCCACGATGGCCCAGGAAGTGCTGGCGAAGGCCTCCGAGATCCCCAGTTCCAAGGCGACGCAAACCCCGGTCAAGGCGGCGAAGCGCAAGGCTTGGGACAAGCGGTTGGTTTGAAGGGCTTGGTCGAAAAAACGGCCCGGATCGGTGTAAGCCAATTTCAATTGGTCGAAGTAGGGGCGAAACATGGGCTAAAGTCTAGCATAAACCCCCGGGCCCGACGGGGGCCGAAAATAAAAATCCCCGGTCCAAAAGGACCGGGGACGGTTACTGCCTGCCCAGGAAGGCTTAGGATTCCTCCAGCCGGGTCAAGGCCTCTTCCCAGGCCTCTTCCATGCTGACCACTTCCCCCTCGGCCACCACCTCGTGCAGGAAGCGCTTCAACTTTGGCGCGTCCTCCACGTCCATCTCGTTTTCCCTCAAAACCTCGGCGACGTCCTCCAAGGTGATGTGTTCCAGGATTTCCTCGGCTTCGCCCTGAAAAAGGCGGCGGGCCTCGATTTTCTCCACCGAGCGGCCGTCTTCCTCGTCGTCGTCTTCGTCATCGTCCTCGTCGTCTTTTTCTTCCTTTTCGGCGCTGTCTAGGTCAATGGTGTCTTCGTCATCCTCGTCGTCAAAATCATCGTCGTCGCCGTCCTCGGCGTCCAAATCGTCGTCATCATCCTCGAGCTCATCCTCATCATGATTGCTTTTGCGGGCCAAGACGAACCTCCTGGGAAAAATCGCGCGCACCCTTGCTTCGCCCAATAAATACTTCGACTTCAAAAATAAGTCAAGCCTTTCAACCCGCGCCCGGGTGACGTCCCCGTAAATTTTCCCAGACGCCCCGGTCCACCAGGTCCACGCCCGAAACCCGGGCCAAATCCCTCGCTTCGGGGGAAAAAAGGGCGGGGGCCAAAAGCAAACCCCGGTGGCAAAATTCGGAGGACATGATGAAGCTAAACTCGTTGATAAGCCCGTCGGGGATCTGGGCGGCGGCCGGATATTGCTTGGCCATCACCGCGACCTTGCCGCCCACGATCGGATGGGGATGCTCGGCCACCGCCACGATGGCCCCCGCCCCCGTGCGGCGGGTGCGCAGGAGCTTAAAGCCCAATCCCCCCAGCAAATTTAGGGTCTCCACCTCGAAGTCATCCAAGGTCATGCGGCTCAAATCCCCCCCGCCGCTGGCCGCGCCCAGCATCCGAGTGTCCGGGGCCTGGTAGGCCGGGGCCCTCAAAAGCGCCGCCAGCCTCTGGCCGTCGACCAAATCCACGGCGATCTTGCGGCTGATGTTGCGGGCTTCCTCGGTGAAGACCCCGGTCACCAGGTAAATGCCGCGGCGATAGCCTTCCTGGCGCGCCAATTCGTCCAGTTCGCGCACCAAGTCGGCGTGCACCGCCGCGTTTTCGGGATATTGGCGGGCCAGGATCATGTACTGCCCCCCCAAGACCGGGTCGGGAAATTCGGCCAGGATTTGCAAAGTGCCCCCGGGGACCTTCTTGGCCTTGGCGCCGACGAAACCCATCCGGCCCAAGAGCCCCTGGGCCAGTTCCTGAAACTCCGCCAGGGGAAGCGAGCTCAAGGCGCGGCCTTCCCAATCGGCGTCCAGCGGCGCGGGGGTCGCCAAGGGTTCCCACCCTTCTTCGCGCGCGGCCGCGGCCTCTTCCTTTGGGGGGGCGTAGCGGACCTCCAATTTGGGCGCCTGGGCGCGGAGCTTCTGCAGCAACTGGGCTTGTTTGCCCTGTTCTTCGGGGAAGGGCTCCACTTCCATGCCGTCGTTGTAGCGGATCTCAAAGGCCGAAAGATCCTTGAAGAGGCTGGAGTCGGTGAATGTCAGCTGGCGGAAAACATCCCGACGGGCCTTCACGCTCAGCACCGCCCCGTCGTAAAAGCGGGCCTTCAAGTCCACGAAGCTCATGATGGCGTCCACCGTCACCGTGGAAACGCTTTCCGAGAGCCCGAAAGCCGTTTGGATCACGTGTAGCGTGTCCTTCAGCAGGGCTTCACGGAAACGCTGGAAATTGGCCTGCACGCCCCCCGGGGCCGCGCCCCGGAACATGCGGGCGGCGAATTTGATCCGGGGGACCGCGTCCACGGCGTAAACCATCTTCACGTCGATCTCGGGATACTTTTCGCCCAAGGCGGCGCGGAAGACTTCCTCGAAATGGGCCCAACCGCCCCGGTCAATGGACTCCCGCCGGGAAATGAGGAGCGCCTGCCGCTGCCGGGCCAAGACGGCTTCCCGCGCGGCCGCTTTTTTCCTGTCCTCGCCGGATTTCAAGAGGATGGCCAGTATCAGCGCGGTCACGAACAAACCGATGGCCACCGCCACCATGGGGTTTTCGCCGATGAAAACCCAAAAGTCGAAAAAGAAGCCGCGGATCATGCCCAACACCAGGCTGTTGATGACCAGGATCGAGAGAAAAACGACCAATCCGGCCATGAGCAAGCCGCCGAACTCGGCTTCCTGCTCGGTGTGGCCCTGGGCCGACAAATGGCCGACCGCCCAGGCGGCCCCCGGTACCTTGAGCAGGCGTTCCTTCAGCGTCGCGGAGAGCATGAAAGCCTCTTTCCCATCTCGGGGTATTTTCAAAAAGCAAGCCGATTGGCTTGCGGACGGCTTCATGTTAAAGTCCACCCAACCCGGAGGCAAGCGATGGATGACGTCAAAAGACTTGAAAAATTAATGACCCGCCTGAGGGCCCCCCGGGGCTGTCCCTGGGACCGCCGCCAGACCCACCAAAGCCTCAAACCCTATCTTTTGGAAGAGGCCCACGAGGTCTTGGACGCCATCGACCGCGGTTCCATGGCCGATTTGCGCGAGGAATTGGGGGATCTGCTGTTGCAGGTGGTTTTTCACTCCCAACTGGCCAAGGAGCGGGGCGCCTTTAATTTCCAACAGGTGGCCCGGGGCATCGGCGACAAGCTCATCCGCCGCCATCCCCACGTCTTCGGCCAGGGGGGAAGCCGTAAAATCGCCGACATCAACCGCAAATGGGAAGAACTCAAGCGCCAGGAAAAGCCGGGCCGCCGGTCCGCCTTGGACGGCCTGCCGAAATCCCTGCCCGCCCTTTTGCGATCCCAGCGCATGCAGGAAAAAATGGCCAAGGGCGGGACGGTCCAATCCCGGCGCTCCCCCGCCCCCTGGGCAAAGGCCTTGAAAAGCCTGGCGGCTTCCCGGGGCACGAGGGCTAGGCGCGAAAGGGCCTTGGGTGAACTCTTGCTGTCCCTTACCCGATGGGCGGGCGAAAACCGCCTCCACGCCGAAATGGCGCTCACCGCCGCCGCGGACCGCCTGGAAAGGGATTATCGCCGAAGGGAAAAAAAGGAACGGAAGGCCGGCCGGACTACTTGATCGTGCGTCGCAGCACCAACCAAATGGCCCAGCCCAAGAGCGCCATCCCCAGGCACAAAAGAACGTAAGCCAGGGCCAGGTTCATGCCCTTGGCCATCTCGGTGTACTCCGACATCCCGCCGATGCCCGCGATGAGGTTGAGGGGCAAAAAGACGATGTTGATGATGGTCAGGTCTTTGAGCAGGCGGTTCATGTTGTTGTTGATGATGCTGGCCCGCGCGTCCATCAAACCCGAAAGCACCGTCGAATAGATCTCGGCCTGTTTGGCGCATTGGTTGTGCTCAATGGCGATGTCTTCCATAAGCCCCAGTTCGCTGCGGCTGAAGCCGATCCTTTCCCATTCCTTGTGCAGTTTGGTGAGCACCGTGTGGTTGGATTCCAGCGCGTCGATGTAGTAGATGAGGTTCTCGCCCAGGGTGAACATCTGCAGCAGGTACTGGTTGCCCAAGGACGCGTTGAGTTTGGTCTGGATTTCCCCCGTCAACTGCTTGATGGCCTTCAGGTGCCCCAAGAAATGGTGGATGGTGTGCTGGAGGATGCGCAGCAGCAGGTCCGGGAGCGTGGCCGCGCCCTGGAATTCCTTTTCCTTGAAGGGGATGATGCCCTCGCTGAGGATGACGGTCAGCCGGTTCTTTTGCAGGTAAAGCCCGATGGAGGACACTTCCAACTTGAACTGCTGGGAGAAGGACGTGTTGTTGGGCCTTTTCCAGATGACGTAAAGGTCGTCCTGCAGGCACTCCAAGCGGGAAATCTCGTCCTGGTCCAGGGCCGATTCCAAGGCGTGGGGGTCCAAGTGCAGGCTTTCCAAAAGGTCCTGCTTTTCTTCCTCGCCGGGCAGGGTATAAACCACCACATTGGCCGCCCGGGGGTCGCTGGCCTCCACCTGTCCCGCGGTCAGTTTGAAGAATTCCTTCATGATCGATCCCGTCTCGTTTGATGGAGCCGCACTGTCGCCGCCGGGCCGTTACGCGGGGGCGACGGGTGAATCAACCGCGGGTTAAAACCCTAGGCCTTCACCTGGTACAACTTCTTCTCCGGCAGGGCCAAGGCGGTCAAGGCCCCGCCATAGACACAACCCGTGTCCAGGTTGATCCGGTCGCGGGTCACGTCGGTTTTTTCCACCGGGGTATGGCCGTGCACGATCAGTTTGGGCGTGGGCCGGGGATCCTGCAGGAACTTTCGGCGGATCCATAAAAGGTCGTCCGCGTCCTGGGCGTCCAGGGGCTTGTCCAAATTCACCCCCGCGTGGCAGAAAAAAACCTCAGGCGTCTCATAGGTCAGGGGCAGGGCGTTGAGGAATTCCACGTGGGTGTGGGGGATGTAGGACTGCAACAGGATATGGATGCCCTCGCCCCGGACCTCGTCCAACTTTTCCTTGGGGATATAGGACTGCAGGGTCTGGTGCCCCCCGTTCAAAAGCCAATTGGACGCCGCCAAGGGATTGGGCGTCCCCAACCAATCCAACAGCATCTGTTCGTGGTTTCCCCGCAGGAAACGCCAATGGGGCTGGCGTTCCTTCACCAGGTAATCCAGCACGCCCTTGCTGTCGGGCCCCCGGTCGATATAGTCGCCCAGGAAAACGAGCTCGTCCTCGGGTTTCAAGGGTAGTTGGGCGATCAATTCCTGGAGCGGCTTCAAACAACCGTGGATGTCGCCGATGGCGTAGATCAAGGGGCTTCCTTTCGGCCGGTTTAAAATAAGCTCTTCAATTTATCACCCAAGCCGTGGCTGATGGCATCGCCCAAGTGCTTGCCGATATTTTTGCCCAAACGGCCCCCATCAAAGCTCCAGTGGTTCTCCGAAGCCACCCCCGTGAACTTGAGGTCCACCGGGATGTTCCCCTGGCTGTCGGACAACCAATCCAGGTTTTTGACCTGCCCCTTGAGGCTCCCGGGTAGCCCGGCAATCACGGCGTCCGAGTTCACGAAATCCTTCTTCAAGTCGCATTGGATCGTCATGTTCGGCGAGTAAGCCAAGGTGGAACAATCCACGCCGCCATTCACCAGCACCGACCCGACCTTCCCCGCGCAATTTGCCGTGTAGGAAAAAACCCGGTTTTTCATGCCCAGGTTCCCCACCACCCGGTCAAAATCGATTTCGTCGCTGGATTGCTTGAAATACTGGTTCACCGATTTGATCACGGAAAAACCCTTCAAGCGGGCTTGGGCCAAAGTATAGTTCCCGCTTCCCTTCAGGTTGGCCAGCATGACGTCCGAGTCCAGGCCCTTTCCCGTCCCCGCATAGGCCAGGTCCAGGGACCCATAAAGCTTGTCCTTATAGGCCGAATAATCCTTGGTGGTCACGTAAGCGTCGATGCTGGCGTCGATGGTCTTTTGGGCGTCCACCCCCTTGAGGGCCAAGGCATAGAGGTAGGATTGGCTGTCGATCGTGTAGGTCACCCCGGCCTGTCCCTTGCCGCCGAAGGTCTCAAAACCCATGCCGGGAACCCTTACCACGTTGCCCGTGAAGTTGATGGGACCCGTCAGGTTTTCCAAATAAGGCTCATTGGGCAGAGAGACGCCGATGCCCTTGAGCAAAACCTGGCCGTTGAGGTTCAAGGGCGCGGCCTTGGCCCCGCCCTTGGCGAAGGTCAAGTTCACCGAGCCCGTGCCCGCGAAGGTCGCCCGCTTGAGCTTGGGAATCATGGCCGGCAATCCCCCGAAGGGCAAGGTCTTGGATTGCACCTCTCCCGAAAAGGCCCCGTCGTTGCGGTAATGGAAGGCCCCGTCCACTTCCCAATTGTCATAGGTAAGTTTGAAGGACGGCACGTCGAAGAGGCCCCGATTCAGCTGGTTCACGCTCGTAAAGGCCACCGTGCAGGTGGTGGCGGCCGTCTTGGCGAAGAGGTCTTTATAAGAAAGGACCAATTTGGAAGCGTCCGCCTTGCCCGAAAGTTTTAGCCCACTG
>DATKNU010000222.1:0-7723 GCA_035541195.1 bacterium
AGTCCCTGGTGGTGGACGTCTTCCCCAAGTCCGCGGACACCTTTTATTACGCCGACATCACCCGCACCTTCGTCAAGGGCAAGGCTTCGGCCGCCCTGAAGGCCCAATATCAGGCCGTGAAGGACGGGCAGGAAAAGGGGATCCGCATGGTGGCGCCCGGCGTGAACGGACGGGACGTGCACCAGGCCATCACGAAGGTGATGGAAGGCCGCGGCTATAAAACCGAGCGGCGGGACGGCGTGATGGTGGGGTTTTTCCACGGCACGGGCCATGGGCTGGGGCTGGACGTGCATGAGGCGCCCCGGGTCAATGCCTCGGACCATCTCCTGCGCAAGGGCGAGGTGGTGACGGTGGAGCCGGGCCTTTATTACCCGGACGTGGGGGCGGTGCGCCTTGAGGATCTTTTGGTGGTGACGGACTCGGGCCACCGGAACTTGACGGTTTACCCCAAAAAGCTGGAAATCCGCTGATCCTTGGAGGCGCCATGGCTTCCTTCGACAAGCTGACCAATGAGTTCGAGAAATACCTGGGCCCCTCGCGCGCGCCCGGCGCCCTGGTGGAAGGCGCGATCCTGATCGCGCGCCAGGAATATCCCCGGCTTTTGGCCGGGCCTTTCCAAAAAGAATTGGACCAGTTGGCCTTGGACTTGGGGGACCGGATGGCCTCGGGGTTCAGCGCCCAGGAAAAAATCCAGGCCCTCAACCGTTATTTTTTCGAGGATTTGGGATTCCGGGGGAACCGGGAAAACTATGACGAGCCGGCCAACAGCTATTGGCCCGACGTCATGGAAAGGCGGATGGGCATCCCCGTCAGCCTGGCCGCGGTTTACTTGGAAGTGGGCTGGCGCCTGGGATTTCCCTTGGAGGGCGTCAATTTCCCCGGCCATTTCCTGGTGGGTTGGAGCGGATCCCCGGCTTCCTATATCGACGTCTTCGCGGGCGGGCGGATCTTGGGCCAGGCGGACTTGAGGGACCTGACCCGGCGTTTCGTGGGCGAAGGGCAAGCCTTGAAACCCGAGGTCCACCTCAAAAAAGCCGGCACGGCGGACATCCTGCACCGCATGCTTTCCAACCTCAAGGCGATCCACGCCCAAGCGGGCCGCCTGGAAAGGGCGATCTTGTGCGCCGATTGGATGCGCCTGATCAAACCCGAGGATTGGGGCTCTTTGAGGGATCGGGGTTTATTCTTGGCTTCCTTGGACCGGCTTCAAGAGGCCGAAGGGGCTTTAGCGGCTTATCTGGAGGCCGCGCCCCGGGCGCCCGATTATTCGCAGGTTTGGCAGGCCCTTTGCCTGATTCGGATCCGCGGGCCCCTGCATTGGAATTGAAGGCCTCCAAGCTTTGGGGCGGGGGAGGGGCCTACTGGGCGGGTTCGGTGGCGGCGGCCGAGGGGACCATCATTTTTAAGGCCGCCTTCGAGGCGTCGTCGTCCTTGCCGCCGGCGGAAAACAGGAAATAAGAAAGAACGATGAGCACGCCTCCCCAGAGGATCATTTTGGGCTGCTGGATTTTTTTGCCGCGGTACATCAGGTAGGCCCCGATGGTTCCCATGAGGATCGAGAGAATCCCTTCCACCCAAACCATGACGCCCTCCCGGTTATTTCTTGTTGTCGCCTGAATTCAGGTCCATGACTTCCATTATACCCTCGATGGCTTTTTTGGCGATGGGCGCGGCCACGTCCTTGCCGGTGCCGCCGTTCTCGGCCAGCACGGCCACGGCGATCTTGGGGTTTTCCACGGGCGCGAAACAAATGAACCAGGCGTGGAAATTGGGGTTGCGGCTGCCCGAGGTGCCGGTTTTGCCCGCGATCTTCAGCCCCGGGATGCGGGCCTTGGCGCCGATGCCCCGTTCCACGTCGTTGAGCATCATGGCGGTCAGGAAACCCGCGGTTTGGCGGCTGATGGTGTTTTTGTAGACCAGGGGTTTGTTTTCCTGCAGGACCTTGCCGTCGATGTTGGTGAGTTTTTGGACCAAGTAGGGCGACATCATGACGCCGTCGTTGGCGATGGCGGCCGCCAAAAGCGCCGCGTTGAGCGGCGTGATGCGGAAATTGTCCCCCAGGCCGGTGGCGGATTGGGCCAGCTCATATTGGGACAGCCCCAGCTTGGGCGAGAAACTCATGGAGACCGGGATGCTGAGGGTTTTGGGGATGGAGTTGAACCCGAAACGGTTGTTGAATTCCAGCACCTTGTCCTCGCCCAAGGCGAAGCCCAGCTTGGCGTAGGACACGTTGCAGGAGGCGTCAAAGGCCTCTTCCAGGGAATGGATGGTCTTGTGCTTTTGCCAGTCGTAAAAGACCTTGCCGTCGATGTACTCGTATCCCTTGCAATAAAGCGGGAAGACCTGGTTGAGGTTGAGGTTCGTCTCCACGGCGGCCGCCGAGGAGACGATCTTCACGATGGACCCCGGCTCGTAAAGGCCCTCGAAGGCCCGGTTCTTCAAGGGTTGGTTTTTGTTGGCCACATAGGACCACCAATCCGAGTGGATTTTCTCGGGGGTGAAGGTGGGCTGGGACACGCATCCCAGGATTTCGCCCGTGCGGGGATTCAGGACCACGATGGAGCCCTTTTCCCACCCCATGGCCTTGAAGAGGGCGCTTTGGATGCGGCTGTCGATGGTCAGGTACAACTTGTTGCCCGGGAACTGGTTCTGGTAGACGCTTTCCAGGCCCGCGGAGCCCCGGTTGTTGTCCGCGCTTTGGTCCACGTAGCCGATCAGGTGGGCGAATTCCTTGCCCATGGGATAGCCCTTCTCGCCGTTCTTGAGCCATTGAAGGGCCAGGGGTTGTCCGTTGCGGTCATAAATATAGTAGATGGAGCCGCGGTCCCGCTCGCCCCGGGCCTCGTCCACCAGTTGCTGGTATTTCTTGTTCTTGGGGTCCTGGCTTAAGGCCGTCTCATAATATTTCTCGCCTTTGGCCACTTGGCCCAGGGCCCGCTCGGCGGTCCCCAAGGCGATATAGACGTTGGGGTTGTTGGGCTGCAGTTCCAGGGCATGTTGGAGCTCAAGCTCCGCTTCCGTATATTGGCCGGCGTCGATGAAGCTTTGGCCGGTCTTGAGGTGGTTGAACCGGCGGCTGAAGCTGAGCCCGGCCTTCATGGCTTGGTCATAGAGATCCTTGGCCTTGTCCAGGTGGGCTTCCTTGATTTCCACCATGCCCAGGCCGTCGATGGCCTTGGCGTTTCCCGGGGAGCGGGTGAGGACCTTGTTGAACTCCATCTTGGCCAATTCCAGGTCCCCCGAGGACCAATATTTCAGGCCCTTGAGGAAGTTGTATTGGTTCATCAGCGAGGTCTTGAAGCTCAGGGCCCCCAAAAGCAAAATGACCACCAAGAAGGTGGTGCGCAGGGACGGAAGCTTGGTTTTGCGCCCGCGGGAGACGGGCAGGGGCTTATAGCGGCGGAAGGGGTCGATCACGGCCATGGGAAGAAGGCTCCTGGAAGAGGCTTGGGTCGGCGAAAGAAGTTTATTATCAGTGGGAACCCGGGACTAATAAAGTAAAAAAAGGGCGTTCGGGGCGGTTGGGTTGGTAAGATGTGGCGCCGGGCCCCAGGCCCGCTTTAAGGAAACAACATGACATTTCTCATCGCGTTGACGGTCCTGGTTCTGGCGGCCCAATTGGCCCTTTTATATTTCTCCCTCTCCCGGCGGGGCGGCCACGCGGGCGACTTCGAAAAGCTTGAAAGGGTCCTGCGGGAGGAGATGGGCCGCAACCGCGAGGAGTCGCGGCGGGTGGCCCAGGACAACCGGGGCGAGATGGGCCAACAGCTCCAGGCCCTCACCCAGCAAAGCGAACAGCGCCTGGAACGCATGCGGGAGACCGTCGAGTCGCGCCTCAAGGCCCTGCAGGAGGAGAACGGCAACCGGCTCGATCAGATGCGCCAAGTGGTGGACGAGAAACTGCAGTCCACGCTTGAAAGAAGGCTGGGGGAATCCTTCAAGCTGGTCAGCGAAAGGCTGGAGCAAGTCCACCAGGGCTTGGGCGAGATGCAGTCCCTGGCCTCCAACGTGGGCGACTTGAAGAAGGTCCTGACCAACGTCAAGACCCGGGGCACCTGGGGGGAAGTGCAGCTCGAGAGCCTGTTGCAGCAGGTCCTGACCCCGGACCAATACGCCAAGAACCTGCCCACCAAAAAAGAAAGCAACGACCGGGTGGAATTCGCCATCCGCCTCCCGGGCAAGGACGAGGCGGTGTGGCTGCCGGTGGACGCGAAATTTCCCCAGGAGGATTACCAGAGGCTGGTGGAGGCCCAGGAGCAGGGCCGTCCCGAAGCCGTGGAGGAGGCGATGAAGAGCCTGGAAAACCGCCTGAAGCTGGAAGCCCGCCAGATCAAGGAAAAATACCTGGACCCGCCCCATACCACCGATTTCGGCTTGATGTTCCTGCCCACCGAGGGGCTTTACGCCGAGGCGGCCCGCCGCCCGGGCCTCCTCGATCACCTGCAACGGGAATACCGCGTGGTGGCCAGCGGCCCCACGACCTTCGCGGCGCTCCTCAACAGCCTGCAGATGGGCTTCAAGACCTTGGCGATCGAAAAGCGTTCCAGCGAGGTGTGGGAGCTCTTGTCCGCCATTAAGCAGGAATTTTCCAAGTTCGGGAACCTGTTGGACAAGACCCATAAAAAGCTGCAGGAAGCCAGCCATACCATCGAGGACGCGGCCAAGAAGACCCGCACCATCGAGAAAAAACTGAAAAAAGTCGAGAGGGACCCCGGGCCGGCGCTGGAATCGGGGGAAGAGGAGCGGGGCGAGGACCCCCAACTTGAATTGGAGGACTGAAACCGCCCCCGGCCGGCGAAAGACAATTGACCGGGGCTTTTCCCCCATTCATAATAGCTGAACCGCTTTTTCCAAGACCCGGCGTTGGACCCCGTCCATCGGCCCCTTGGAAAAGCCACCTATTGGCCGCCTGAAAACCCGGTTCGCCGGGCTTAGTAGGGGACGGCAAGGAGCGACGATGCAAATCACCCCATTGGTTCCGGGTTGTTTCCACCTGGAAGGCCCCACTTGCAGCGCCCTCTTGGGCAGTCCCCCTGAAATCCTGAAGGTCCTGCTGAAAAACAAGAAGTCCGTCCCCCAAGTGGGCCTCTTGCCCGATGTTTCGCACAAGAGCGGCGTTTCCCAAATGGCTTTTGAGTTCCTGGGTTATTGGTTCCTTTTCGTGGACCAGGGTTATCAGAAGGGGAAAAAGTTCCGCATCCTGGGCACGCCGGCCCTTTGCGAGCGGCTGTACCACATCCTGCGCATTACCTTGCTGGGCCCCACCCGCGAGGAAATGAAGGCATGGGGCTTGAGCAAGGGCCGCCTGGAGACCTTGGCCAAGATGGCCGAGGGTTTGGCCCTGAAGCGCGGCGACAAGATCCTGGCCGTCGAGGAATTGTTCGAGTTCGTCCATCTGCCCGAGGAAGAGGACAGCCTTTTCGTGCCGCTTTTCGCCGACTCCAAGGAATTCATGATCAAACGCCTGGGGGGCAACCGCTACCAGCTTTTGTCCCGGGGCGAGAGCTTGGAGCTGGACCTGAATTTTGAGGGGGAACAGTCCCCGCCGCTGATCGACCTGACCGGCGAAGTGGAAAAACCCGAGGCCCTGCGGGTCAAGGTGCTGGGCTGCTACACGGGTTTCGATCCCGAGGGCCCCACCACCGGCATGCTTTTTTGGATCAACGGCAACGGCTTTTTGGTGGATTCGCCGGCGGGCATCGGCAAATACCTCAAGCAGGTGGGCGTTTCCAAGGACCGGCTGACCGCGGTCATCCAAACCCACGTGCATGACGACCATTGCGCCCTGAGCGAACTGCTCCTGTCCGAGCAAATATTGACCATCATCACCACCCGGGAAATCTTCGAGTGCATGGTGCTCAAGGTGGCCAACGTCATCGGCGAGTCCACCGACATGGTCAAGGCCATGATGAACTTCGTGGAAGTCATCCCGGGAAAGACCTACAACCTTTACGGCGCGGTCTGGGAATTTTTCTACACCGTGCACTCGATCCCCACGGTGGGGTTTCGGGTGACGGTCCCCGACGAAAAGGGCCGCACCCACAGCATCCTGCACTCCAGCGACTTGGACCATTTCGAGGGCATGGGGGACCTGGTGAAGTCCGGGGCCATCAGCCAAGAACACATGGACCGCATGAAGGGCCTGGTGCGCGGCGACGAGCGCCTGGCCATGATCGACGCGGGCGGCGCGCCCATCCACGGCAAGACCTCGGATTGGGATTTGGTCATCGCCCAATACCCGGACACCGAGTTCCTCTTTTACCACGTCAATCCCTCGAAGGTGGACGGCCAAAAGTACCAGGTGGCGCGGCCGGGTTGGGGCAAGACCTTCCTGCCCGAACGACAGTTCCCCCAATCGGTCTACAACGGCGTGGTGCAGGCCTTGAGACTGTTCGAGATCAAGGACCAGTCCTGGACCAACATCCTTTTATCCCAGGGCCAGGTGGTGGAGTACCCGGTGCGCCATGAGGTGGTCAAGAAGGGCCAGGAGGGGGATTCCTTTTATTTCATCCTCTCGGGCAATTTGGACGTGCAAGACCCGGAAAACAAGAAGGAACCCCTCTTGGCGACGCTGGAAAGCGGCGATTTTTTCGGCGAGATGTCCATCATCAACAAGTCCAAGACCAACGCCACGGTGGTGAGCCGGACGCCCGTCATCCTTTTCAAGCTGCCCGGGAGCCTCTTTTTGGAGTTCGTGGAAAAGAACGAGCTCAAGGAAAATTTCTCCAGCCTCTGGAAGCGCCGTCCCTTGATTTCCTCGGTGGCCATCTTCCGGGACCTGGACCCCACCGCCAAGCATGAGATCTCGCTTTTGGCCAAGAGCCAATCCTTCAAGAAGGGCGAGATGATCATGCGCCAGGGAAGCAAGACCGAGGAGTTCTACATCATTTCCTCGGGAACGGTGGAAATCGTGCGCAAGAACGAGAACGGCAAGGTGGTGGTTTCCACCGAGCTCAAGGCCGGGGAGTTTTTCGGCGAGAACGTGGCCATCGGCTACACGGACAAGCGAAACGCCTCCGCCCTGGCCCTGACCGACGTGACCACCTTGGTCATTTCAGGCAAGGAGTTGCGGGCGCTGGCCAAGCGCATGCCGGTGCTGCGCCACCAGCTTCACTTGGTGATGAAGCGCCGCGGCGTGACCGAGGAAGTCCTGGAAAAGGGGATGGTTTTGAGCCCGCGCGGTGAAACCGCCGGAGCTTAAAACCCTTTGGATTGAGTCCCCTAAAGTCAGAAATCCAACGAAATTGGGTTTTTTTGAACTTAAGGCCGGCGAATCGGTCATTGGCCTGGACCTCGAATATCCCGGTTGTTTCGTTTTCCCGTTGTTTATTGGCGTTTTTTTGTTATTTTTTTAGGTTATTGGCCTAAAAAAGGCATGGAAGTTGCTTTTATTGCAACTGGGTCTTGGGGTTTTGCCCCGAGGCCGGGATTCCTCTTTGCCCCAGAAGCTAAAAACGTTTTAACAAAATTGGCGCGACTCAAGCGGGGTTTGGGTCGCCGGAACCGAAAACCATCACATGCCGCCCTTTAAAAAAACCATCCACTTATTGGCCGCTCTTTTAGCGGCCGGGCTTTTGTCAAGCGGCCGCTTGTGGGCCGCTCCGCCCCAACTCATGGTATCCGGCAACCAATTGGTGACGGCCAGCGGCGGTTGCACCTTTCATTTGAAGGGCGTGGATGTCTCGGGGCTGGAATATAGCCTGACCGGGGATGGGGACGGGGC
>DATKNU010000223.1:0-7130 GCA_035541195.1 bacterium
GAGGAGGCCAATGTCGAGAACATGGTCAAGGCCGCCCAGGCCGTCCTGCCCGAGGTGGCGGAAAAATGGGAAATCATCCCGGTCAATGACGGCAGCAAGGACAAGACCGGCGAGATCATCGACCGTTTGGCCAAGGAAGACCCCCATGTCAAGCCCGTGCACCACGAGAAGAACAGGGGTTACGGCGGCGCCGTCATCTCGGGGCTCAAGGCCTCGACCCTGGACCTCATTTTTTTCACCGACGGGGACCTGCAGTTCGACCTTCGGGAAATCACCCTCCTTTTGGAGCGACTGGACGAGGGCGACCTCATCCTCGGCTACCGCAAGAACCGCCGGGACCCCTTCCACCGCAAGCTGAACGCCTTTTTATGGGGGTCGCTGGTGAAGTTCCTCTTTGGGTTCAAGGTGCGGGACGTGGACTGCGCCTTCAAGCTCATCAAGCGCAAGGTGTTGGACAAGATCGAGGTCACCGCGGGCGGGGCCATGGTTTCCACCGAGTTGCTGGCCCGGGCCCATAAGGCGGGATTCAAGTTCGTGGAAGTGGGCGTCACCCATTTGCCCCGCCAAGCCGGCACCCAAACCGGCGCCAACCTGAAGGTGATCCTGCGGGCCTTCAAGGAACTTTTCAAGCTTTACGGCCGGATCAACTCCCAGGGGCGTTGACCGGAACCGTTTCCCTCTCCCCCGCCAGGGGCAGGGTCCAATAGAAGGTCGCGCCTTTCCCCAGCTCGGATTCCACCCAGATTCGCCCGCCGTGCCGGGTCACCACTTTTTTGCAGATGGCCAGCCCGATCCCCGTGCCCGGGTACTCATGGCGGGTGTGCAGGCGCTTGAAGATCTCGAAAATCTGCTCGGCGTAACGGGCCTCCAAGCCGATACCGTTGTCCCTCACCGAGAAAAGCCACTCCCCTTCCTTTTTCACGGCCTCCACCCTTATTTCCGGCGGCGCGGCGGATTTGAACTTGACCGCGTTGGCGATCAGGTTCTGGAACAGTTGGGTGATCTGCTGGAAATCCCCGCGGATGACCGGCAAGGCCCCGCGGGAAACCTTCGCGCCGCTTTCCGAAAGGCTCATTTCCAAATTGGACAGGGCCTGGCCCAGGGCCTCGGCGCAATCCACCCGCCCCCCAGGACGCCCGCCGCTGTCCAGCCGGGAATAAGCCAAAAGGTCCAGGATCAGGGCCTGCATGCGCTTGACCCCGCCCACGGCCTCCTGGATATATTGGTCCGCGGTTTCGTCCAGCTTTCCCTTGTATTCCATCGCCAAAAGTTGGACGAAGCTGGCCACCATGCGCAGCGGTTCCTGCAGGTCATGGGAGGCCACATAGGCGAACTGTTCCAGTTCCTTGTTGGACCGGGCCAACTCATCCAACTTCTTTTTCTCACTGATGTCCCGGGTGATCTTGGCGAAACCTTTCAGCGTCCCCCCCTCGTCCCTTAAAGCCGTCAGGACCGATTCGGCCCAAAAACGGCTGCCGTCCTTGCGCACCCGCCAACCCTCTTCCTCGGCCCGGCCTTCCGCCTCGGCGGCGCGGAGCATTTCCTCCGGATGGCGGCGCGCCAAATCCTCCGGGGTGTAAAAACAGGAAAAATGCCGGCCGATGATCTCCTCGCCCGAATAACCCTTGAGCCGCTTGGCGCCGTCGTTCCAGGTCATGACCTTTCCCTCGGGATCCAGCAGGAAGATGGCGTAATCCTTGACGAAATTCACCAAAAGACGGAATCGCTCCTCGCTGTCCTTGAGGCTTTGGAACGCCCGCTTCTGGTCGGTGATATCCCGGAAAACCGAGACCCCGCCCTTGATGCCCCCCTTCCCATCCCGCAGGGGACGGCTGGTGGTCACCACATGGACCCCCTTGGGCTTTCCGGGATTTTGGATGAAAAGTTCCACGCCGTCGGACGGCTCGCCCCGCAAGGCCTTGGTGATGGGAAATTCCTCGGGGCTCAGGGCTTCGCCCTCCTCGCCGCGGCGCACCAAGTTCTTGGGCCCGCCCTTTTGCGGCAAAGGATCACCCACCTGGCCGCCGAGGATTTCCAAAGCCGCCGGATTCACGAAAAGGGTCTTGCCTTTCCCGTCGCACACCAAGAGCCCCTCGCCCATGTTGTCCACGATCGACTTCATCAAGCCGGCCTGCTCGCGCAGGGATTCCTCGGCCTTCTTTTGGAAGGTCAGGTCCCGGACGCTGGCCACCCGGGCTTCCCGGCCCTCAAAGGTGACGGGCTTGCCCATGACCTCCCCGGGAAAAAGGGACCCGTCCTTGCGCCGCCCCGTGAACTCGTAGGCCTCCTCCACCCCGGCGGCGATATTTTGAAGCACCTGGGGGCGGCTTCCCGGCTCCACCAAGTCGCCCACCATCATGCCGGTCATTTCCGCGGGGGCGTAGCCGAACATCCGCGCGAAGGCCCGGTTGGCGGTCTGGATGACCCCTTCCCGGGTGATGACGATCCCCTCCCGGGTGGCCTCGGACAATTGCCGGAACCGTTCCTCGCTTTCCCGTAGGGAAAGTTTGTCGATTTGCCGTTCGGTGATGTCCCTGGAATTGACGATGATGCCCCCCGCCGCTTCCCCTAGGGCGTTTCGGCCGATGGATTCCAAGTCCCTCCAGCTTCCGTCCTTGTGGCGGCAGCGGAAACGCACCGACTGGGTGCGTCCGGGGTCCGCCCGCAAGGCCTCAAACTTTTCCCGCACCCGGGGCAGATCCTCCTCGTGGATCAATTGAAAAACATTGCTGCCGTTCAATTCCTCGGGCCCATAGCCCAAAACGGGCAAGACGCTGGGGCTCTCATAAAGGACGGTCCCTTGGGCGTCCAGGATGGTCACCACATCCAGGGCGTTCTCGATCAAGGACCGGAAATACTTCTCGCTATGGGCCAGGGCCCGCTCGGCCCGCCGGGCTTTCTGGAGGTTGTTTTCAGCCAGGTTGCGTTCCGAAACCGCCGCCGCCAGGGCCAGCGAGGAAATGGAGGTGACCGCGGCGAAACTTTGGAGGACCAAGAGCGCCGCATCGGGCGCCAAGCCCCCAAAGGGCCCCAGGTGGGCCAGGGTGTTTTTTAAGGCCGTGCCCGTGAGCAGTATCACGCCCAGGGCCGTCTCCCGGGGGCCGTAGCGGTAGGCCGTCCAAAGCAGGAGAGGCCCCCCCAAGAAGGCCAGCGGAAAATGCCGCCCCCCGGCCACAAACCATCCGCCGAAAACCGCCTGGCCCAGGAGGAGGATGACCCCGAGGCTTAGGAGCACTTCTGGAACCCGGCGCCACTCGATTTTGGGGTTCCTCACCCACAACAAGACAAAGGGCGTCACGATGATGGCCCCCGCCATGTCGCCCAACCACCAAGTCCCCCAAATCTTTCCATAGGAGGCCCAATCGGCCAAGCCGCCCCAGCAGAGGCTGGCCACGCCCAAGGTGGGACTGACCAAGGTTCCCAGGGCCCCGCCGAGGACCGCGAATTTCAGGATGTCCGGCGCCCGGTCAAAAACCTCGGGCCCCTTGGCGAAGCGCGAGACCAAATAAGCCCCCGCCAAACCCTCCAGGCAGTTTCCCGTGGCGATGCCCAAGGAGGTGAGGACCGTGCCCGCCGTGGTGAGGTTGACGAAGAAGGCCCCTATAAAAATGACGGGCCAAACCCGGTACCCCAAAAGAAGCAGTCCGGCCATCGCGATCCCCGTGGGCGGCCAAACCGCGGTGGCGCTGGCGTTCACGAAGGCCAAGGTCAGGCCCAGCTTGGCCGAGACCACATAAAGGGCCAAGAGCAGGCCGCTGGCGGCCCAAAAACGGGCCCGGACGGGAAAACCGGAAGGTTCCATGCCCCTCAACCCGTCCACTTTTCCCTGAAAATCTCATGGCGGCCCCGCCCGGCGACCTTGGCCTGGTACATGGCGGCGTCCGCGGCCCGAAGCAAGGCGTCCGGCCCCGCGCCGGCGTTTTCGACATAGGCGATGCCGATGCTGGCGGTGACGGCCAATTCCATCCCCTTGACGCGGAAAGGCTCCTTCAAGGCCGCCAGGATCCGTTCGGCCACCTCCACGGCCTCGGCGGAATTGGGCAAGGGTTCCAAAAGCACGGTGAACTCATCGCCGCCCATTCGGGCCACCATGTCGGTGGGCCTGACGCTGGCCCGGATCCTTTGCCCGAACTCGAAAAGAAGTTCGTCCCCCGCGTCATGGCCCCACCGGTCATTGACCTGCTTGAAGCCGTCCAGGTCCAGGAACAAGAGGCCGAACCGCTCGCCCGGGTCGCGCCGGAATTTGTTGAAACAGCGCGCCAGGCTTTCCCTGAAATGGGAACGGTTGGGGAGGCCCGTCAAGGGGTCATAGTAGGCCCGCAGGGCCAATTGCCGTTCCATGTTCTTGTGGCGGGTGATGTCGGTGAAGGAACCCGCCACGCGGGTGGGGCGCCCGCGGCCGTCCCGAGTGGCCATGCCCCGCCCCAAAACCCAACGGTAACGCCCGTCCTTTTGCCGCAGCCGGTGCTCGTCGGAAAAATGCGGGGTCTTCCCGCAAAGGTGATTCGAAAGGTCCCGGCGGACTTTCGTCAAATCCTCGGGATGGATCCGCCCGAACCATTCCGCCGGGCGGTCGCCCACCTCGCCTTCCGAATAACCCAACATGGCTTTCCAACGGGAAGACAGGAAGATCCGTCCCGTCACCAGGTTCCAGTCCCACAAACCGTCATGGGAGCCCTGGGCCGTGAGAAAATAACGCTCCTCGTTTTCCCGGGCCTTCCGGAGCAGTTCAAACCGCTCCACGGCGTAGCTGATGGATCGTTTGATCAGGGCGCCGGTCAGTTCGTCCTTCAGCAGGAAATCCTGGGCGCCCTCGTGCAGGGATTGGATCGCGGTTTCCTGGTCCCCCAGCCCCGTGAGGACCACGATGGGCAAGTGGGGGGCCTTTTCCATCACCGCGCGCAGGGTGGAAAGGCCGGAGGAATCGGGAAGCGAGAGGTCGAGCAGAACCACGTCAAAAGCCTCGGCCAGGAGGCAATCCAAACAGGCTCGCAGGCGATCCACGCGCTTGAGGACATAGGCGGGCCCGTTTTTTTCCCGCAAGACGGCCTGCAGGAGCAAGGCGTCCCCTGGATTGTCCTCGACCAATAAAATTCGGGTTGATCTCGGGTTCACAAAACCCTCCCGCCTTACAGCCAGGTCCGCTCCACATAACGCAGGGCCACGAAGAGCCGCTCCAAGTCCGAGGGCTTCACGATGTAAAAATTCGCGCGCGCCTCATAGGCCCGGCGGACGTCCGTGTCCAACTTCGAGTTGGTCAAGACCACCACGGGCACCTCGGCGAGCCGGGAATCCCCCTTGACCTCCTCCAATACCTCGAAACCGCTTTTCTTGGGCATGTTCAAATCCAACAGGATCAGGTCGGGCGTCTCGTCCTTCAAGAAATCAAGCGCTTCCACCCCGTCCTGGGCGCGGGACACTTGAATGGGGCGGCTGGAGGTCTTGAAGACTTCCTTGATCAGGGTGACATCCCCCGGATTGTCCTCCACCAACAGGACATGGATGGAACGGCCGTCTTTTTGGGTCAACTGGGTCATAAGGTCCCCCTCTTTTGGATGAAGTGGGTGGAATGAAGCGAAACACCGGACGAGCTATTCCGGCGGCTTCGGTTAGATGATTCGGGACGGAGAACAGCTTGGGGAACGAAGCGTCAACTTCGCGGTGGGTGTGGTTGCCTTCATGGAAATTTTACCCCCAAGCGCGGGCCCGGGAAGTCATGGAAAAAAACTTTTTTCGGGAAACCCATTACCCCGCCATTTGAACGAGGCTCCATGAATTGTTGGACGGGAAAATCGCCCAAAAGGGGTCGCGGTTTTGCGGGTATTTTCGCGGACGGATCCCGGCGGGAAAGGCCCGCGGGATCCAGGTAAGGCCGGGCGCGGTTAGCTTTGGGCCTGTAGATAATCCAGGTGGGTCTTGGCCTGCTTGAGGTAATCGGGCGAGGCGCCATATTGGATCACCTTGTTCCAGGCGTCCTCGGCTTCCTGCTTCTTGCCCAAGCGCTCGTAAGTCAGCGCCATGTCGTTGTAAATCGAGGGGTCGCTGGGCCGCAAGGCCACGGCCTTCTGGAAGGCTTCCAGGGCTTGGTCGGGCTGGTCCTGGTCGAGGTAAATCTCCCCCAGGTTATATTGGAAATCCGCGTTGCTGCCGTCCAAAGCCACGGCTTGCTGCAAAAGGCTCAGGGCGTCCTCTTGGTTCCCCGCCTTCTTATAAAGCATGGCCAAGTTGTTGATCGGATCGGCGAACTTGGGGTCGAAGCGCAGGGCCATCTCATACATGCGCACCGCCACGTCGTTCATGTTGAACCTCGCGTAGAGGTAGCCCATGGCGAAATAGCCCTTGGCGTAGGTGGGGTCGATCTCCAGGGCCTTCTTCAGGCTCTCGTAAGAGCCGTGGTAGTTCTTGTGGTCATATTGGTCCTTGCCCTTGGCGTAAAGGCTGTCCGGATTCCCGAATTCCACCACCGGTTTGGTTTCTTCCAGGCCGGCGTGGTGGGCGGGAATGGAAACCCCGTGATGGCGGCCCATCATGCCGGCATGGCCGTGGGCGCGGGGATGGGCCGGCGCGGTGGCGAGGACCGGCGCCTGCACCAGCTTGGCCTCATCGGTCTCGGTGAACTTGAAAGTCCATTGGGTGACTTCCCCGATGAAGCCAATGAGCAAAAGGGCCAGGATGGCGATGAGCCAAAGGGCGTCCACCATGTCCCGTCCCATGTCGCGGACCCCGAAGGGCTTCTCGGGGGCCTTGGAAACCGCCGGACCGGCGGCGGCCTTCACCGTCGGGGGCGTGAAAGCGGCGGCCTTGGGCAGTTCGGTGCCGCACTTCACGCATATTTTCGTGCCGTCGGGGTTTTCGGCGCTGCAAGCCGGGCAAAAGATCATGAAAAGGCCTCAAAGAAATAGGTTCGGAATTAAGAGCGTGTCAATTTACCTTAGAGCGCCAAAACCTGTCAACGTTTACAGGCCGGGGCCGACAGGCGAAAACCCCAAGCTTTAACCCTAATCCCCCGCTTCCCCTCAAAACCTAGGCCGTCTTGAGGCGCTCCAACTCGTCCAAGACCTTGCGGGAGTTTTTCTGGAGCTGGTCGAGGTTGGACTGGACCAAGTCGAACTGCTTCCGGGCCCGGTCGC
>DATKNU010000224.1:0-5422 GCA_035541195.1 bacterium
CAGTCGCTCTCGGCTAGGTTCCTCAGCCGCTCCCGGCTCATGCGGCCGCTCAAGAGCCCGGCTTGCATGGGCGAGTAGACGATGACCCCGATGTTTTCCTTGGCGCAGAAAGGGAGGATTTCCCGCTCGATGTCCCGCCGGATGGCCGAGTAGGGCGGCTGGAGGGAAGTGACGGGCGCGATGGCCTGGGCCCGGCGCATCTGTGCGGGGCTGAAGTTGGACACCCCGATCCACCGCACCTTGCCAGCCTTTTGCAGCTTCGCCATCTCTCCCCAGCCCTCCTCGATGTCCGGGTCCGGGTTGGGCCAGTGGATCTGCCAGAGGTCGAGGGCATCCACGCCCAGGCGCTTGAGGCTTTTCTCGCACTCCATCCGGATGGTTTCGGCCTTGAGGCTGTTGCGGATGATCTTGTCCTCGCCCCAAATGAGGGAATTCTTCGTGAAGACGTAGGGTCGGGGTGAGCGTCCCCGGATCGCTTGGCCCACCACCTCCTCGGAGTGGCCTTTGCCATAGGCGGCGGCGGTATCAATCCAGTTGATGCCGAGGTCCAAGGCCTTATGGATGGCGGCGATGGAATCCTTATCGTCCTGCGGGCCCCAGTTGTAGTTGCCGTCGGGCCCGCCGATGGCCCAGGAACCTACTCCCAGGGGCGTGATGGCCATGTCTGAATTTCCCAAAAGCCGCGTTTGCATATGAACTCCCGCCAAGGAAAGATTGTTGAAAAGGTGTCATTGTAAGGATGAATAGGCGAAGAACAAGCGGTGAAATCATAAAAGGGTTTTTATTCTGCAATCGTTTTTCGGGAAAACGGGGAAGTTTGAACGTGTTGCTAATCACGAATAGTCGTTTACCCTGGCGGGACAGTAAATTTTTGTGCAGTTACTTAAAAGCCAACAAAAAAGTGACGCCACTGGAAATCCTTTTGTACACTACCGCATCAGCCGTCGCCCTCTAACCCCGGAACAGGAACAAACATGAAACGCTTGTGGTGCTTCCTGGTGCTTCTCGCGTTCGCGGCCTCCAGCGCCTCCGCCACCTACCGCAAGGTCCGTCAAGTCGAGAACCCCGACGACGACTGCCAGTGCGGCTGGTACGCCTCGCTGGAGGCGGGGCCCATCGTCCATTTCCTCTCCTCGCTCCAGGCTCCCGTGAATTCCACCGGCGATTTTTTCCTCAAGGGACGCGTCGGCGGAATCCTGGGGGAGAACGACCGCGCCTGGGTTTGGCAAGTGGACCTGGGTTATTGGGACGCCACGGTCGCCGGGACGGGCACCGGTTACCTTCGGGTCGCGCCGGGATTGCGCTATAACACCGGGCCGCCCCGCTTCCAAATCTACGGCTACCTGGACGCCGGCGGCGCCTTCGACCTGAGGAACTTCAACACGAGTTTCTTCGACGTGCCGGTGGGTATCGGCGCCGAATATTACCTGGACCGCTCCAACAAGTTCTTTAACATCCACTTGGAAGTGGAGGCCAATTACCTCACGAATTTCTCGTCCTCATCCCAAGTCCTGTTCTTCGCCGGCCCCGGGGTGACCTTCCCCCTGCCCAAGCTCGGCTCCGGAGGCGAGGAATGAGGAAGTTCCTCGCCGCGCCCGCCCTGGCCTGGGCCCTCAGCCTCACGCCCCTCTTGGCCGCCGCTCCCACCCCAACGCCCGCCCCGAGGGCCTTCGAGGGGGAGATCGATTACGACCTTTTTTACACGTCCTACGAGCCGGTCATCCACCTGCGCTACATGGTCAAGGGAAGCCGGGTGCGCATGGACTGGGTGGACGTGGATGAGTCGGAAAACGCCTGGGGCAAGGTGCACAAGGTCAAGGAATCGGCCTTCCTGGACCTGGCCGACGGGAAGATGTGGACCGAGGAAAAAAAGAAAAAGCTCCATTTCGACGCCGTGGCCACGCCCGACCCGGTGGAGGTTTCTAAGGCCTCCGTCTTGAACCCCAAGTTCGCCTCGTTCCTGGGCGAGGAGGATTTCGGCAAGTCGGTCAAAGCCTATGAGGCCACCTACCACTATTCCCTGGCGCCGCAGGGGGCCCCCCCGGGCCAGGCCCCGGGAAAGCAGGATTTCCAAATCAATCTTTGGACCGCGGGCGGGGCCCAGGAACTGGCCGACCCCGACGGCCACGGCCGCAAGATCAAGCTGGAGCCCAACGACGACCTGAGGAACGGGCCTTTCCCCCTGCTCCTCCAATTGAAGCGCGGGCCCGGCGCCCACCCCATGATGATGGGGGGGCAGATGGTGGGCGACATGCACCACAATTTCATCTGCATGTACGCGGTCAAGGTGATCCGAAAATCCATCCGGGAGTCCGAGTTCAGCCCCAAGCCCCAGTACGCCGCGCGGGACGGGGCCGAGCTGTTCGTGGACCGGGACCTGTTCAACCAAAGCGTCACGCTCGCCCCAGCTACGCCGGAGGGGAAAAAGTGAACGAGCCCTTCAAAGCCCTCATCGTTCTTGCGCTCTTCGCCGCTCCCGGATGGGGCCAAACCCCGGCCACCGGCACGCCCACCCCGGCCCCCAACGACGCGGTTTGGACCCAGCACAACGACAGCCAAAGGACCGGCGCGTACCTTTGCGAGAAGGAACTTTCCCCCAAGACCGTCCACCCGGGAGGCCCCTTTCACCTCAAGGGCACTTTGAGGGTCAGCGACGCCATCTACGCCCAGCCGCTCTATGTCCCCCGCGTGGATTGGACCGACGGAAGCGGGCCGGCCAAGCCCGTCAACATGGTCTTCGTGGCCACGGTGGACGACCGGGTTTACGCCTTCAACGCCGACCCGGGCGTCCGGGGAGGGAATTACCTCTGGCGCGCGGAGGTTTTCGACCCCGCCACCGAGGTTCCCACCAACAGCAAGAGCTTTCCCTGCCAGGCCTATTCGGGCGCCATCCAGGTGCCCATGAACCTGGGGACCTTCTACAAGAACATCGGCAAGGGCGGGAACATCGGCATCATGGGAACGCCCGTGATCGACCGCCTGAACGGCCTCCTTTACGTCCTCGCCCGCGCGACCTCGACCGACGGGTCCCGATACATCCAGCGCCTGTGGGCCCTCGATATCCACGACGGTCACGTGATCGACCGCCTGGACATCCCGGCCACCTTCACCGACGACCAGGGCGTATTCGACCCCCAGTGGGAGAATCCCCGCGCCGCCCTCACCCTTTCGGCCGACGCCGACACCGTTTACGCGGCCTGGGCGGGGCAATGCGACACCGAGCTTTACCACGGCTGGGTCATGGCCTTCAGGATGAACCCCGCCACCCGGAAACTTTCCCTCGCCGCCCGCTTCAACGACACCCGCGACAACGACAAGATCAAGGGCGAGGGCGCCGGCATCTGGCAGGCGGGGCAGGGGCCGGCCCTGGACGGGGCGGGGAACCTCTACGTCATCTCCGGCAACGGGGACTTCAACCAGTACGAGCGCGGGGGCAACGACTTCGGCGACAGCTTCATCAAGCTGGATGGAAACCTCCATCCGGTGGATTATTTCACCCCCAGCAACCAACGCACGCTCGACAACACCGACTATGACATGGGTTCGGCGGGGCCCCTGGTGCTGTTGAAGTCCCTCAACCCCGGCGCGCCGTCGGACCTCATCATCGGCGCCGGCAAGGAATGCCGGTACTACGTCCTGCGGTCGGACAACCTGGGCAAGTACGACTGCCGGGGCAACGACGCGGCCTACCAGTCGGCCTTCATCACCATCGGGGCCCTGGTGAGCCATTACTACACCCCCGGGGAAATTCCCCAGACGCCGGAGGACCACTGCCTGACCAACCACGTCCACGGGGGGTCGGTCTACTGGACGTCCAAGGAAGGGAATCAGGCGGACCACCATGTCTACGTCATGCCCGAGAACGACTACGCGCGGGCCTACGTGCTGGGGCCCGATTTCCGGTTCCCGGTGAAGGGGGATAGGGTCTATTACACCAAGCCTGTCACGGCCATCGTGCCCCGGGTGCTGGTTTCCGGCTCCCACCAGCCGGTGGCCGTCGTCCCCTCCTTCGTGGGGTTCACCCTCGGGGGGGAAAAGACCAGGGAGGTCAACCGCATCACGGGCGACAAGGGCGTCAATGAGGCCAATCCCTACGCCATGAGCACCCGGAAAAGCGTCGGCATGCCGGGGGGCATCCTCTCCCTCTCGGCCGACGGGGACGACCCGAACAGCGGCATCCTTTGGGTCAGCATCCCGCAGAGGGACGCCTACCTCATGAACCAGCCCCAGCCGGTTTACGGCACCCTGGTGGCCTACGAGGCCAACGCGAAAGGAACGCTGAAGGAACTTTGGCGGAGCGACGCCAACGCCAAGGACGCGGTGGGCGAATACGCCAAGTACGTCCCGCCCACGGTAGCCAACGGCCGGGTTTACCTCGCCACCTTCTCCAACCGCGTGGACGTGTACGGCCTGAAATAAAAGACCACCGATTTACCGCCAAGACGCCAAGAAAGACATTTCCCCGGACATATTTAAACTTTGCGGCATGCGGCCTTCGCGATAAAGGATATTTTGCGTGGTTTTGAGTGGTTGAACCAAAGACTTCCTTGGCGTCTTTGCGTCTTGGCGGTAGATTTGAGGTGTTTCTATTTAATGTTTCTAGGGGGCGGCCATGGCGGACACACCGGACTTGAGCGAGATCGTGCAGCGGTTGGAGGTGGTGGAGCACAAGCTGGGCATCTACTTCGTCCCGAACGCCGAGCCCATTCTGGAGGAACTGGTCGAGAAGCTCGATCCTCTCACCCTGCAGAACATCCTGCGGGAGGTGGAAGCCAAGGTCCTGGCCTTGGCCATGATGGGCTATAAGGCCCCGGCCTTAAAGGGCCTCAAGGCGGCCATGTCGAAGAAGAGCTGGGAAATGATCGCCGATGACGTCCAATACCACATGAAATTAGGAGTCACCGAGGCCGGCATCCGCCAGGCCCACCTGGAAATGATGGGAATTATTAAACGCATGGAATCCAAGGGCCAGTTAGTTCTAAAAGTCTCAAACCCCAGCCCTGAATTAGGGGAATGGATGAAGCGAAACGCGGAACCCACGGGAACTTCGTTCAAGAAGGTGGAAGGGTTAGATGCATGGAAGAAGGATATTCTGGATAAGGTTTAAGCATAGAACAATTATTTAAAAATCTGAAAGGTAATAGGTAAGGATGAACGTAATCTTGGATAGCAATATTTTCATCGGTGACTATACGTTAAAAGGAAATGCATTTTCAGCGCTTTTTAATTATTTAGAAAAAACAAAACATAAACTTCTAATTTTTGAAATCGTGAAAGACGAAGTAACGAGTAATTACAAAAGGGAATTGAAAGAGTATTTGGAAAAGGTTGAAAAGTTAAAAAATAAATTCACTGCTAGAATTAAAGAAGAAATAGATTTTCAAACTTCCTGCGAAGACTTTGAGAAAAAATTCGACGAACT
>DATKNU010000225.1:0-11539 GCA_035541195.1 bacterium
AAGAAGGGACTGGAAGCCGTCCTTTACTTGGAAGCCCTCAAGACCGGCAAGAAAAGAAAGATCAAGGGCGGGGAGCTTTCCTGGACGCTCGAGGACAACGAGGGTATCAACAACGGCATCGCGGCCATGGGCGGGAAAATCATCAAGAAATACCGCATTTACTCCTCGATGCTCTAAACGTCCACATTTGTTGGAGGTTAAAAAAAGCGCGGCCCCAAAGCCGCGCTTTTTTTATGCCCGGAGGTCGATCCGCCCCGGCCCGGGTCCGGGCCGGGGCGGATCTGGAGGCCCTTCCCCCTCCCGGGATTTCCCGCCCGGACGGTCGCCTCGAGACTTTTGGTATCCGGGCGCCGACTGCTGGTTTCCATCGCCGGACTTCTCGTTCTGCGGGGTGATCTTCTTGTCCCCGGCCGTATGGGCCAGGTCCCGCACTTGATCGGATTCCTGGGCGGCTTGGGCGCGCGCCCGAGCCGTGGCCTTTTCCTTTCCCAATTCGGAAGCCGCCTGGGCCATGGCCTGGCTTTGCGCCAGCATCCTCAAATAAGATTGGTTGTTGACTTCCCGCATCGTTTCCCTTCCCGAGCGTCAATAACCGAACAAAATTCCCAATTCGACCGGCACCAAGACCAAAGGGCTGTCCTTGGAGGCATAGGCGGCGAAATCCTCCGAGATGAAATCGCAAACCACCCTTCCTTGCAGGTAAAAATGCAGGGCATCCGCCACCCTTAAATCAATCCCCAATCCGCCCTCAACGACCGCGTCCACCTCGTAACGGTTGATCGGGATGTCGTAACTGCCAGTGCCGGGATCATATTGGACGGCTTGGTTGCTGCGGTTTTCCCCATAGGCCAGGCCGGGTCCCGCGAAGAGAAAGGGGCTGAAGCTTTCGTCGGTCAAACGGTATTTGAGCCCAAGCGCCGCCTCCACCATCATGAAGTTGTTGTTTTGGGATAAAGTGTCGTTCCGGGACCCGAATTGCCCCAGGGAGAAATCGAGCCACAGCGACCAGTGGTCATCCAGGCGATAGCCCGATCCCAGTTGAAGGTCGAATCCCAAACCATAGGCCTTTGGAAACTCGGCGCCGGCGGGAATGCCCACTCCGATTCCCAGTGAGGACATCCAGGGGGAAAGCTTGGGGTTGACCAGCACATCCTTCGGGACGGTCTTTACCTGGGCCCATTGGGGGGCGGCCGGAATGGCCGGGGTTTTTAAGGCCGACGGTGGCGAGGCGGGGCTTGGGCCGGGGGTCGCCGTGATCGCCGGGGGCAGGGTGGCCGTTGGGGCGACGGTCGCCTCCCCCGACGGAAGGATGTCCCGATGGGTGGCGGGATCATACAAGGGCACGTCGAAGCCGTCTTTCGCGCAAACCCGCGACGCCAGGAGAACCGCCGCCAGGATCCAGAAAGGGATTCTCATCCGCGCCCCCTATTGGTTGCTTCGCCGTAAAACCTTGCCGGGAGACTTGCCGGTCATTTCCCCGTTTTGAAGGACCACCTGTCCGTTCACGATCACCGTATTGACGCCCACGGGCTGTTCCCAAGGCGCCGAGGGGCTGGCTTTATCGGCGATGGTGTCCAAGTTGAAAACCACCGCGTCCCCCCAATAACCGGGCTTGAGCAAGCCACGGTCCTTCAAGCCCATCAAGGCCGCCGGCTCCCGAGTGAGCCGTTCAATGATCTCGGAAAGCCTCACGACTTTCTTGTCCCGAACATAAGTGCCGATCAACCGGGGAAAAGCCCCCACATCCCGGGGATGGGGAATGTTGCCGGTGGAATCGGACCCGAAGAGCACATAGGGCGCCTGGATCTTCTTGATCAATCCCTCTTCGGAAAGCCCATGGTAGCAAATTTTCAGGTCTTTGCCGTTTTCAAGGATCAGGGCCAGGACCGTCTCTTCCTCGGAAAGGCCCCGAAGCTTGGCCAAATCCCTCAGGGTCAGGCCCACCCAATCGGCTTCGCGTTTATGGCCCGTCCGGGTGATCTCCACCTTGTCCCCGCCCCCATATTCCATCAGGCGGCGGCGAATGAGGGCCAGCACCCCGGTGACTTTTTCCAGGCTCGTGTAATAGGACCACCGAAAGGTCTCGGGGCGCAGGTAAAGGAACTGGGTCAGCGGGATTTGGACCTCATTGCCCCAAAAATCATAAGGATAGACGCTGGCGTAAACCGACACCCCTTCGGCCCGGGCGTCCTCCAAAAGCCTGAGCCCGCTTTCCGTTTGGTCCCAATTGCTGGGAAGCTTGAACAAAAGGTGCTGGATGACCACCGGCACTTGGTCCACCCGGCCCACCTGGATGGCTTCCTGGATGGCCGAAAGCACGTTGGAGCGGTAATTGCGGATGTGGGTGTAATAAGCCGCGTGGGGATAGCGGGTTAAGACCGAAGCCAATTGCTCGAGTTCGGCCGGCTCGCACCATTCCCCCGGCTCATACCCCAGCCCGCTGGAAAGCCCAAAAGCCCCCTGGTCCATGGCCCGGGCCACGAAGTCCTTCATTTGCTGCATCTGGGCCGGCGTGGGCGGGTGCTGGCGGTTGCCTTTGACGAACCAATCGCGCACGCTGCCCTGGCCGATCAAGGTGGCTAGGTTCAAAAGCCCGGGGTGGCGTTCGAGCTTGGCCAGGTTCTTGTCCACGTCCAGCACGGAAAAACCGCAGTTGCCCGACAAGGCCGAGGTGATTCCCTCACGGATGGCCCTTTCCTGCTCGGCCCGGGACCAAAGAATGTCGTTATGGCGCAGGATGTCGATGAAGCCCGGCGCCACCACTTGCCCCTCGGCCTTGAGGACTTGGCCCGCCTGGGACTCGTCCAGGTGGCCGATGGCCGCCACCCGCCCGTCCTTAAAAGCCACGTCCGCCCGATAAGGAGGCAACCCGCTCCCATCCACCACCAAACCGCCCTTGAGGATCAAATCGTAATAAGGCGCTTCCTCGGCCCGGGCCGCCAGGTTTCCCCAGGCCAAGGCCAAGGTCAGAATGTGCAAAAGAATCGTTCTCAAATTCAGGTTCTTTCCGGTCAAATCATTTTCTTTTTCAGGACCGCCAGGTAGCCGCCGTCATGGTCCGCCCGGGGCCAAAACATCAAACCGCGCCCCACCTTCTCAATTTCAGGCCGGTCCACCGGCAAGGGCGGAAAATAAACTTCATACTCGGGATGGGACAAAAGAAAAGCCTCTACCACCCCGTCGTTTTCCTCGGGTTCCAGCGAACAGGTACTGTAAACCAGGTAGCCGTTGGCGTAAACATGTCCTTGGGCCTCTTTTAAAAGCCCCAATTGGCGCTCGGCCTGGGCGATGATCTCGCGGGACTGTAATTTCCAGCGCAAATCCGCCCGGCGCGACAAGACCCCGGTGCCGCTGCAGGGCGCGTCCACCCAAACCAGGTCGAACTTTTGCGAGGGCGGCAATTTCTCGATGCGACTTTCCACGACCCTCACCTGCGTCATTTGGATGCGCTTGAGGTTTTCCTCGAGTTTCTTCAGGCGCTCGGGCGCCGCGTCGCTGGCCAAAACCTGTCCCTGGTTCCCCACCAACCAACCTAGGCCGATGCTTTTCCCCCCGGGGGCGGCGCAAACATCCCAAAGTTTCTGCCCGGGCTTCACCGGAACCATCTCCAGCATGGCTTGGGGAACCCAATCCTGCACGATCCAATCGCCTTGGTTAAAACTATCGGTCTCAAAAAGGCCCACGCCCTTGTCCAAAATCCGGGCCGTATGGGGGGGCCAAGGCAATGGCTCCACCTTGAAGCTTTGGTTCGCGAGGCTTTCCAAAATCCTCGCGGAGCGGGCCGGGTCCATCTTGAGGTAGACCGGGTGGGGTTGGTTGTCGGCCCGAAGCAGCTCCTCAAGCTTTTCCAAGGAAAGCCTTTCGCCCCAGCGCCTGACCATCCAATCCGGGTGGGAATGGCGGATGGCCAGGGTTTCAAATTCATCCTTGCCCTTGACCTCGAGTTGGGCTTTTTTCTTTTCGGCGGTGCGAAGCAAGGCGTTCACCAACCCGGCCAGCTCGCCGAAGGGCGTTTTCTTGACCAACCCCACCGACTCATTGACCGCCGCGTGGGCGGGAATGCGGTCCAGAAACAGCATCTGGTAAAGCCCCAACCGAAGGGCGATATGGATCTCCACCGGGAGCTTTTGATAGGGCTTGGCGCAAAAAGAGGCCAGGTGATAATCCAGCAGTTTCTTTTGCCGGGTACAACCATAAATCAACTCCCGGCCCAAGGATTGATCCTCGGGCTTGAGGGCCCTTAAGCCTTTAAAAACATCGGCGATTTTGGCGCCCTTTTCGATCTTGAGCAGGGCGTCCGCCGCGTACCAGCGGGAGGGTGAAACACTGTCGCGCCGGGGACCCAAATCCCTTTTAGGACCCGCGCTGCCGCGCGGACCCCGACCCGGCATCGGTTTTCCGCGAGAACCGGACTTCTTGCGGGCAAAGTCAGCCCCGGGCCTTTTTCGGGCGCGGGACGAGCCGTGTTTTTTAGCGGAGGATTTCTTGGCGCCGGAGGCGGGCTTGGCGGAATCGGAGGCTTCGGTCATTTTAATTGTTCGCCTGTCTTAAAATCAGGATGGCCCAGGGTGAAATCATAAGCGCTCATGCGGCGCTTCCCCGGCGGCTGGACTTCTTTCATCAATACTCGGCCGTCTAAAGCGGCTACCGTTATACCTTCTTTTTCGATGGAGAGCACCTGCCCCGGCGGGGGCACTTGTCCCGCAAGGGGCACCTGCCCCGGCGTTGCCCCGGCGCCCGAAACCGCTTCAGCTTGAAAAACCCTCAATTGTTTTCCGCCCCATTGGGTTTCGGCGCAGGGCCAAGGGGACAAGCCCCGGATCTGGTTGACCACCTGGCCCGCCCTTCGGTCCCATCGGATTTTACATTGCTCCCGCTTCAAGCTGGGGGCGTAGGTGGCTTGGGAGCCGTCTTGGGGCGTCCGGCCCGCCTTGCCGTCGCTCAAAAGCTCAAGGGCCTTGACCAACGCCTGGGCGCCCATTTGGGCCAGGCGCTCATGCAACTGCCCCGTCGTCTCCAACGGGCCCACGGCGGTTTTTTCCATCAACAAAATATCGCCCTCGTCCATTTTCTCGTTCATGTACATGATCGTGACGCCGGTTTCCCCGTCGCCGTTCATCAAGGCATAGTGGATAGGCGCGGCGCCCCTCCACTTCGGCAATAGGGACCCGTGGATGTTCAAGCAGGCCACCCGTGGAATTTCCAAAACCGCCTTCGGCAATATTTGCCCGTAAGCGGCCACCACCATCACATCCGGCCTTAAATTTCTGAGGAATTCGACGGATTCGGGTGCCTTGATCTTTTCGGGCTGGAAAACCGGGAGGGAAAGGGCCAAGGCCTCTTGCTTCACCGGCGAGGCCTTCAATTCCAGTCCCCGGCCCGCGGGCCGGTCCGGTTGGGTCACCACCGAAAGGATCGGATAAGAAGCGCCCGCCAAAGCCCTCAAGGCGGGCACGGCAAAATCCGACGTGCCCATGAAGACGATTTTAAGGGGATTCAAAGGCGGTGCCGGGCGGGGGAAATCAGAGACGAACGGATTCTTTGTAATTTTTCTTCAACTGGTCGAGCTGGCGCTTGAGGAACATGCGCTTGACCGCCGGGATTTTTTGGATGAAAAGCTGTCCGTTCATGTGGTCAATCTCGTGCAGGACGCAACGGGCCAAAAGGCCCTCGAACTCGAAGGTTTTTTCGGTTCCATCCAAAAGCTGGCCCTTCACCTTGACCCGCAAGGCCCGCTCGACCTCTTCCCGGAGGTCCGGAATGGAAAGGCAGCCCTCTTCCGAGAGGTCGGTCCCCGACTCCTCCAGGACCACCGGATTGCAAAGTGCCAAGGCTTCCCCCCGGTCTTCCCGGTCATAGTTCACGTCCATCACCATCATCCGGATGGGTTCCCCGATTTGGATGGCGGCCAAACCCACGCCCAAGGCATCCCGCATGGTCTCGGTCATATCCAAGGCCAATTGCTTGAGTTTTTCATCAAATTGGGTGACGGGCTTGCTCTTGAGCTGGAGCCGGGGGTCCGGGTAGATCACGATGGGAAGAAGCATAGCAAATGCCTTTCAAAATGAACTTCAATGTAATTATAGGCGTGAGGCTATGCGAAACTCAAGGGCGGGAGGGCCCTTAGGCCTTGGAAAGGGGGGCTTTTTCAAGCCCCTGCCCCAATTGACGGGCGGCCGCCTCGGGATCTTTGGATTCGCCGATGGCCCGCACCACCGCCACCCGCCGGGCCCCCGCTTCCAAAACCGCCGGGAGATTTGACGCGTCAATCCCGCCGATGGCGAACCAGGGAATCGGCGGGTTCAGGCCGGCCACTTGCTTTACGTAATCAAGCCCCACCGGAGTTCGACCCGCCTTGGTGGGCGTGGCGTAAACCGGCCCCACGCCCAGGTAGTCGGCCCCTTCGGCAATGGCCTTTTGGGCCTGCCCCAGGGCGTGGGTGGAAACCCCCACGATCTTCCCGGGCCCCAGGATTCGCCGGGCTTCCTTGACCGGCAGATCCTCTTGGCCCACATGGACCCCATCAGCCTCGGAAAGAACCGCGATGTCGGGGCGGTTGTTGACGATGAAAAGGGCTTGGTATCGGCGGGTCAGCTCGCGCAGGGCCCGCGCGGCCCCAAGCAGCTCCCCGTCCTTCAAGGAATAATCCCGCAGTTGGAGGATTTGGACGCCGCCCTTGAGTCCCCCCTCAATAGCGGAAAGACCGGGTGAAAGGCCGGTGACATGGTAAATCCCGGCTTTGGATAAAAGACCCCGTGGTTCTTCCAAGGGTTCAAAAATCCTTGTCCGGGGTCGAGGCCTGGGCATAAAGCTTTTTAGGGATGCGGCCCGCCCGATAAGAAAGGCGTCCGGCTTCGCAGGCGTTTTTCATGGCATAGGCCATCTTGAGCGGGTCCTTGGCGTGGGCGATCGCGGTGTTGAGCAAGACCGCCACCACGCCCAGCTCCATGGCGAAAGCCACGTCCGACGCGCTCCCCACGCCCGCGTCGATCAAAACCGGGCACTTGAGTTTTTCCAGGATGATGCGAATGTTGTTGGGGTTGAGCACCCCTTGGCCCGAGCCGATGGGCGAACCCGCCGGCATGACGGCGTGGGCCCCCGCCTGTTCAAGCTTCTGGGCCATGACCGGGTCATCCGAGGTGTAGGTCATGACGGTGAAACCTTCCTTCACCAGGATCTTCGTGGCCTCCAGCGTCGCCAGGGGATCGGGTAGCAGGGTCTTCTCGTCGAACAACACTTCCAGTTTGATGAAGTCGGACAAACCGGCCGCCCGGGCCAAGTGGGCCACCCGGATGGCCTCCTCGGCGCTGTAGCAACCCGCCGTATTCGGCAAAAGGGTGTATTTTTTTAAATCGATGAAGTCGAGGAGGTTCTTCTCGTTCTTCTTGTCCAAGGGAATGCGCCGAAGGGCCACCGTCACCATCTCGGTGCCTGAGGCCTCCAGGCATTCGGCCATGAGCTCGTGGGTGGCGTATTTTCCCGTGCCCACTAGGAGCCGGGACGTAAAGGTCTTGCCGTTGATTTGATAGGTATCTTGGGATTGGATCTTGTCGATAGTCGCCGCCACGCTCAGCCTCCGCCCACGAATTGAATCAACTCCACCCGGTCGCCCTCGGACAACGCGAAGCCAGCCCGGTCCGCAGCCTGGATGATTTTCAGGTTCACCTCGGACACCAGGGTTTCGGGCCGCAGGCCCAGCGATTGAATCAAGCCGGCCAAATCGGTCCCGACGGCCAAGTCCTTCAATTCTCCGTTGATAAAAAGCCTCAAGTCAATCTCCAGGGGATCGGTAAAGGGGGCGGCTCAGGGGCGGTTCTTCATTTGGCGCAGCAACTCGCCGATGCGGGTTTCCAACTCCACTTCCTCGGGGGTCAGGTCCAATTCCAAAAAGCGGCTCAGGGCGATGCGCATGACTTGGCCGGAGCGAAGGCGTTTGTCCTTGGCCATGAGCTGTTCCAACACGGACAGCTGCAACTGGGGAATCTTGGCGCTTTTTTGCTTCCCCTCAATTTTCGGCCGCTTGCCCTTCCGGACTTCGACGGGTTTGCGGGCCTGGGCCTTCATGGCCTGGAGCTTCTCGATGGTTTGTTCCACCACGGTCCGGGGGGGCAAAAAGGCCTTTTCGGCGGATTGCTTGGAATCCTCTTCCCGCTTGGCTCGGAGCGATTCCAACCGCAGGATCTGCTTTTCAGCTTCCGTGAGCGGTTTTTTGGATTCTTCCATAAGGTTCCTGCTCCCAGTTCAAGACTAAAGGCCAATGCTTTTGAAGCCAAGGCGCCAAGACGTAACAAACCAAACCTACTACCAAACCCGCCATGACATCAACCGAATAGTGATAGCGCCCGTAAATGGTGCCGAGGAACAAAAGCAGGGTGAAAAAAACCGCCAAATAACGCCACCGGCCCAAGTAAGGGAAAGAACGCATGCAAATGACCGCCGCGGCGATATGGGAACTGGGGAAGGACCCCCCCGGGAAAGCGTTGCCTTCCACGGCCCAATGCACCCACTCGGAGATCCAATAGCCTTCCAGGGACTCACGCAAACCCGGGATATAAAAACGGGGGCTTTCCGCCGGCAAAAAAATAAAGAGCAGGTAACAAAGATAATAGGTGAAGCAGAGGGAAAAAAGAAAGGTCCGGAAGACGTTTAAGGGGGCGCGCCAATAAAGCGTCAGGGCCGCCAAGGGGATGAGCACCAGGTAAAAACCGTAGCCCAAGCTGAAGATTTCGTTTAGAAGGCGCGAGGGCGGATGGAACTGCTGGAGGTGCCAGACCGACAGGGCCACATGGCCCAATTGATAGTCCTTGCTCAACAGCCAGTCATCCAGGCTCCAGTCGAAATAGCCGTGGATGAGCAGGCCGATTTCCTTGTAAAAAAACAACATCAAGATCAGGGGATACATCTCACGAAAAAAACGGAAGATCGGATGGGCCAGGGGCTCCAAGGCCCAAAGCAGCGCCAGGAGGCCCGCCAAAAAGCATAAATGCTCCGCCACCAACCGGAACTTGTCGTCCTCCCCCAGTTTTGAAAAAAGGATGACCCCCGACAGCACCACTTGATAGCAAAGCACCAAGGAATCCAGCGGGGTGATTTGAAAGGATCCCTCGGGAACGCCGCCGGGTCTCGTCCTCATGGCTTGAAGGCCTGGGCCGTGGGCGGCTGGCCCAAGGCCGCCATTTTCCCGGTGTAAATGACGGACTCGCCCGAAGACCCGTCGGCTTTGAACCGCAGCAGGGCCAAGCCCTGGTCGGGCACCTCGAAGCGGCAATGAAGGTCGAGCCCCCCCTCCACCACCAAATCGTTCCCTTGCCCGTTCAAGGCGATATTGAACCAATCGTACTGGGGGCTCTCATTGAGGATGAAAAGCGTCACATCGCCGGTCTCAGGTTCCCGGCAAGCGTAAACACTCACCCAAGGTTTTAAAACCTTGGCCGGAACCAGCAGACCCCGCCAATAGTTGGAAAAAAGCCCCAAGACCCGGGCCGAGGGAGTGGCCACGCCCTGGGAGAACAAACCCTGTCCGCCGGCCGACTCTAAATCGCCCCAAACCGCGCTTTGGACCCCTTCCCGCAAGAAAGTTCCCAAAACATCCGCCTCCCAAAGCCATGGCGCGAAGGAGCCGGCCAGGGAAACCGGGGCCGCGAAAGGCGACACCCGCGAATAAACCGCCGGGACGTAAATGTCCGAATGCCGGGAAACCTCGGCTTGAAAAGCCTGGTGGCTGGCCGCTAGTTGGCGGATGTCGTCCGCGAGGGCCTCCGTGGCGGGACGGGAAGAAACCGGAACGGCTTCATGCCCCAGGGAAACCCAATTGGCGATGTCCCCGTCAAAACGAAGGAAAGGCGTCAACCAATCCCCCGCTCCCCGGCCCTTGTCCGAGGACAAATTGGGCCCCACGATCACCGACGAGGGATTGAGCCTTTTCACCAAGTTAAAGAAATTCCGGAAGTCATTGACGTAGCCGTAAGCGTCCGGAGGGCCTGATTGATCGGGCGCGTCCCCCAAGGCCCAATAAGCGATCCGCCCCTCCTGGGCCCCAAGCGCCGCCTGGGACAGCGCCTGGGAATTCCAAGGGACTTCCATCCCCGCCTGGGCGCCCACCGACTGGGCATAATCCGCGAAACGGCCCAGGGCTTCCCTTTGGGCCGCGGGACTCAGGCCCTCTAAACTTTCCCCGCGAAGCCACAAAAGATTCAATCGCAGTCCCCGGACCAGGCTCACCGGAAGATCGGAGGGCACCGCCCCCGAAGGATCCAGGGATAAATCCGCCGCGAAAAACTGGGGGGAGGTTTTTTGCCCCGAAGCCAGGATGGGAATGGGCATGGGGAAAAGGTGAATGGTCACCGCCCGGCTTCCCGGCACCAGGGTTCCCAAAGAGGTGTAATAGCCGTCTTTCCCGGCGTAGAAAACGGTCTGGCCGTAGAGCTTCAATTCGGGAAACGTAAACTTTCCTTGGTCATCCGTCACGGCGCTTAAGGTCGAGGGCCAAGTCCAGACCTTCGCGCCGGCCAAGGGATGTCCGGCGGCGTCCCCCACCGTCCCGCTGACCTTTTGAAGGCCCAAAAAGGGCGTTCCCTTGGTGCCGTCGGCCACCAAAATTGAATTCTGGTCCGCCTCGTCCTGCGAGGGGATGCTCAGCGTGGTTTGACCTGTCCAGGTCAGTCGAATCCAAGCCGAGGGATTCAACCAACTATTGGCTTGGCCCGCGTAGTCCATCTGAAGCAACCGGCCGATTCCCACGGCCCCGCCCTCGTCCAAAGCCAGGTCGAACCCGCAGGTGGCGCCCGGGGCCAGCGTCAAACCTTTGAAAAACTCCAGGGGCAGGGCCGCTTCCAAAATATAGCCCTTCTTGGAAATTTTGGATTTAACCCGGGCCCCCGGAACAGGCCCCTTCTGGTCAAAGCACCAAACCTGGGGATTCACGCATTTGGTGCCGGGGGAAATGCCGATGTGGTAGTCCAGCCGCGTCAAGCGCCGGGGGTCCGGATCCGCGGAAAGGAACAATTCCAGGCAATCGCCGTTCCATAGGGCCTGGGGCTCGTTGTCATTCACGGGGAACCCGGCGCGGTTCACCAGGGCCGCCACATAAAGGAAGTCGCCGTCATAGGTGAGGAAGACCCGTCCGCTGAATTGGTCGGGCCCCTTCCAAAAGAAGCCGCCGTCCACGACTTGGGAAGCCTGGTCCAGGGTGATCATCCGGCTGGCGGGCCAATCCTCCAAATGCCCGTCCATATTCAAGGAAATGGAGGTTTCGCCGACGGTGAGGGGGTCCGGAAAAAGGGGTCCGGCGGCAAGAAAAAGGATCAACAGGAACCCGGGCCGCCAAAAGGCCCGGAAAAAACCCGCCGTCCGGAAAGCTTTCACCATGGGGGTTTTCCCACTTTCAAGGGATCGGGATCAGGGGGCGAAAAAAGGCCTTGGGGTCAGAGGACCGATTCCAACTGGGTCTCCCCCATCAACCACTTGTCCACGCCTTGGGCGGCCTTGCGGCCTTCCGAGATGGCCCAGACGATGAGCGACTGGCCCCGGGTCATGTCGC
>DATKNU010000226.1:0-6564 GCA_035541195.1 bacterium
TGGCGAGGGAGAAAGCGCGCACAGTATAGGGGACTTACCGCCCCGCACCAACAAAAAAACCCTTCAAAACCAAGGGTAAAAGGCGAACCTCTTTTACCGCCAAGTTCACCAAGGGCGCGAAGTTTCAGGACCGGCAAGAGGCGGAACTTTTGTCCCATCATCCGGATTTTCGGCTTGCCACAGGGTGAAAATCCGGCTTAAGCCTCGGGCCCGTTGCGCTTGTCGAAGGAATAGACCCAAAGCGTGGTCAGGCAGACGCAGAAAATAAAAGGCGAGGCCAAGAGCAAAAAGATGCTGAAGAGGTCCCGGGCCCCCAAGAGCACATGCACCCGCAGCGCGGTGTCCACCAGCAGGTTGAAGAGAAACCAAAAAGCCAGGACCTTGCGGGGAATGCGCGCCGTGAGGAACAGGGCGAAAAGGGTGATATAAGAGGCCCATCCGATATAAGCCATGCCCCCGCAAAAAGCCGCGGCCTCTTGCTCATAGGGCATGGTCAGGAACCAGACCTCGGCGCAAGCCAAGGCCATAAGCAAAAAGGCCACCGCGATGGCCCCCCTGTCGTTTCTCTGTTTCACGCGAAGCTCCTGTCAAAAAAGATGGGGACGGGTTCCTTCTTCGGTTTCCACCCGCCAAAGCGTGGCCAACATGTCCAGACACCTTACCGCCTGCTCCGCCAATCCGATCGGGCTAATTCCCAACCCGCAGGAGGTCGAGAAAAAGGAGCGACCGGCGATCTCCTCGGGCGAGGGGCCCCGTCGGGCCAAAAGCCGCGCCCCCTCGATCCAGCGGGTCAAGAGTTCCGCCGGTTCGGGGAAGGACCCCCGGAAAGGTTGGGTGGGGACCAGGCCCCAGGCCAGGATGCCGCCCTTGGCCAGGAACGCCGCGCCGGCGTCCGCCTGATCCGCCATCGCCGCCCCATCGCGAAAGGCGTCCCAATGGAAAATTTCCATCGGGGTTTTGAAGGCCCAATTCCAGGAACCGGCCCCGCAAGCGTGGATGCCCGTCAGGAAGCCTTCTTCCTGGAGCCGGCCCAAAATCGACTCATACCACCTTTCCCAATCCGAGGCTTGAAGCGCGTAAGTTTGGGGGTCCAACCGGTCGTTCATCGCCGGCTCATCCAGGAAAAAAACCACCGGCTTTCCCAACTCAAGAAGCCTCGCGCATTGCCACCGAGCCTGTAAAAGCAGGTACTCGACCAAAATTTCCATGCGGGCCTTGGAGGCCAAAGCCGGTTTGCCCGACTCGTCCCGCAAGGCGAGCCCTAGGGTGATGGGGCCCGCGCATTGGCCTTTCAGGGCCATTGCCCCGGCGCCCAAGGTCCCCCCCATGGCTTGCCGGAAGGCCTCGAACCCATCGGCCTCCCCTTCCAAAAAAGCAGCCCGGCCCAACTTTCCCGAGCGGTTTTCCGAAACCAAGAGTTCCAAGGCTTCCTCGGTATCGGCTTCCCGCAGGGTCCAAATCGGGTTTCCCTCTTCCCCCCAAACCATCCCGGGGATCCCCGAAAGGCCTTGGCGGACCATGGATTCACGCCGGGAGCGTTTGGGCAATTGGGGCCAGGCGGGTATTTCGGGGAAAAACCTGGCCTGGAAGCGCAGGGCTTCCGCCGCTTCCCCTTGGGGCAAGGAACCCACCGCCAACCGGGAGCCGGGCTTCAATCCATCCAAGAGCGGTCTCCCCAAGGCCAATCCACGAAACCCGGGAATTGATGCTTGGCGGTCAAATCCAAATGAAGCGGGGTGACCGAAATGAACCCAGCCCCCACCCGGGCCACGTCCGAATCCGGATCCTCGCTCATCGGCTCGGTGGGGCTGTCCAAGACATAGTGGTAATGGCCCGCCAAGTGGGGATGGGGCGCCAAGTCGTCCACGTGGCGGAATTGGCCTTGATGGGTCAGGACCGCGCCCTTGATCCGGTCCTTGGCCAGGGGCGGCACATTGACGTTCAAAAGGGTCCCGCTTTCCAATCCCCTCTCGCCGATGTGGCGGGCCAAGGTCTTGGCATAGGCTGCGGCCGCCCCGAAATCCTTCGAAGTGTGGCTGGTCAAGGAAACCGCCATGGCCGGCACGCCCAAAAGCACGGCCTCGGCGGCGGCGGCCACGGTACCCGAGTAAAAGATCAAGGACCCGTAATTGGCGCCCTGGTTGACGCCCGAAATCACCAGGTCGGGTTTCCAAGGCAAAAGCTGGAGGATGGCCAGCCTCACGCAATCCGCCGGGGTGCTGGAAACCCGGAAGGCGTCGGGCCGGTTGAAGCGCGGGTCCCTGCGGGCTTCCATGGGGCGATGGAGGGAAATGGAATGGCCGCTGGCGCTGGCCTGTTGGTCGGGCGCGGCCACCGCCACGTCCTTGAAATCCCCGAAGGCCGCCGCCAAGGCCGCCAAGCCCGGCGCGTCGAAGCCGTCATCGTTGGTCAACAGGATTTTCATGGGGAAATCATAAGGGAAAAGACCGGTCAAACCAACAAAAAGACCGCCCCGAAGATCCCCACAAAAGCAAAAAGCCGGCCCCCGGGGGCCGGCCATGGATGCCGTCGTCGAATCGTCCTTCTCGCCTCGTCCTAGAAAATATCTCCCAGGTTGAAGTGCAACACGCCGCCCCGGGGGGCGGAGGAGATCGGCAGATCGGTGATGATCGGCCAACCATAATCCAGGCGGATGGCCATGACCGTTCCCGGGATGGTCAAGCGCAGGCCGAGCCCCGCGCCCCACTGCAGGTCGTTGTTGATGCTGATGTAATCGCTCCAACAATTGCCGCCGTCCAAAAAGAGCACGCCGCGCAAGGGGCCGACCAAGGCGTGCTTGAGTTCGAGGTTGTTGACGAACAAGGCGTTGCCGCCGTTCAAGGGCCCCACGGTGCGCTCGTTGTAACCCCGGATGGTGTCGGTGCCGCCCGCGAAGAACTTGTCGTAAATCGGAAGGTCCGCGTAATAGTTCAGGAAGGGATAAGCCTGGGCCACGCCGAACCGCACATGCTCGCCCAAGGTGAAGTCAAGCGGCAGGGGGATGAAGTGGCTGGTATCCTCCACCACCTTGATGTAGTTGTAATTGGCGCCCAAGGGGCCGCCGGCGAATTCCACCGACAATTGGTGTTTCCAGCCCGTGTGGGGGTCGAAATAATTGTCCCGGCTGTCGAAAACCACCCGGGGCGTGAAGCTGCTGGTGGCGCCGTGGGACTTGGGCACATATTGCGGATTGGTGGGGTCGTTGAAGGGGGGCTGGACGTCGTAAATGGTGTCATACTCGTAATCATAGGTGCCGAAGATGCTCCAGTTGCGGCTCAACTTGCGGCCCAAGCTTAAGGAACCGCCCACCCGGAATTGGTCGTAATACTGGGTCGAGGTGGAGCTTCCGATCACGTTGGTGTTGTAGGTCTGGGTAGTGTCGAAGAATTGCACGCTCAAGGACGTCGGCGTGTTGAACAACCAAGGCTCGGTAAAGCCCGCGTCAATGCTGGTCTGCAAGGCCCCGAACTGCAGGTCCACGTTGAACTTCTGGCCCTTGCCGAAGAGGTTCTCTTCCTTGAAGGAAACGTTCCCGACCAGCTGTTCCACCGAGCTGTACCCCGCGCCCACGCTGATGGAACCCGTCTGGCGTTCCTTCACGCGGAAGACCAGGATTTCCTTGCCCGGCGTGTCGCCCGGCTGGACCTCGGGGTTGACTTCCTCGAAATAACCCAGGTTATAAAGGTTCTGGGCGGACTCACGGATCTTGTCGGCGGCGAACTTGTCGCCCGGCTTCACTTCCAGTTCCCGGCGGATCACATAATCCTTGGTCTTGTAATTACCGACGATCTTGACGTCCTGCACATAGGCGATGGCGCCCTCGGTGACCTTGAAGTCCAGGTCCACCTTCTTCAAGTCGTCGTTGTAGTCCATTTGCTGGGTCACGTTGGCGTAGATATAGCCCTTGTCGGCGTAAAGGCTGCGCATGGCGCGAAGCCCCGTGTCCAAGTCGTTTTGCCGCAGGAGGTCGCCGGTCTTGAGGCCGAAGGCCTTCAGCATGTCGCTGTCGTCGAATAAAACGTTGCCCTCGAGTTTCAAGGCGCCGACAGTGTATTGGACGCCTTCCTTCACCGTGATGGAGATGAAAACCGTCCGCAGGGCGGTATCGATGCGTTCCTTGTGGGAAACCACCGCGGCGCGCAGATAACCCTCGTTATGGTAGAAGTCCTCGATCTGCTGCAGGTCCTCGTCGAGTTTTTCGGGTTTGTACTTGTCTCCCTTGTGGATGTCCTTCATCTGGTCGGCCACCTTCTTGGCGCTGAAGGCTTCCGCCCCCAAGACCTCAATGGGTCCCACCTTGATGGAGGTGCCTTCCACGATGTTGAACTCCACGTCCACCGTGTTGGTGTCGGCGTTCAAATGTTCCTCATGGGAGACCGCCGCCGAGGCGTAACCCTCGTCCAGGTAAAGGCCCCGGATGGCCTCTTGGTCGGCGATCAATTGGGAGGGGTCCAAGGGGCTCTTGGCGGCCGTCTTGATGGTGTCCATGAACTTCGAAGCGCCCCATTTGCGGTTGCCTTTGAAGGTGATCTTCCCCACCAAGGGGCGTTCCACCAGCGTGAAGGTCAGGACCACTTGGTTGGGATGGGTGCCGGGCTCGGCGTTGGCCTGCACGTCCTTGAAGTCGCCCATGGCGTAAAGCTCGTGGATGTCGTCGCGCACCTTGCGCAGGGAAAAATCGTCGCCTTCCTTCTCACGCAAGTGGCCGTAAATCACCAGGCTGGAGGTATTGTGGTTTCCTTCCAGGTTGATCTTCTCGATTTTGGGCAGCGCGTCGCCGGTGGTTTGGGCGAGGACGGGCGAGGAAACCGCCAAGAGCGCCAGCAGCGCCCAGAGCTGGTTTTTAAGGGTGTGCCTCCAAGAACGCAAAAAAGCCTCCCAAATCCGGAATGACGACGCGATCTTCCCCCAAAACCCTGAGGGTTCGGGGCGCAAAGGCCGGTATTCTAACACGGTTTTTTTGGATTGCTAAAGCATTTAATGGGGTTTGGACGCCCAACGGACGGAAAAGGTGCCCGGGATTCCGTATTCGACCCTCGGCCTTAACTTGGCGGGGTCGCCGTGTCCTTGGATTGGCTCACGCTTTGGTTCTGGTTCAAGTCCTTGACCAGGATCTGCACCTTATACTGGGTGTCGGGTTTGAGGCCGTCGACGACCAACTCATGGTCATAGTCATAATCCTTGGTTTCCGCCACATCCTTCACCAGCACCCCGTCGGCCCCTAAAACCTGCACTTCCCCTTTGGTGATCTTGTCGGTTTCCCAATCGACTTGGATCTTGCCCGCGTCCAAGGGATAGACGTCGAAAGACACGAATTGGGGCGCCTGTTTGTCCGATTTGTCCACCGACTTGTTGTTGGGCAAGGACGCGTGAAACCCCAGGGTGATCTTGTTCTCGTATTGGCCTGAGTCGTTTTGGCCCGTGAGGGCGTTGAGCTGCAGGTTCTTGTTCACGTCGTAGCCCAGCCCGAACTGGCTTTGGAAATCCGAGGTGCCGGTGGCTTGGTCCCGCAACATGCCCAAATTGGTCTGGACCGAGAACTTGGAATCCAGGTATTTCTGGAGTTGGACCTTGAACACCGGCGAGATCCCCGCGGGCAAGGTGCCGCCGCCGGCTTCCACCCCCGGGGCCGTGGAAGCGGCGGGGTTGGAGCTGCCGGCGACGTTCTGGGCCACGTTGGACTGCACGTTGACGTCCAGCCCCCCGATCCCTTGCACCACGGGCCTCAGGGCGTTGGTCAATTGGGCCGAGGAAATACGGTCGATGGCGTCCAAGGCGGCGTCCGTGATCACATTGCCGGTGTTCTGCTGGTAGGCCTGCTGCAGGTCTTCCCGGTTATAGCCCGTCATGTCGCGATTGAACATGAGGTAGGAAAGCAGGATCTGCTGTTGGGCCTCCTCGTCGTTGGTGGCCGCCAAGCGCGGGATGGAGCTGAGCTTCAAATCGATCTTGCCGAAGGTTCCGCTGAAATCGGCGATGATTTGCACGTCCATGGTGCGCGTGCCGCCCGCCGTCACCACTTCGGCGTTCTTGAGGGTGTCGGTGGCCCGGCCCCGCATATTGGGCAGTTTTCCCTTGGGGATATAAAGGCTGGCTTCCTCCAATTGGAACTGCCGGCCCAGGTAGCGCAGGAAACCCTGCTTGGACCCCGCGCTGCCCAGGCACTTGATGCCCGGCGTGTCGGGGGTCTTGTCCGAGTCCCGGCCGACGATCTTCATGACGTCGCCCGGGTCAATCTTGAGTTCCATATACTCGCCGGCGAAGTCATTGGCGTACCAGGCGTTGCTGCCCGATACCAGGGTCAGGTCGAAGAGCACGCTTCCCAGGGAATTATAAGTGACCACCTTGCCGCCCTTCTCGTGCGGCGGGAAAGTGTAGTGCCCGCTCTGGAGCAAGGCCGTGCCGTGGATCTCCGGCGCGGTCATGGGCCCGATGATCAGCAGGGGGTCTTCCTTGGTGGCCCCGTAAAACTCGATTTCGCCCCACTGGTCGTCTTCCATGATGCCCGGGATATTCAGGTAAAGCCCCCGGTCCCCCACCGTGCGCACCCGCAAATCCAAATAT
>DATKNU010000227.1:0-13891 GCA_035541195.1 bacterium
GGACATCATGAAAGCCAGTGGGTGGAACGTCTTCGGCATCGACCTTTCCAAGGCCGCCGTCGCCTTCGCCCGCCAACGCGACCTGAAGGTCCAGAACAAGGACCTTTATTCGGCCAAGTTCAAATCCAATTCCTTTGACGCCATCCTCATGGGAGACGTTTTCGAGCACGTCCCTGACCCCGTGCGCTTCCTGGCCGAAACAAGGCGAATCTTAAAACCCGGCGGAACCCTCATCATTAAAACACCCGCTTTTATCAACACGCCGACCTTCCGGCTGGCGCACGCCTTGGCCAAGATCCTTCGCCCCTTGACGCCCCGTCCGCTCAAGTTTTTCTCAATCCTGAAAATCCCCTTTCATCGAACCGTCCTCAACCGGCCCTACCACCTTTACGAATACGCGCCCCATTGCATGAGGACGCTGTTGGAGAATACCGGGTTTCAAAAACCGAAAATCAAGGGCGCGGTCATCCAATTATATTTTTTCCAACAACTCACCAGCTTCCCGCTGCCTACCTTCTTTTTAAGCCTTTGTTTCCATCTTTTGAACCTTTTCTCGAGGCTTTTCAACTACCCCATCGGGACCATGATTTCAGTAGTTCAAAAATAAGGGATTTTCATTTCTCGCCCGGCTTTCGTTTGCGGGCTTCGATGAAGTACACAATCCCCTTGTCGTCTTTCACTCGCAACAACTTCCCCAGCAGGGGCGGCAGGCCCCAAGCCATCCAAGGCCTGGGAAAAAGCACCCAACGGCCCGTGAGCGCCCGGAAAAATTTCCCCGCGATGGCCAGGACCAAGAGCCGGTCATAGGCCCGGAAGGCTTCCCGGGACATGATGTAATCGGCCCTGATTAAGTCCAACCCATGGGCTTTGAGTTTTTTCTCCCAAACCGCGCGCCCCAAAACATGGTAATGCTTGAAGACATGGTTCAAGGAGCGGTTATACCACTGGGCGGCCCGATTGAAGCCCGCCGCCTTGAACAGCCGTTGGTAAAAGGAATCCCGGTTGTAATACTCGCTGGGCACCGTCATGAGCAACCGTCCCCCCGGCTTCAAAACCCGCGCGATTTCAGCCAAGCCCCGGTCCAAATCGGGGACATGTTCCAGGACGCAATTGCTGATCACGGTTTTGACCGAGGCGCCCTTCAAGGGAATTTGGGTCACACTGGCCCGTAATACCCGGCGATAATTGCCGCGGCACCGCGCCCGGTCCACCTCGCGTTGATCCGGATCGATGCCCCAATCCATTTTTTGACCAAAAACCGCTTGGGTGAAAAAACCGTCGCCGCACCCCACGTCCAGGATGGGCGAAACAAGCCTTTCCTGCTTAAACCTGGCGCACTCAAAGGATCGCCACAGGGAATGGGCGATCGGGTGACGGATCACATAGTGTTTGAAGAAATCCAGTTCGGACGTCATGAGACCTTCCCGTGCCCGGAACTCAAAGTCGGCGGGTCCAGCTCAACCACCGGAGCTTGAAAACCGTCTTGGCGAAATTGACCAGCTCGGAAAAGTTGAGCTTGCTTTCCCCCTCGTGGCGGTTGACGAAGATGATGGGGATCTCAACCACCCGGGCCCGCAAGCGCAAGGCCCGGTACAGGATCTCAACCTGAAAGGCGTAGCCCTTGGAGAATATTCTCTCGAGGCCGATCGCCTTGAGCAAATCCGCCCGGTAGCACTTATAGCCCCCCGAACAGTCCGCTTGGCGGATTTGCAGAAGCCATTTGAGGAAACCGTTGGCGAACTTGCTGATGAAAAAACGCCCCAAGCCCCAGTTGACCATGCCGCCGTCCTTGACGTAACGCGAGCCGATCACCAGGTCGTAGTCCCGCATCAAGGCGATCATCCGGGGGATATTGGCGGGGTCATGGGACAAATCCGCGTCCATGGCCAACACCCAGGAATAACCCTCCCTTAGCGCGTATTGGAAGCCCGCCACATAGGCGGTCCCCAAACCCATTTTCCCCGGGCGGTGCAGAACGTGGACCCGGGCGTCTTTTTTCGCCAGGCCCTCCGCCACCTTCCCCGTTCCATCCGGCGAACCGTCATCCACGATCAAAAGATGGGCATCCCGGATGTTTTCCCGGATGCGCCCGTAGAGCGACACGATGTTCTTTTTTTCGTTATAGGTCGGGATGACGATCAGGACTTTGGGTTTGGCTTTTTTCAAAGGGCCTTTTCCGTTCGGGTCAACTTATCGCGAAGCCGGCGCCGCCGGGGGCATGAAGCGTTGGATTTTCCCCGTGTTGCGTTCCGTCACATAGACCTGGCCGTCCAGGCCCACCGCCACGCCCGAGGGGTCGGAAAAACCGCCGCCCTTGGCCTTATAAATCGCGGCCAATTTCCCCTGAAGGGTGAACTTCAACACCGAACCTTCGCTGGTGTTGGTGACCCATAAAAATCCGCCCCCCAAGGCCAGATAGGGGGTTTCGTAATTTTTCCCCTTCCAAGTCTGGATTTTGAAGGACGCGAGGGGTTTGCCCTCGGGGTCAAACTTCTGGACGCGCAAATTATCCGTGTCGGCCACATAGACGAACCCTTGGGCGTCCACCACGCCTCCGATGGGCTCCTTGAACTTGCCCGCTTCGGAACCGTTGCCGCCCCACTCCTTCAGGAAATCGCCGTCCTTGTCAAAAACCTGGACCTTGTGGTTGCCCGTATCCACGACGTAAATTTTCCCCTGGCCATTGCCCATAATGCCTTTGGGCCCATAAAAACTGTGTTCCCAGGACTTCAGGAAATGGCCCTTGGAGTCGAATTTTTGGATCCGGTAATTGAACGTGTCGCAGACATATATATCGTCGTCCTCGCCGATATAAATCCCGCTGGGCTGGTTAAATTCCCCCGGCCCCTTGCCTTCCTTGCCGATGGAAAAAAGCAGCTTGCCCGAGGGATCGAATTTTTGGATCCGGTGGGCGCTGAAATCCGACGCCACCAAATCCCCTTTCGAATCCACCGCTAAAGCCCAAGGTTGTTGAAAAGCCCCCACTTGGGTCCCGGGTCCCCCGAACGTGGCATTCGGCTGGACCTCAACCGTCTTGGCCAACGTCAAGGCTTTTTGAAGTTGGTTGACCGAAACAAAAATAACCGCCGTCAATCCGGTGATGAGCAAGAAAACCAGCAGGACTTTGAGGCCCCGGCGGCCGCCCTTTTTTTTGGCTTTGGGTTTATTCTTTTTTGAAGCGGCCATGTCGGCTCCTTTAAGCGCGTCTTAGTTGGAAACGGCGGTCTGACCCGCCAACTTGAAGATCTTCCCGGCCCGGGCGTCGGTCACGTAAAGGTTCCCTTGGGCGTCCACCGCCACCCCCACCGGAACTTGGACAATGGGGTTACCCGCCGCGTCCTTGGAAATGGCCGGCAGTTCCTTTCCATCCAACTTATAACAAAGGATTTGGCTTCCCCGACCGTCCGTGGCGTAGAGGATGCCCCTCGCCTTATCCACCGCCAAATGGGGCTCCATATCCACCTGATCCTTGGACCAACCATGGACCTTCCACTGCTTGATCGGCGAGCCATTGGGGTCAAAGACTTGGATACGGAAATTCAAGCGATCCGCCACATAGAGGTTCCCCGCCTGGTCCATGGCCAAACCGATAGGTTCGTTGAATTCCCCAATCTTTTTGCCCTTCTGGCCCCAGGCGCCGACCTTCTGGCCCTTGGCGTTGAATTTCACGATCCGATGCCGGCCCGTATCCGCGACATAAATCGATCCATTGGCGTCCACCAGGATTTCCCGGGGGCCGTAAAAACCGTCATCCGAAGTGAAGGCGCGCTTGAACTTGCCGTCTTGGGTGAAGACTTGGATCCGCTCGTTCCAGGTGTCTATCACGTAAACCAATCCATCGGGGCCCACAGTCACGCCGTTGGGTTCGTTCAATTTTCCCAGCGAATCGCTGGCCAGCTTTTTGGCGTCGCCCGTCACGCTGGCGAATTCGCCGAAGGCCTTCACGAATTTCCCGGTTTTAACGCTGATTTTCTGAATGCGGTGGTTGCGGCTGTCGGCCACATAAAGGTTGCCGTCGGCATCCAAGGCCAAACCCCGGGGATAAGCGAATTGCCCGTTCCCACTTCCCGGCTGCCCGCCCGACGCCAATACTTCCCCGCCGGCGCCGGCCGTCGACAAGACAATGGGCTTCGGCTTGGATCCAGTCATGGCCAGGATCGCCAGGACCCCCACCAGCAGGAAAATGAAAGCCAAAACCAGATCTTTACTCGTGATGGTATAGTCGCCGACCTTGAACATGCCCGCCTCCCGATGAATTTAAAACGTCACGGATTCAACTTATACAACACCGAATCGCCGAAGGAAACCGGCGCCCCCCATTGGACGAACTTCCCCAGCGCGTCCAAATGGTCTTTATATTTTTCCCGTTCCAAACCGCCCACATAAACCGCCGTCACCCCGTACTTGGCCAAAAGGGCCCGGGCCTGGCCCAAATCCTTGGTCGTGTAAATGGTATCAACATCCTGCCGTCTCGTCAGGATGTTGTCCTCCGCGTCCCCGCCCCGGATGGCGGGTTTATCCCAGGCTCCCCGCCATTGGGCCTCGTGGAAGTCCCATCCCAAAACCGTCGGATAGCCCGTATGGGTGGCCAGACGGGCGTAATCACTGTAGGAACCGCCCCAGGCCTCTAAAATGACCGGCGCCTTGCCGCCCACCGGCTTGAGGTTTTGCTTGATCCACTCCACCGCCTGGAAATCCGAGGGATAAGTTCGCTGGAAATAATCCGTCCCATCCAAGGTCAGGACCCCGCCGGTCCCGGCGGTCCTTTCGATCAAGGCCAAGAAGGGATAAAGGGCCGCGCCCAGGAACATCAACCCAAAGACCGCTCCCCAGCTCCAACGCCTGGCTCCGCCCCACCGGGGCCATTGATTCTCCACCAACCACTTCAAGAAGGGGGCCGAAGCCGCGCTCAGGAAAATCCAGGCCTGATAATGGAACTTGAAAACCGTGTTCATGCGGTAAAGCGCCCCGCCCGCGAATTGGTCCCGAATATAGAAGAGCTCGCAAAAACCCATGAGTCCAAAAGCCAAGATGACCAAGAAGGTCGAGAAAATCAGTTCCCGACTCTCGCTTTTGCGCCCCAAGGAAAGCATCCCGAGCGCGAAAACCAATAGCGTCAAGCCCAGCACCGCCCAATGGCCGAAAACATCAAGCAGCGACAGGACCAAGACGATGCCCGCGAGCCAAAACCACATTCCGGATTCCGAACGGGTCGCATCCGCCCATTTTTCGCCAAGCGAGGATAAAAAATCCGCCACCGGTTTAAAGGCAATCGGCGGCGCGGCGATGTCCGCCAAGGGCGCCACTTCCCCGCCGCAATGGCCACAAAATTTCTTGCCCGGGTTTTCCTTCCCGCAAAGACGGCAAACCGGTATTTCCCGGGAAGCCTTGGTCTTCGGCTCCTTCAGTTCGGAAGCCTCCCGGGCTCGGGCCGCGAAAACTTCGACCACCCAGGCGAAGAACAGCCCAAAAAGAACCAACCAACCGTAAAACTCGGTGCGATCCTTAACGATTCCCAATCCATTCGCCTGGGATTGGAAGCGGGCGTAAAAAGGCGCGTAAAAAACGAAGCATCCCGCGACCACTGGAAGCCCCACCAGGCAAAGCCCCTTAAACCATTCCGCCGGATCCTTGGGCGAGGCCCAACGCTGTTGGAAGGCCAGGCAGATCCCCAACAACAAAAGCAGGGCCGGGAAATCCCAGCTGTTCATGAAGGCGATGCCGCCGAACAAAATGGCGGCCAAGGCCCATTGAAAACCCTGTTCCAGCGGCCGAACCCCAAAAACACCCAATCCGGGCAAGGGCGCCTTCAAGAGGTTCAGGCAAAAGCTCAGACACAAGAGGCCAAAGGGAATGGCCATGACATGGGGGTGTAAATCGGACAAAAAGAAACTGAAGGACGGAAACTCATTGATCATCTTGTCCGTGGGAGGCACCAACAAGATGCGCGAGGCTTGGAAATAATCCCAATAGTGCTGCAGGGGGCTGAAAAGGAATCCCAAAAGGCCGGGGAAGCCGGTCGCCGCGCCGGGGTCGGGCGGGAAGTTGTAATAAGTGATCCGAAGGTCGCCCTGTTTGAAGCTCAGGAAGGCCCGGTACCAATAATCCAAATTCCCCAAGACCGTCACCGCGATGACGGAAAAAATTGAATAACGGTAACGCTGGGTCAGGTTATAGGCGAGGGAAAAAGCCGCCACGGCGGCCAGGGCCCAAATCAGGACAACCCCCAGGTTGTACCCCACGCCCGACATCGTACCCGTCAAACGGCTGAGCACCGAGATGATGAGGTATCCGAAATAGTAATAGGAAATGCTCCCCCCGGAAAGCCAGGGGTCCTGGGGCGGCATGGAAGGTGAGGCCAGGATGCCGTTGATCATGGCAAAGTCCATGGGCTTTTCCGTGCCCACGATATCGTGGGTATGCATCTTGTAGGCTCCCGCCGCCAAGAACCCCATGAAGAAAAGCATCTCCACCACCAGGACATAACCCAGCCGTTCCTTGAAGAACTTCCGGATCCCATTCCAGGTTTGGGAGAAAAACAGGGCGGACATCGCCAGCAGGATGCCGAGCGCCAGGCAGATCGTCAGATAGTTGAAGCCTGCGTACCCCAAGATCCAGGAAAAATAACCCATTAGCAGCAACGCCAGGACTTTGCTGGCGCCATATCCTTTATCGGGTAAATGCCGAAAAACCAGGAAGGAAAGGGGCAAAAGCGCCCAGCCCAACAGCACCACCACCAACCACCAAACTAAAAGCGGTCCCATTTCCTCAACCTTTCCCTTTCAAGAGTGGCGAAGCCGTCCGTCTCAGGATTTTTCAGCCGGCGGGTTGTAATAAATCTCCACCTTCGGGTTCTTATAAATCAGCGGAAGGAAAGTCGAGAACTTGGCCAATCCCGCGTCGTCATAATGTTTGCGGGCGTCCGCCTCCCCCCTTTCCAAGGGCCCAATGACCACCAATCGCACCCCATAGGCGTCCATCAGGCTCTTCGCCAATTGGACGTCGTGGGTGTTGAAAATGGTCTCCGTCGTGTTATAGCGGTCCGTGATCTCCCGGTCTTCCCGCTCCCCCACCCATTCGCGAACATGGCCATCCCAGCCCATCAAGGCCGGAAGTCCCGTAAAGATGGAATAGCGGGAACCCCAGGTGTTGTAACCCAAGCCCACGGCCTCAATTAAACAGGGCTGCCCCGGCACCCTCTCGTTCAAAAAACGGATCGCGGCGGCATCATAGGGGTTTTCCCGGTTTAAATAGGAAAGCCCGTTCAGCGTCGGGGATTCGGCGTAACCCATGGCCCGAGCCCGGCTCCCCGGGAAAAACCCGTGGCATTTACGCACCGTGCCCGCCAGGGGGTAAACCAAGGCCATCGCGCCCAAGATCAGCACCAAGCCGCGCCATCCGGCCAGCGCGACCCGCAAACCCCGGTTCTTCGCCTTTTCCAAAAGGAAATTGGCCGCGATGAGGATCACGACCGCCATGGAGCTCGGGAACAGGAATCCCGCGTCGACGGCGCCGAAAAACCTTTGGATCACGTAAAGAAACGACGTGTAGTCATTGACCGTGAAAAGCGGCAGGATGAGCAGGGGGGCCAAAAGGGCCGCGCAAGCCCCCAAAAGCCAAGCCGGTAGCCATTCTTCCAGGTAAGCCCATGCCAAGATCCCCAACACAAACAGCAGGTTCAACACATAGGAGACCAGGAAAACCTGTGAAAAGACCACCTCATCTAACAACGCGTGCAGGATCCAGGAGAAGACCACGAAAGAAAAACCATAGAGGATTTTGCGCGCCGAAGGGCTTTCAGCCCGGATCGAACGGCGCAGGTCCCCCAAAAGGTCCCAGAGCCGGGGCAACAAAACACCCACCGCCACCGAGGCCAAGGTCCAGGCATTGATGCCGAACTTGAACAAGGAGTTGTTGCGCATGTAGTCCCCGCCCAAATATTCCTTCATGACGAAGACCTCAAGCGTGGCGGTGACGAAAAAGAACAGCGCCACCAAAAGAAAGGTGAAGGAAACCGTCGGCTGCAGCCGGGTCTTGACGGCAAAACCCAGGTTCAGGAAGGCCATGAACCAAAGCAAGGTGAAGAAGGCCAAGTTTAAGAGGGGAGATTGGTCTTGGAACAAATGAAAGACCCCGAAAGTCATCAAAAGAAGCCAAACCGCGCCCAAGGCGGAAGCCGCCAAAGCCCAAACCCATTGACGGGCCCAAAGCCCGGCCAAAAACAAGGTCCCCACCAGGGTGCCTAGGACGCGGGCGTCCAAGGACTTGTCCCCCGCGTCCGTCCAATGGCACCAGGAGGCGCCCACCAAAAGACACCAAAGGGCCAAACCAAAAGCCAGGGACCAATGGACCGCCCCTTGGGGCCTCAAGAGAGCGGCGCCCCACTTGCCGCCTTTTTGCATCCAATCCTCAAAATCAAAGGCGAACCGGGCTTTCCAATTCGATAAGCCGCGGGCTAAAGCAGGAGCGAAAACCACCCCAAAACCCAGTGCCAGGACCGAAAGGAAGAAACCGTAAATCGTGAAATAATCACCCGGAACCGTCCTCAAATTCGGCATTACCCACAACACTTCTTTTTGTTGGGGAGAAAAACCCCCGAAGAAATACTTGGACCAAAAAACCAAGGCCGTCAGGACGATCCCCAGAAACGAAAGGCCGGCCAACAAGAGTTTGGAGGCCAAGGGCGCGGTGTTTTTGCGGTAAAAAAGAAGGCCGCCCGCGGCCAAAAAAGCCAGCAGTCCGAAAACCATCACAGCCTCATGTCCCCCGCCCAAGGTCAAGGGATCTTGGGGCGGTCTGAACTGGGCGAAAAGGCCCAATCCGATGGCCGAGAGGGTCGCGATCGAAACGAAAAGACGGAAAACTTCCCCCAGGATTTTATCCGAGAGAAGCGGCGCGTTTTTAAGGGCCAAAACCAACAACAACAAGGCGCACCAAGTCGGGACTTCCCAGGTGTTTAGGAAGGCGATCCCGCCCAGCAAGAAACCGCCGGCCAAAATCAACCCGCCCTCTTTTTTCAAAAGATCCAGGGCCGCGGCGCCTAGGCTCCTTCCTTCAGCTTTTTTCCCCAGGTAAAGGGAAGCCGTCAAGCCGATCAAAAGCATGGCAAAAGGCATGGCCAACGTGTGCGCGTGCATGTCGGCGAACAAGACGCTGAAATAAGGAAACTCGTTGATGGAATGGGGGATGACCCGGGTGGGCCCCCAATAATCAAAAGTCGAGTACCAAAGCGATCCCCAATCGTGCCGCGAGAGGCAATCCCGGATGATTCGAAGGTATTGTTTGGCCCCGTCCAGGTTCCCCGCCAGGGCGCAAAGGGTTCCTGCGATGAGCCCGCTGGCCCAACGACCGGACAAACCATAGGCCAAGGCAAAAGCCCCCGTGAAGATCAAGGCGAATAAAGAGATGATCCCCAGGTTGTAGGTTACTGCCGGAACCAATCCCAAGGTTTTGGTCAGCACACCCATCATTAAATGCCCGAAATAAAAGGAATAACCGATGGGCTGGCCGGCCATCCACATGTTCTGGGGCGGGAAACTTTCACCCCGGACCACCGAGGCCAAGAAACCATAATCCATGCCGGCTTCCCCGCCGCCGTTGTAACCTTCCCCCACCGGGTCATGGACGTGGGGGTTGAAGCCCCGCACCAAGGTGAAGAACAGGAATAAGGAAACAAATAAAACTTCCTGCAAAGCCCAGGTCTTTCCCCATTTTTTCAAGAGACCCACGAAATTTTCGACCCGCCCCCAGAGGGCGGCCAAGGAAACCAGGACGAAAAGCCCAAGAATGATCCAGCAACTGGAAAGGGTGAAAGCGACTAATTTAAAACTGACCAAGGCCCACACCAGCCACGCGAAGACCAAAAGGCCCAAGATCTTGCCCAAAAGATAAGCCGCGCCAGGCAGGGGGAGCAAGAGCCGCGCGGCCAAGGGCAAAGCCAAAAGCCCCAAGCCCAACATCAAAATTACCCAGCTGAACCAAGCCCGCGCCTGATAACCCAAGGAATCTTCCGGGGAATCGAGGGAAGCCGGCAAGGCCTCCTCCACCACCGGATGGTCGGCCAAGGCCTTAAGGGCCTGCAAGGTGGAAGAGGGGGGGACGCCCGGAACGCCCGGAGCGGGCACCACCGTGGGTTCGGGCGTGGGGGCGGCGGCTATCGGGGCGGCCGATATTTTTTCATGCCCTTTGGGTTTGATCGGCGCCACCGTCGGAACGGGCGCGGAAGCGGCGGGAGTCGGGGCAGCCGTCAATTGATCCCAAAGGCCGTGCGTTTGCAAATATTGGCGCCTGCTTTCGATGAAAGCGTCCACATTGTCGGGAGTGACGGCGCGCATCATGTCCCGGTCAATCCCCCTCACGTAATCATCTGAAGACAGGAGCTTCAAGATTTGATCGGAGGACACGGCGGCGACCTTCTTGAAGAGATAAACCCGGGGATGGTCGTAAACCGAGAAGGACTCCTCCGCCATGTCGTCCGGGTGTTCCCATCCGAAAAGGCTCGGGAAATTGTGAAACTCCCCGACCATCTTGTATCCCAAAAGGCCGGACCACAAAAGCCGGTAATAACGGGACGTGATGGGATAAGCGTTGAAGCCGTGGGGCTTGAACTCAGGGGTACAGGCGGTCAGGGTGTACCAAAGTTTTTTCGACGAGATGCTGATGTAGTCGCCCTGGGGGATCAGGTTCGCGTAATAATTGCGCTTCACCGAACTGTCGTCCGTCGGAAAACCGAATTGCTCATAAATGGTCAAGTCCTGGGAACGGTAAAGCCCCGGGCTCATCGGCCGGTCCAAGCGCGAGTCCTGTTGGGGATTCATGTCCACGGGCAAGCCATCTCCCCAAGCCTCGTTGAAAATCAAGGAGCCGGGCGGCACGTTCTTATAAATCCAAACCGAGGACTCCAACCAAGGGTGGGCGAAACGGTAAACATGCATATAGGCCATGGAATAAAAGAGGCTCCCCCCGATGGCGCAGGCCACCAAGGCCGTCCGGAGCGTCGCGGCCACCCGCGGGAAGGCCTTCAGGGCCGAAGGCAAGTCGGACAAAAACCGCGCGCCAAACACGCAAAAGAAAGGAATGAGCGGAACCATGTAGCGGATGAATTTGGTGTTCCAGGCGCCGATAAAACCGAAGTAAGGGATGAACCAGATGAGCAGCAAAAGGTCCGGAAGCGAGGGCGAAATCCCCTTCCCCTTCAGGAAAGGCAGGGGCAAAAGATAAGGTTTCGAGGAAGCCCGGAAAAACGAAAGTATCAAACGACCCACCACCCAGAGCGCGCCCGCCACCGCCGTCACGCCCAAAGGCCACCACAATTCCACGCTCATGAGGTTTTGCAGGTGGAAAAGATAACGCAGGGTGTCCTTGAACTGCAGCACGTAACAGGCGTCCGCGATGGACACCACGTGCCATTCGTAGTTCATGGAATTTTGGAAATCGGCGAAATCCAGTAAGGACCAAGGCGAAAAAAGGCAGAACATCAGGAACGCCAAGGCCCCCGCGGCGGCCAGCTTGATCCAATAACCCATCTGGCCCCGAAGGGCCTTGAATTCCTTCAGGGCCCAAAGCCCCAGCACCAGCCCCGCGGCCGTGAGCAGGATAAAAAGGGCCAGCCAACCCGGGGGGAGCACCTGGCTGTTGCCGTTGTAGAAAAGGTCTTGGAAAACGCCTTTAAGCTTATAGCCCACTCCCGCGAAAACCACCACCACTGCCGGCGGAAGGAGCGAGGCCAAAAGGGTGTGAATGTCGCGATCCGCGCTGTGGCGGCGGTCCTCTTTCTGCCAGTCGGCGGCGCTGCGCTTGGAAAGCAAAAGCAGGTGCGCCATGATCAAGATGAGAACATCGTAAAGCGAGCTGGTTTTGGCGGCCATGGAAATGCCGAAGGCGGCGCCCGCGGTCAGGTAACTGGGCCAATCCCCCCTCTCATAAAGGTGGAAGGAAAGTAAGGCCACCATCACCAGCATCAGGGTGATAAAGGACTCGGTGATGCAATAGTGGGCCACTTGGATGCTGACCACCGAGAAGGCGAAGAAGGCGGCCGCCAAAAGGGCCAAGCCTTCATGCGCGTAGATCTTCCGGACCAACCAAAAAATGGCGCCGATGGTGGCGGTCGAAAAGAAAGCCGCCCAGACCCGGCCCGTGATCATCAAACTGCCATAGTCCACGTATTGGAAACCGCCATGGGGAGCCGAGGCGAAAAGCGTCCATAAAACGAACAGGGCCAAAACCGACCGGGCCCAGGCAAAAACCCAAGCCCACCAAGCGCCCAGGGCCAAGATGAGGAGCGCGAAAGCCGTCGCCGCGAAGGTATGTCCCCAGGCGTCCGGCAAAAAGAACGGCAGGATGCCCAAAAGAAAAACCGAACCGCTGGCGGCGTAGAAAGGAACCCCGATCCATTCAATTTCAAGGATCTGGGCCAGGAGCGCCGAAATCACCCCGGCGGCGGCCGTCACCCAACCGAAACAAGCGAGCCGGGCGGGCCAATCCTGAAGCGCGTTGAACCAAATGACGAAAATGGGGAAAAACTTGAAGAGCAGGACCAACCCGAAACCCAAGACCGAAAGGCCGTAGGCGACGAGTTTTTGTTTTTCCCTGGAAAAAAACCAAGCCGCGAAAAGGAACAAACCCGCCAAGAAAATCCAATAAAACCCTTGGGACATTCCCTCGTGCCCCGGAAAAGCTTGGGCCCAAAACTGGGGCGTGGAAATCAGCTCCCCGGTGGCCCGGTATAGGAAGACCGGCAATTGGCCGTAAGCGAAAAACTGGACCCGGTAGCCGTTGCCCGCCTGAATTCCGGCGGTTTGCCCAAGGATGTTCCGCTCGTCCGGGTGAAAGGAATGTTCATCGTCCCAGTTGGGATTATAGAAGCGGAAGGCCCCGCCCAAGACCCACACGACCGCCAGCCAAAAAACGGGTTTACGCCAAAAACCGGCCCACCAATCCTGGTTTTTCTTGGTTTTCACGGAAGGGGTTCCCCTGGGGCAAAGGATAATGACAAACTAAAATACGCAAAAGCGCTGGATAGTATATCCAAATTCCCCGCTAAAAGGCCCAAACTTTTGCGCGGGGCCCGGCGGGCGAAAGAGCTTATTTTCCCCATAATCGGCGGGAACGCCGAAAAGACCGCGACATCAAGGCGGTCCGGGGCGCCTGGCGCCGCCCCAATCCCAAACGCCACCGAAGGAAGGTGTAAAAGCTGAGGGCCAGGACAATGAAGCCGTCCCAAACCGTGGTGCCCGCCCGGTAATAGGCGATCTCGACCTTGAAATCATTGTCGATTTTAAAGCCCTGCCGGGCGGTGATGAAGGCGATCTCCTGGGCGCAGGAATATTTCACGCCCGTGTAATAGCGCAGGATCGGCTCCAAGGTCTTCACTTTCAAAAGCCTTAAGCCTGATTCCACGTCCCGATAGGGGATTCCCGAAAGGATTGAATTGGTCCAGGTGAGGAAACGGTTCCCCCAAATTTTATAGAGCGGATAAACCGAAAAGTCACGGCGGGTCAGGACCACGTCCAGGCCCCGGCGCCTGAGATAAGCCGTGAGCTTGGGGATATATTCGGGCTTATGTTGGCCGTCGGCGTCGATGGTGACCACCAAGTCCTCGGGACCCGCCTGCCCTTGAGAGACCAGGTAAAGCACGAATTCAAAGCCAGTCTTCAAGGCGCCCGCCATGCCGCTATTGCGCCCCTGGTGGATCACATAGGTCCCGCGGCGGCCCCGGGCGAAGCGCTCGAGGATCCGCGGGCTTTGATCGCTGGACCCATCATTAACGCAAACCACCATGTCCGCCCGTGGCGAGATACGCCCCAGGATCGCCGCCAGCATTTTTTCTTCGTTATAGACCGGCAACACCACAATGGTTTTGGGAGCCAAGCCGGGCCTTTCGCGGGAGCGT
>DATKNU010000228.1:0-10920 GCA_035541195.1 bacterium
AGCATAAGCCTGCCGCGAAGACCAATGCCTAAACCCAAGCGCCCCGCCTTTTTCCTGGACCGGGACGGCACCTTGATCAAGGACGTGGGCTACCTGAGCCGGCCTTCCCAGATCCGCTTTTACCGGGGGGCGGCGGCGGCCCTTCGGCGGCTTAAGCGCGCGGGCTTTCTTTTATTCGTGGTGACGAACCAATCGGGCGTGGCCCGGGGCTATTTTCCCGAATCCGCGGTCCGGCGGGTCCACGCCGTCATCCAGGCGCGGCTCAAGGCGAAAGGCGCGGGATTGGACGGATATTTTTACTGCCCCCACTACCCGGGCGCGCCGCTCAAGGCTTACGCGAAAAAATGCGCCTGCCGCAAACCCAAGGCCGGGATGGTGAGGCAGGCGGCCCGGGCCTTCGCGGTGGACCTGAAGCGCAGTTACATGGCCGGGGACAAGCTGGACGACCTGGGCCTGGCGAAAAACGCGGGGTTGGGCGGGGCCTTTTTGGTGCGTACGGGCAATGGGCGCCGCAGCGAGAAGGAACTGAAAAAACAAAAAGGGAAAACGCCCGTGGTCGCGGGGCTGGCCCAGGCCGCCCGCTGGGTCCTTTCCCGGAAGGCAAAAACTTGAAATCCCAATTTCCCCCCCACTTCACGGCCCGGGGCCCCTTGTTCCTGAAAAAATTCCCAAAACTTAAATTGATGGTGGCGGGCGACCTAGTGGTGGACGAGTCCATCTATGGCGACACCGAGCGCATCTCCCGGGAAGCGCCGGTCCTCATCCTGCGCTACAGCCACACCCAATTCACCCCCGGGGGCGCCGCCAACGCCGCCAACAACGCCTGCGACCTGGGCGCCAAGGTTTATCCCCTGGGCGTGGTGGGCGACGACGAGCAGGGCTCCAAACTGCTCCATTATTTCAAGGCCAAGAAAATTGACACCGGCTCGGTTTTGACCGTCAAGAAAAGGCCCACGGTGGTCAAGTGCCGCATCATGGCCGGCGCCCATCACACGGCCAAACAACAGGTCATCCGCATCGACAAGATCGAGGACAAGGAAATCTCCAAATCCGTGGAAGCCAAGCTGATCGCCCGCGTTGGCGTCCTGGCGCCCCAGATGGACGCCTTGCTGATTTCCGACTACCACTTGGGCGTCATGACCGAAGGCCTGCGCCGGTCCCTGCTCTCGGCCTTCGAGGGCAAGATCATCACGGTGGACTCGCGTTTCAATTTGGGCGATTACCGGGGCGTGACGCTCATCACGCCCAACGTGTCCGAGGCGGGCCCGGCGGCGGGCCTGGAGATCGTGACCGAGGCGCAGTTGCTCAAGGCGGGGCAGGTCCTGCGCCAGAAATTGGACTGCCATGTGCTCATCACCCGCGGCCCCCAGGGCATGAGCTTGTTTGACCGCAAGGGAAGCGTCACCCACCTGCCCGTGCATGGGTTGGACCAACCGGTCGATCCCACCGGCGCCGGCGACACGGTGGCGGCCGCCATCACGCTGGCCTTGGCCGCGGGAGCGGATTTCCCCCTGGCCGCGTCGTTGGCCACCGTGGCCGCGGGGATCGTGGTGGCCAAGCGGGGAACCGCCACCACGAACTTGGATGAGATCCAACAGGCCCTCAAGATGGAGTGCTACAAAAAATAAGGAATCCGAAGTCTTTTCGAAGTAATTGCCCCGGGTAGGCCCCTTGGCGGGGCCAAAGCGCCCGGGATACGCTGCCTAGGGCGGATCGCTCGACCTAGTCCAGAAGCTCGGGCCGCTATTTTCTGTTTTTCGTGGAGAGGGCGTTATTCCGGGCAGGCCCCTTGGCGGGGCCAAAGCGCCCGGGATAGACTGCCTAGGGCGGATCGCTCGACCTAGTCCAGAAGCTCGGGCCGCTATTTTTTGTTTTTCGTGGAGAGGGCGTTACCCCGGGTAGGCCCCTTGGCGGGGCCAAAGCGCCCGGGATACACTGCCCAGGGCGGATCGCTTGACCTAGTCCAGAAGCTCGGGCCGCTATTTTCTGTTTTTCGTGGAGAGGGCGTTACCCCGGGCAGGCCCCTTGGCGGGGCCAAAGCGCCCGGGATAGACTGCCCAGGGCGGATCGTTTGACCTAGTCCAGAAGCTCGGGCCGCTATTTTCTGTTTTTCGTGGAGAGAGCGTTATCCCGGGTAGGCCCCTTGGCGGGGCCAAAGCGCCCGGGATACACTGCCCTCCATTCCAATTTTTTATGGAGGGGCAGTTATGCCCGAAATCATCCTTGATCACGCGCAGTTGGCCGTGAAGGTCCAGGCGCTCCAAGCCCAGGGCAAAACCGTGGTCTTCACCAACGGCTGTTTCGACCTTCTTCACGTGGGCCACGTGCGTTACTTGCGGGGGGCCCGGGCCTTGGGCGACGCGCTGGTTTTGGCCGTCAATTCCGACGAGTCCGTCAGGCGCCTCAAAGGGCCCGCCCGGCCCTTATTACCCTTGGAAGACCGGCTGGGAATCCTGGGCGCCTTTGAGATGGTGGATTTCGTCACGGCTTTCGAAGAAGACACGGTGACGCCCCTGCTGCTTAAACTCAAGCCCGACATCCAAGCCAAAGGCACGGACTACACCCCGGATTCCATCCCCGAAAAGGACACCGTGGCTTCTTACGGCGGACGAGTGGCCGTGGTGGGGGATCCCAAGGACCACGCTTCCAAGAACCTGATTCGCGAAATCGTCGAAAAGTACGGCCCCCTCAAGCCCTCGAAATGACGAGCGCTCCCCGGCATATCCTGGTTTCCCGCACCGACAAGATCGGGGACCTGCTTTTGTCCCTGCCGGTTTTTGAGACCCTGAAGACGGCGTTCCCCCAAACCAAAATCACCGCGCTGGTCAGCCCCTACGCCCGGGATATCGTCCAGGGACACCCTTGCGTCGACGCCGTGGAACTGGTGGAGCCCGGGGAAGGGTTCTTCCAACTCCAAAAGCGTTTGCGGGAAATGGCGCCCGATGTTTTTCTGGCCCTTTACCCCCGCCCCAAGCTCGCCCTGGCGGCTTGGGCGGCCCGCATTCCCTTGCGGGTGGGCACGGCCTTTCGCTGGTACGCCTTGGCCTTCAACAAGAAAATCCGCGTCCATCGTTCCCTTTGCGACCGGCATGAGGCGGATTACAACCTGGATTTGGCCCGGGCCTTGGGCCTGGAGCGGGTGGCCGATAAAATCCTTTTCCCGGTCGCCGAATCGGACCGGCGTTTCGCCGACGACCTGCTGAAGGAAAAAGGCATCGGCCCCTCGGAGCCTTTCGTGGCCGTCCATCCGGGCCATAAGGGCTCGGCGCTCAATTGGAGCCCCGAGCGCTATGCCCGGGCCATCCAGGGGCTTTTGGCGCAAGGCCGACGGGTGGTGGTGACCGCCGGGCCCGACGAGACCGCCCTGATCGCCAAGGTGCAGGGCTTCCTGGGCCCGGCGGGCAAGAACAAGCCGGTCCTCTTGATCGGCGAATGCACCTTGAAGCAATTGGCGGCGGTTTATGCCCGCGCCGACGTATTCCTTTCCGGTTCCACCGGCACCATGCACTTGGCGGCCGCGGTGGGCACGCCCACGGTGGCGCTCTTTTGCCCCATCCCGGCCACCACGCCCAAGCGCTGGGGCCCCTGGGGAAACCGCGCCACGGTCCTCCTGCCCGAGGGACTGACCTGCCCTGACTGCCAAAAAGGCTTTTGCTCCCGTCACGACCCCATGGACGGCATCCCGGTGGAAAGGGTTTTGGCGGCCCTTCAACCCTATCTTTCCAAGGGCCGTTGAGTTGAGGCCTTTCTTTTGCCTTTCGGCCTTGGCCTTCGGCGCCTTCTTCGGCTTGGCCGGCTGCTCGCTTTTATTCGTGGCCCAAGGCGAGACCCGCTACGTCCGTTCCAATTGGTCGGTCCCGGCGACGGATCTTTCCATGGCTTCCCAATTGGCCAAAAACGCCCCGCCGGCCGCCCCCGAGGCCCCGCCCCCAGGCGAGGCCTCGAAATACCGGATCCAAAAAGGCGACAGTCCTTGGACCCTGGCCAAGCGTTTTTACGGCAAGGGATCGGCTTATCCCCGACTGCTGTCGGACAACCAAATCACGCCGGGGCATCCTTTCAAAGTGGGCACTTGGCTGACGATCTTCATGCCCACCCAGGGCCAAGTCCTCAAGCCGGGGGCCCCGGCGCTACCCTGGGTGAACCCGGGCCCCCGGCCCAAGGCCAACCGGGCTTTCGGGCCTGGCGAGAGGTTGAAGTTCGAGGTGCGGGTCTTGTCCGTCCTGGGCGGCTACGCGACGCTGGAGGTGGGCGGACCGGCGGCGGTCGCGGGGCGGCCTTGCCTTTCCTTGACGGCCTTGGCCAATTCGGCCTTTCCCTTCAGCGCGGTTTATCCGGTCAAGGACGTCCAGACCAGTTATTTCGACGCGGTGGATTTTCTCACCTGGAAATTCGAGAACAACGTGAGCGAGGGGGATTACAAGGCCCGCAACCAAGAACTTTACGACCAACTTCGGCACCAGATGGTCCGCCGGCACAATTCGGACGCCCCCCAGACGGTGGTGACGCCGGCCTTTTCCCAGGACATCATTTCCTGCTTCTATTATTTCCGCCTGCTGGACCTGAGGGAAGGCGGCCATTACGCCATCCCCACCTGCTCGGGCGGCAAGGACTACCAGCTTCTCATCGACGTGGTGGGGCGGGAAAAGGTGACGGTGCCCGCGGGCACCTTTGACTGCCTGAAGGTGAGGCCCCAGGTGAAGTCCGGCACGGTCTTCCGCAACAAGGAGGACATCGTGATCTGGGTGACCGACGATGAGCGGCACGTGCCCGTGAAGGTGGAAAGCGCCATCGTGGTGGGCAACATCAGCATCAACCTCTTGGACGCCACCCTGCCCCTGATGGGCGGGTCCGCCGCTCAATAGCGGGTTCCGTCCCGCCTTTCCCCGAAGAGGTGGTAATCACGTGCCGCGATGGCCTTCTCGAAAAAAGGCCGGTTCACGTAAAGCGACTTGGTGGAATAGTGCGCCAACCCCACCCCCAAGTGGAAGGCCAGGTTGCAGGCCATCAAGCATCCGGCCAAAGGCTTGAACCAAGCGCGGCCGGCCCAAGGCTTCAAGCAATAAAAAGCGTAAAAGAGCGCCAAGGGCAGGGTCAGGTAGTAAGTGTGGGCCGCCGGCGCCTTGATGGCGAAAAGAAAACTCAGGTAGATGCCCAGGAAGGTGGCGCCGGCCAGGATCCGGACCGCCTGCCAGCGCCTGTCCCCCGGCCGGGATTGAAATCCCATCACCAACATGGCCAAGACCTGGGCGATCCAAGCCGCGAAAAGAACCAAGGCGAAGGGCCAGAGCCAAGCCTGCTGGTGGAGGAATCCCAACCGCTCTTGGCTGTTGGCGCCGATGAAGCGGGGAATCTCAAACGACGCCAGGGACAGGAAGCGGGCCGCCACCGTGAAGAAGGCCTTGAGGTTTTCGGGGTTCAAGGCCACGGCTTTGGCCATTCCGCCGCTGCCCGAGGCCCAGCCATAAGTCAGGTAGGTGGGGATCAAAAAAGCGCCGGTCGTCAGGGCGCCTAGGGCCAGACCGGCCCCGCAGGCCGCCAAGGCCTTGAGCCCGGCCCGGGCTTGAAAGAGCAAGGCGGCGGCCAGGAACCCGAAAAGCAGGACATAGGACATGTGGAACTGCGCGCACCACAACAAGCCAAATCCCATCAGGTAAAAACCGAAGGGCCGGGGCCACAGGCCCAGGGCCAAAGCCGGAAGCGATTCCAGGAAGGCGGTGAAAAAAAGGCAGGCGCCGAAGAGCGTGTAGGAATCGTTGTCGATGTTGGTGGACCAGTTCAGGGACCAGGGCAGGCTCAGGGTGAAACCCCAGACAATCCAGGCGGGGAAGTCCGGCAATTGGCGGCAGGCGTACCAGGCGAAAAACCCCAGCCCGGCGAAGGACAAGACCGCCAGCGCCACATAGGGGGACTCGGGCCAGGGGCAGAGCATGAGCGGCAGGCCCACCACCAGGCCCTGCAGGGCCCCGGGCAATTGGATGTAATGCCCCACGTCCGGCCCGAAGTAGGGCCAAGCGTGGGTGCAATAGAATTTCAGGCCGATGAGGTAAATTTGGTGTTGGTCGATGAACCAGATGTCGCTGGTGAGGCCGTAAAAAAGCCGGAATAAAAAGAGGGCCGCTAAAAATAAGCCGAAGGCGGTGGCGGGTTTTAAAAAGGCTTTTTCGCGGGGCATGGCCGTCCATTCGCGCCTGGGCGCTCGGGTTCAGAGCCGAAATCGGCCTATTATCCCTTGGAGCCGGAAGGCCCTTCAAGTATTATTGCGGCTGGCCGGGGCCATGGATAAATGGGGCCGACGATTGTAAGATAACCCTTGGTGTTTTTTGCGAAAAGAAAGGCCGGGCATGAACGACAAAATCCGCACCCGCATCGAGGAGAGCATCCAGGCCAAGCAGAAGCTCCTGGCCCAGTGCCTGCCCGAGATCGAAAAGGCGGGGAAGGCCCTGGTGGACGCCTACCTGAAGGGCCATAAGGCCGTCTTCTTCGGCAACGGCGGCAGCGCCGCCGACGCCCAACACATGGCCGCCGAGCTGGTGGGCGATTACCGCAAGCGCCGCAAGGCCGTGCTGGCCCTGGCCCTGCACACCAACACCTCCACCCTGACGGCCTTGGGCAACGACTATGGCTATGACCAAGTCTACTCGCACCAGGTCGAGGGGCTTTGCGTGCCCGGCGACGTGGCGGTGGGCATCTCCACCTCGGGCAACTCGGAAAACGTCCTCAAGGGCATTTTGGCCGCCAAGCAAAAAGGCGTCACCACGGTGGCGCTCCTGGGCAAGGACGGCGGCAAGATCGCCCGGGAAGCCGACATTTCCATCATCGTGCCGGCCAAGGACACGGACCGCATCCAAGAATCGCATATGTTGGTCGGCCACATCTTCTGCGAATTGGTCGAATCCGCTCTTTTCCCGTGAAACCGCCCCGAAAGAAAGCCCCCATGAAAAGCAAGAACACGACGACCTCGGTGGATCCTTCCGAACTCCTGGCCCTCATCGGCAACCTCCAGGATAAGAAGGTGGTGGTGATCGGGGACGTGATGTTGGACGTGTACCTGAAGGGCGCGGTGGCCCGCATCTCGCCGGAAGCCCCGATCCCCGTGGTGGAGATCAACGAGAAAGACAAGAAAATGCCCGGTGGCGCCGCCAACGTGGCCTGCAACATCACCGCCCTGGGCGGGCGTTCCTCCATCATCGGCGTCATGGGCAAGGACCTGGCCGGAAGGGAATTGGTGGGGGAACTCAAGCGCCGCAAGGTGGACACGAAAGGAATGTTGGCGGTTTCCGACCGACCCACCACCGAGAAGACCCGCGTGATCGCCCATACCCAGCAGGTGGTGCGCATCGACCGCGAGGTCAAGGCGCCCTTGAGCCTCTCCCAACAGGACCAGGCCATCCGCAAGGCCATGGCGGCCATCGCGGACGCCGACGGCGTCATTTTTGAGGACTACAACAAGGGGCTTTTGACCGCCCGGGTCATTTCCAAGCTCGTGGCCTTCGCCCGGGCCCGCAAGAAGATCATCACGGTGGACCCCAAGTTCCATAATTTCTTCGAGTTCAAGGGCGTCACGGTCATGAAGCCCAACATGAAGGAAGTCACCGAGGCCCTGGGGCCCGAGGCCGACGGGGAGAGCTTCGAGACCATCGGCTTCAAGGTCATGAAGCGCCTGAAGGCCAAGTCCGTGGTGCTCACCCGCAGCGAGCACGGCATGACGCTTTTCGAGGCGGGCCAACCGCCCCGCACCATTCCCACGGTGGCCCGCGAGGTTTACGACGTCTCCGGCGCCGGGGACACCGTCATCGCCACCCTGACCCTGGCTTTGGCCGCGGGGGCGACGTTGCTCCAAGCGGCGAGCCTGGCCAATTACGCGGCGGGCATCGAGGTCGAGAAACTGGGCGTGGCCCCGGTCTCGGCGGACGAGTTGAGCCAACGCCTTTTGGAAGACCTGCACCGCTGAGCGCGATGATCGGCCAGCCGCTCTTCTGGCTTTACCTCCTGTTTCAATTCTGCGTCTTCGTCTTCCTCGTCAACCGCTTCGGCATCCGGCCCCACCGGCAGGTGGCGGAATTCCTTTGGGTGATTTTGTTCCTCGCGGTCCAAGGCGGCGGCACCCTGGGCCTGGCCTCGGCCTGGGATTTCTCGCCCGATTCGGCCGCCGCGCTCCCGCTTTTCCCCAAGGCCTGGCTCGCCCTCACTTTCGCCTGGGCGGCCTTCATGGCCTGGGACATGGCCTGGTGGCTCCTGGCGAGGCGAAAGCCCGTCGCGGCCCGCCTCACGCGCCAAGACTTCGCCAATCGGCCTTCCCGCTGGCGGGCGCCTTACCCCTTCCTGGACGGGACGGTCTTTCAGAACCAACTTTACGACCTGGAAGTGGATGAATACGAGGTGAGGCTGCCGGGTTGGCCGAAAGCCTGGGACGGGCTTTCGCTGGTCCAGGTGTCGGACCTGCATGTGGGCAAGTTCGTGCACCGTCCCTATCTTGAGTGGGTGGTGGCGAAGGCGCGCGCCCTCAAGCCCGACCTCTTCGCGCTGACCGGCGATTTCATTTCATTCCCCAAGCACCTTCCCTTCATCGGAAAACTATTCCAAAACTTGAGGGCGCCCCTGGGGACCTACGCGGTCTTGGGGAACCACGACCATTGGTCCGACGCGCCGGGACTGATCCGGACGCTTCAAGAGGACGGGGTGAAGGTGCTTGTGAACGAGGGTCGGATGCTGAGGCGGCGGGGAAAGACCCTGGCGATTTTGGGGGTGGACGACAAATGGACGGGAAACCAGGACCTCGGGCCGCTTTTTCAAGTGAAGGCCGACGCCAAAATCCTCTTGGCCCACCAACCCGACCATTTCAAGCTGGCCCAAAAGTTGGGGGCCAACCTGCAAATTTCCGGCCATTGCCACGGCGGCCAGATTTGTTTCCCCTTGCTCGGGCCCCTGGTGGTCCCTTCGGATGAGGGGCGAAAATACGCGGCCGGGTTCATCCGCGAAAAGGACTCGGTGATGTTCATTAACCGGGGCATCGGCGGCTATCCGCCACTGCGCACCCTTTGCCCGCCCCAGGTGGTGAAGCTGGTATTAAAAAGCGGCGTCTGAGGCGGCCGCCCTTCGTCCTTGCCAGGGTGGGGTCCTTTCCCTATAATTACGCATCCCAAGCAAGGTAGCCGCCCCTTGAATAATTTTTTACCTCCCGACCAATTAGCGCCGATCCTCCAAAAGCTCCAAGCCCAAGGCAAAAAAATAGTCTTCACCAACGGGGTTTTTGACCTCCTGCACCTGGGCCATGTCACTTACCTGCAGAAGGCCCGGGAATTGGGCGACGTGCTGGTGGTGGCCCTCAACAGCGACGCCTCCGTGAGGCGCATCAAGGGCCCCTTGAAACCCCTTCTTCCCCTGGCCGAGCGCGCCGAGATGCTCTTGGCCCTTTCCTGCGTGGACTACACCACTTTCTTCGAGGAGGACACCCCCCTGGAGGCGGTCAAGATCCTCAAACCCGACGTCTTGGTCAAGGGCGGCGATTGGGCGGTGGACAAGATCGTGGGCGGGGATCTGGTGCAATCCTGGGGCGGGGTGGTCACCAATATCCCCGTGGTGCCGGGACGCTCCACGACGAACCTCATCGAGATCGTGAGGGAACGCTATGCCAAGTAAAGTGGTCGGCGTCATCCCTTCGCGTTATCCCGCCCAACGTTTCCCCGGCAAGCCCCTGGCCCTCATCGCCGGGGTGCCCATGGTGGTCCGGGTCATCCGCCAAGCCCAAAAGGCCAAGAAACTCACGGAGGTCTGGGTGGCCACCGACGATCGGCGCATCGCCGAGGCCGTGGAAAGGGCCGGGGCCAAGGCCGTCATGACGCCCGCTTCCTGTAAGTCGGGAACCGACCGCATCGCCTACGCGGTGCGGGGCAAAAAGATCGACATCGTGGTGAACATCCAGGGCGACGAGCCCGTCATCGCCCCCTCGGCCATCGACGCGGCGGTGGAAGTGCTTCAAAAAGACAAGAAGGTGCTTATGTCCACCGTGGTCATCCCCCTTTCAAACGAAAAGGAATGGGAAGACCCCAACATCGTCAAAGCCGTGCTGACCCCCAAGGGCGATGTGCTTTATTTCTCCCGGTCGCCCATCCCCTTTCCCCGGGATGGCGGCGGGGTGCCCCGGGGGGCCTACAAACACATGGGCCTCTACGGCTATCGGCCCCAGTGGCTTCAAACCATGGCGAAGCTCAAGCCCACACCCTTGGAACTGACCGAGAAGCTGGAGCAGCTGCGGGCCATGGAGAATGGCGTGATGCTTCGGGCGGCGGTTAAAAAAGTGGAGTCCATCGCGGTGGATGTCCCCGCGGACGTGAAAAAAGTAGAGACCTACTTAAAAAAGGCCCGTTAACCGCGAAGACGCGGAGAAGATTAATGAAATGGATTTAAGCAAAGCTTGTACCGCGTCTCGGCGTCTCTGCGGTGAAAAGGTTCCTTTTTTGTTTATCATTTTTTGGAGGATTCAGTGACCAAATATATTTTCGTGACGGGCGGCGTGGTTTCATCCCTGGGCAAGGGCATCGCGTCCGCTTCCATCGGCAGGCTTTTGGAAAGCCGGGGCTTGAAGGTGACCATCGCCAAGTTCGACCCCTACCTGAACGTGGACCCGGGCACCATGAGCCCCTACCAGCACGGCGAGGTTTTCGTGCTGGAAGACGGCGCCGAGACGGACTTGGACCTAGGCCACTATGAACGGTTCCTGTCGGGCAAGCTCACCCGCAACAGCAGCGTGACCAGCGGCAAAATCTACAACGCGGTCATCACCAAGGAGCGCCGGGGCGATTACCTGGGGAAGACCGTGCAGGTGGTCCCCCACATCACCAACGAGATCAAGGAATCCATCCTCAAGATCAGCCAGGACCAGAAAATCGACGTTTGCATCGTGGAAGTGGGCGGCAC
>DATKNU010000229.1:0-6767 GCA_035541195.1 bacterium
GCGGCCAGGGGGGTGGGGGTCGGCGGCGTGGCCAAGCTCAAGACCGGGCCGGAGGTCGCGGCCGGGGGGGCGGGGTGCCATAAAACCTTGGGCGCGCAAGCCAGGGGAAGCGCGCCGGCCAAAGCCAGGACCGCCCCCAGCCGCAGGGTCGTTCTCACGGCTTTACTTCAGGTCCTTGGACGACAGGATTTTGAGGTCCTTGGAAAGCTCGTAAACCCGGGGCACGGCGGTCTCGAGGTTGAGTTCCAAGACCTGTTCCTTGGTCAGGTGTTCCAGGTGCATGACGATGGAACGCAGGGAATTGCCATGGGCGGCCACGATCACGTTCTTGCCTTCCTTGAGGTAGGGGACGATCTTCTGGTCGAAATAAGGGATGGTGCGCGCGGCGGTGTCCTTCAGCGACTCGCCCTTGGGCGGCGGCACGTCGTAGCTGCGGCGCCAAATCTTGACCTGTTCGTCGCCATATTGCTTGGCGGTCTCGGCCTTGTTGAGGCCCTGCAGGTCGCCGTAATGGCGTTCGTTGAGGGCGGCGTCCTTAATGGTGGTCAAGCCGCTTTGGCCGATTTCCCCCAGGATGACCGCCAGGGTCTTTTGGGCCCTTTGAAGCTCGGACGTGAAGGCCACGTCGAATTTCATGCCCTTGAGGTTTTTGCCGGCCCGCAGGGCCTCTTCCTCGCCCAGGGGGGTCAGGGGCACGTCCACCCAGCCCGTAAAGCGGTTCTCCAGGTTCCATTGGGATTGACCGTGGCGAACCAGGACTAAAGTCGGCATTTTGCACCCCTTTTGAGCGGTTTGGAAAAGCGAAGGGTGATTTTATCCGTTGACGGCTTATTTGGAAAGGGCAAAGGGATCGAGTCGGTTGATTGGGCCGCGAAAGCCGTGCATACTGACCCTTCCGCCTAGGGCGGTTTTTATTTGGAAGCGGGGAATGGGCGATGGCGGCCAAAAACGAAATTCAATATATGAGGCGGGCGCTGGAGCTCGCCGCCCAAAGGGGCCGCTGGGTTTCCCCCAACCCCAAGGTGGGGGCGGTTTTGGTGAAGAATGGAAAAATCGTCGGGGAAGGGGCCCACGAGGTTTTTGGCCGGGCCCACGCCGAAATCAACGCCCTGAAGGATGCCGGCGCCCGGGCCAAGGGCGCCACCCTTTACGTGACGCTGGAACCCTGCAGCCACTACGGCAAGACGCCCCCTTGCGCCGAGGCGATCATCGCCGCGGGCGTGGCCAAGGTGGTGGCGGCCACCCGGGATCCCAACCCGCTGGTGAGGGGAAGGGGTTTTGCCATGCTCAAGAAGGCCGGCCTTCGGGTGGAATCGGGCCTCTTGCGGGATGAAGCCGAAGCCTTGAATCCGGCCTTTTTCTTCAGCCAGACCCAAGGCCGGCCTTGGGTGCTCTTGAAGGCGGCTGTCAGCCTGGACGGTAAATTGGCCACGGCTTCCGGACGCTCCAAGTGGGTCACGGGGGAAAAGGCCCGGCTCAAGAACCATGAACTGCGTTCCCGGGTGGACGCCATCCTGATTGGGAGCCGCACTGCCTTGCGCGACAAGCCGCGCCTTTCCGTGCGCCTGAGGGGTTGGAACCGCGAGGACGGTTGGCCCCTCAAGGTGCTGCTGGACAGCCATTTGCGGGTTTCGCCCCGTTCGCCGCTTTTTCGGGGGGGCCAGCGGGCGGTGGTTTTCTGCTCCAAAGCCGCGTCCCCGAAGGCCGAACAGGCCCTGCGCAGGGCGGGGGCCAAGGTCCTGCGGGTGGGCCGAAGGGGCCGGGGGCTCCAATTAAAAGAGGTGCTTGCCCGTTTACAGCAAGAAGGCGTTCGGTCTTTAATGGTGGAAGGGGGCGCCGCCCTGCATGGGTCCTTTTTGGACCAAAAACTCGCCGATGGCGTGGCGCTTTTCATCGCCCCGAAGTTTTTCGGGGGCGATTCTTTGGCTTGGTTGGGCGGCAAGGGTTTCCCGGACCCCAACCAAGCCCCCCGGCTCGAGGGCGCGGCGTGGGAGCCCTTGGGCGACGACTGGTTTTTGACCGGAAAGGTGCGGTACTGATTTGTTCACGGGATTGATCCAAGAACTCGGCAGGGTGGCGCGGGCCCAAAAAGAAGGCCAAGACCTCCGCCTGACCCTGGACGCGCCCCGCCTGGCCCCCCGGGTGGCCTTGGGCGACAGCGTGGCGGTCAACGGTTGCTGCCTGACGGCGGTGGCGGTGGATGGCCCGAGCCTTTCCTTTCAAGCCGTCCCTGAGACGCTGCGCCGAACGCTCCTGGGCTCCTTGAAAGAGGGGGACCGGGTCAATCTGGAACTTCCGCTGACGTCTTCCCAAGCCTTGGGCGGGCATTTCGTGCAAGGCCACGTGGATGGAACGGCGGAAATCACCGCCAAGGAACCCGAGGGCCAGGGCCTGCGGCTGACTGTCCGATTGCCCGAGAGCCTGGACCGTTACGTGATCGAAAAGGGGAGCATCGCCTTGGATGGGACCAGCCTGACCGTCGCGGCCATCCGCCAGGGGGAAGTGGAGATCGCCCTCATCCCCCACACGGTGGAAAACACCGTTTTTAAATGGAAACAAAAGGGCGATCGGGTCCACGTGGAGGTGGATATGTTGGCCAAATATATGGAAAAATTGGCCGGCGCTTACGGGGCCAAGCCATGAAGATCGACAAAATAGGCGGGCCCGAGCCCCCCGAACCGCCCGAGACCCAGGCCCTGAAGGGCCTCTTTTCGCCCGCCTTGAATGACCGCATCTCGAAAGTCACCGACCCGGCCTTGAGAAGCGAATTGGCCGCGCTTATTGTGGAGATCGAGGAGAAGGGCAAGCGCCTGCTTTCGTCCAAGGGCGGCAAGGATTTCGAGGACTATAAGGCCGCGGTCAAGCGCTTCGTGAAAAGGGCGGTGCAGGGCTCCTTCAAGATCGAGGAAAAGCAGTCCCAAAAGAAGGACGGCAAGTTCGTGGTCTACCTCACCCTGGAAAAGGTGGACGAGGCCTTGGAGAATTTGGCCCAGCTTTTGGTGGCGGGCCAGCAGTCCCCCATGCGGGTGGTGGCGGCGCTCAACGAGGTCCGGGGATTGCTCATGGATTTTTATTTGTAGGGTGAGGGCCGGGCGCGCAAGGAACCGAAAATCCGGAATTGGGGCCGCGGGGGCCTCGCCGGTGAAACTCAAGAAACGGGAAATATGGAAACGGACCGGGTAAAAAAAGCCATCGAGGACATCCGGCAGGGCCGGATGGTCGTGGTGGTCGACGACGAGAACCGCGAGAACGAGGGCGACCTGGTCATGGCCGCCGAAAAAGCCACGCCCGAGGCCGTCAATTTCATGGCCAAAGAGGGCCGGGGCCTGATTTGCGTGCCCATGATGGGCGTGGACCTGGACCGGTTGGGATTGTCGCTCATGGTCAGCGAACAACAGGACCATTTCCGCACGGCCTTCGCCGTCTCGGTGGACGCCAAGGTCGGCGTGACCACCGGCATCTCGGCCCAGGACCGGGCCCGTACCATCCAAACCATGGTGGACCCCAAGTCCGGCCCCTCGGACCTCTTGAAGCCCGGACACATCTTCCCCCTCAAGTACCGTTCGGGGGGCGTCCTGCGCCGCGCGGGCCACACCGAGGCCGTCGTGGATTTGGCGATCCTGGCCGGGCTCAAGCCCGCGGGCGTCATCTGCGAGATCCTGAAGGACGACGGCAGCATGGCGCGCCTGGACGACCTGGAAGCCTTCGCGAAGAAGCACGGCCTGACCATCCTCACCATCGCCGAACTTATCCACTACCGGCGCCAGCACGACAAGCTAGTCAAGCGGGCCTTGGAACTGAACCTGCAGACCGACACGGGGGAGTGGAAGGTAGTGCTCTACCGCACCGAAACCGAGGACGATGACAGCCTGGCCCTGCTCAAGGGCGACATCGGCGGCGGTCCCTTGCTGGTGCGGGTGCATTCGGAGTGCCTGACGGGGGACGTCTTCGGCTCCAAGCGCTGCGATTGCGGGGAACAATTGCACACCGCCATGCGTCAAATCGAGCGGGAAGGCCGGGGGGCGATCCTTTATATGCGCCAGGAAGGCCGGGGCATCGGGCTCTTGAACAAGCTCAAGGCCTACCAGCTCCAGGACCAAGGCTATGACACCGTGGAAGCCAACGAGAAACTGGGCTTCGCGCCGGACCTGAGGGATTATGGCATCGGGGCCCAGATCCTGTTGGATTTGGGCGTGCGGGAGCTTCGGCTGCTGACCAACAACCCCAAGAAAATCGTGGGGCTGGAGGGCTACGGGTTGAAGGTGGTGGAACAGGTGCCCATCGAGGTGGCGCCCAACGAGGTGAACGCCAAGTACCTGGACACCAAGCGCCTGAAGATGGGCCACGTGCTCAAACTCACCAAGCAACCGCCGACGAAATGAGGGACCATGCCGCCTAGAACCATCGAGGGAAAAACCGAAGGCAAAGGCCGCCGGGTGGCCATCGTGGCCAGCCGTTTCAACGACTTGATCGGCCGCCGTCTGGTGGAGGGCGCGGTCAAGACCCTGGGTTTCCAGGGGGTGGCCGAAAAGGACATGGAAATCGTCTGGGTGCCCGGCGCCTGGGAACTGCCCGTGGCCGCCGCCAAGATGCTCAGGACCGGCCGTTTTGACGCCGCCATCGCCCTGGGGACCGTGATCCAGGGGGAAACCACCCACCACGAATACATCGCGCGGGAAGTCTCCGCGTCCTTGACCCGGCTGACCGAATCCACGGGTTTGCCGGTTTCCTTTGGGGTTTTGACCACCGAAAACCTGGACCAAGCCTTGGCCCGGGCGGGGGAGGGCGCCAATAACAAGGGGGCCGAAGCGGCCCTGCACCTGCTGGAAACGTTATCGGCCTTGGAACAGATAAAATAGCTTTGAGTTTGGCGGTCTTTTGTGTAGCTTGTGGGACTCTTAAGGCACCATCTTCAAAAGGCAGGGGCATGGGACTCAAACGCCGCACCCGGGAATTGGCGCTTCAAATGCTCTTCCAGATGGATTTGGGAACGGTGCGTTTGAAGGATTTGGAGGAGAATTTCCTGCCCCAGGCCAGCGCCCCGGAAAATGCAAAAATTTTGGCACTTCAAATGGTGCGCAATACCTGGGATAAATTGGCCGATATCGACCAACAGCTGCGGGCCCGGGCCGAGAACTGGGACCTGGCCCGCATGGCCGCGGTGGACCGCAATATTCTGCGCTTGGCCGCCTTTGAAATCCTTTATGATGCCGAGGTTCCCCGGTCGGTGGCCATCAATGAGGCCATTGAGATCGTGAAAAAGTTCAGCACGGACGATTCCAGCAAGTTCGTGAACGGCATCCTGGACAAACTGGAACGCAAACCCTGATTGATCGGCCAGCGGGCTTATGGAGTGAGGCGTGACCATTGATATGCCGGCGGAAATATTAAGCTTCATCGACGGGTTCATTGATGCCTTCATCACTTGGGACCTCTTGATCTTCTTCGCCCGCAAGGGCGAGGAGCCGGTCACGCTCGCCCAGGTTTCCCAGATCCTCGGCCGTTCGGACAAGGACGTGGCCGTCCCCTTGAAGAAGCTGACCGAGCTCAAGCTCTTGACCGTCCAAAAAAGGGTGGACGGCGAGGTGACCTTCCGCTTGAATTCCCAAAGTCCCGTCCTCCCGGCCTTTAAAAGCTTCGCGGCCTTCAATGACCAGCAGGAAAACCGCCTGAAAATCCTCAGCTACCTGCTCCAAAAGAAGGTTCGGTGACGGCCTGACCCCGCCCGCAAGGCTTGGTTTTTTAATTGGCTTCCCGGCTTTTCCCGGTCCCTTTCCCTGGCTAAACTAGCCCCATGCGATACGGTTTGTTCTCCGACGTGCACAGCAACCTGGAGGCCATGACGGTGGTGGCGGGGGCCCTTCGGAAAGAAGGCGTCCAAGAGCGCCTGTGCCTGGGGGACCTGGTGGGCTATTACGCGAGCCCCCAGCAAACGCTGGACCTGATCCAATCGATGGATTGCTGGAAGGTCGTCCTGGGCAACCACGACGCGGCCTGCCTGGGCAAGACGCCCCTCGCCCGTTTCAACGAGCCCGCGGCCCGGGCCATCCTTTGGACCCGTGAAAAACTCCTGCCCCGCCATTACGCCTTCTTGAGCTCCCTGCGGCTGCGCGAGGAGATCGGGGACATGGACCTGGTGCATGCCTCGCCCCACGAGATGGAAGAATGGCATTACCTCACCCAGCCCGAGGACTTGGAGCGCAACTTCCGGCATTTCCCCGGGAAGATCTGCTTCTTCGGGCACGTGCACAAGCCCTTCATCGCCGAGCGGGAGCCCGGCGGCGCGATTCGGGTGATCCCCGACGCCGACTACGCCTTGAAGCCCCATTGCCGGTACCTGGTGAACGTGGGCAGCGTGGGCCAGCCCCGGGACGGGGACCGGCGGACGGCCTTCGTGGTTTATGATTCCACCGCGGGCGCGATTTCGATCAGGCGTTTGGAGTATGATTTCGAGCGGACGATGCAAAAAGCCAAGGACGCCGGTTTGCCCGACCTTTTGGCCCAGCGCTTGAGGGCGGGGAAGTGAAGGGTCCTTGGCCGGCCGGTAAAACTTAAAGGTGGGTTATGTTTCTTTCCCCTAAGGAAATCCAAAAGCGGATGAAGGCCCTGGCCGCCGAGATCGAGCGGCACAATAAGCTCTATTACGACAAGTCCAAGCCGGAGATCTCGGACTTCGAGTTCGACCGGTTGCTCCGGGAGCTCCGGGACCTCGAGGAAACCTACCCGGACTTTAAGAGTCCCGACTCGCCCACCCAAAAGGTGGGCGG
>DATKNU010000230.1:0-5625 GCA_035541195.1 bacterium
CTCCCTTTTGGGGATGCCCCAGCCATTTCCACCAAAGCTTGAGTTTCATCAACCGTTCCTTTTTCCGGCCCTCCTATGGGCCTAGAGGCGGCGGATCCAGCGCTTCACCGCCGACTCCACCGCGTCCACCGTCATCTCCCGCATGCACTTGAAATGGCCCTCGGGGCAGGAAGAGCGCCCGTGGGGGGCGCAGGGCCGGCAGGGCAATCCCGTGACCTCCACGATCGTGTGGGGCCCCCAGGGCGCGAAGCCCAAGGCCGGGGTGGTGGACCCGAAAAGCGCCACCACCCGGGCGCCCCGGCCCGAGGCCAAGTGGGTCAATCCCGAGTCATTGCCCACGAAAAGGTCGCAGCGGCCCAAAAGGGCGATGGACTCTTCCAAGCCCTGGTCCTCGGCCAGGTTCAGGCCCCGCTTCGTGGGCTCCACGCTCATTTGGGCTTGGATCGCTTGGATGAGCTTGGACTCCTGGGGGCTGCCGAACCAAAAGAGCCTGCAACCGTAGTCTTCCACCAGGCGGGAGGCCAATTCGGCCCAGCGTTCGGGCAACCACCGCTTGGTGGCCCAGAGGGAGCCCGGCCCCAATCCCACCACTTGCTGGGAGGGCGCCACGCGGCGGCGTTCCAAAAAATCCCGAAGGTAGTTTTGCCCCTTGCGGTCCACCGCGACCGTGAAAGGCACCCGGGCGGGGATCGCCACGCCCAACGCTTCCAGGGGCTTGAGGTATTTTTGGACCGTATGCAACGAGGGCTTGCCCGCCAACTTGTGCACCAAGCGGCGCCGGTTGACCGCGTCCTTGTCATAGACCAAGATCCGGGAACGGCCCAGGCAAAAGCCCGCCAGATGGCTTCGAATCGAGTCATGCAGGTCCAACACCAAGTCGGGCCGAAGCTCGCGCAAACGACGCAAGTGGCCGATCAGACCCAGGATTCCCCGGGCGCCCAGGGGGATGACGGAAGTCAAGGCCGGATGGTGTTCCACCGCCGGCGCGTAGGCGGGCTTGGTGGCGAAAAAAACCTGGGCGTCGGGCCAGGTTTTGGCGACGAGGTCCAGCACCGGGTTGGTGAGCGCCACGTCCCCCAGGGAAGAATAGCGCAAAACCAGGATCCGGCGGGGCGCGGGAAAAGCGGATGGTTTCGGCAAAAGTTCCCCTCTTGGGCGGGCTAGGTTTTCGAGGAAGCCAGCGAAATGGTCTTCAGGACGGTTTCCCACTGGGCTTTCCCGCCGCTGACTTCCCACTGAATTTCCAGGACCAGGATGGGGACCTCGTCCCCCAAATCCCTGGGTAGTTTAACCTCGTCCTTCTCGGTGGTCACCAGGTACTTCAGCCCCCGAAGCTTGGCGTCCGCCAGCATTTCGCCGATTTTTTCCCGGGTATAGGCGAAGTGATCCGGGAAATGATAGGCGTGGCGCACGAAGATCTTGTCGTCCGCCAGGGTGCGCACCACCGAAAGCGGGTTGCCCACCCCCGAGAAAATGCCCACGGGGACCCGGTCCAGGCTCCCGGGCTTCACTTCCTGGCCGGTGAGGAAATTCCGGAGCTTCAAGGGCACATAGCGGGATTCCACCACATAGGCCCGGGGATTATGCTTGCCCAGCACGGTGCGGATGTCTTCCGGGCTGCGCGAGAGGTTCACCTTGTTGAGCACGAAGATGTCGGCCTCCGACAAGGCCCCGAGGGGCTCGCGCAAAAGGCCCGCGGGCAGAACCCATCCGGTGCTAAAGGGATTGATGCCGTCCACGACCAGGATGTCCAGGTCCCGGTGGAACTCGAACCGGCGCTGGTACCCGTCATCCAGGATGAAAAGGTCGGGCTGGAATTTTTCCAACGCCTCCAACCCGCTCCGGTAACGGTCCTTCCCCACCAGCACGGCGGCCTGGGGGGCCTTTTGGGCGATCAAGACCGGCTCGTCGCCGCCCTCCTCCGGGCCCGCCAAAATTTTCCGGCCGTCCGAAACCCAAAGCCGCGCGGGGGCTTTCTTGGACCTGCCGTAACCCCGGCTCAAGACCGCCACGCGTTTCCCCTCGGCGCAAAAATGCCGGGCCAAGGCGATCACGACCGGCGTCTTGCCCGTGCCGCCGGTGGTGAGGTTGCCCACGCTGATGACCGGACAGGCCAGCCGCTTGCGGCGCAAGAGCCCGCCCCGATAGGCGGTTTTACGGGCCGCCCATCCGGCCAAATAAAAAAAGGAAAGGAATTGGAGAAAACCCATCACCCATTTTTGCGGCAAGGTCCGGGGCTTTTCATGGAGGAACTTCAGGTAGGCTTGCTCAAGATGGGGCATCCGCGCCCGCCTTTCGGGTGTTTAAAAATGGGCCGCCGCAAAAAGCGTCAAAGACCGTCGGGCAGGTAGTCCAAGACCGCCTTCAAGTTCTTGTCCGTGGCGCCCCGGAGCGATTCCACCGCCCGCCTCGCCTTTTCACCCGCCACGTGGGACGCCGCCGGATCCAATAGGGATTCCAAAATCCCCGCCAAAGCCCGGGCGTTGTCCGCCTGGAATCCCCCGCCGGCGCGAAGAAGCGCTTCCACCGCCTCGGCGACGTTGGCGGTCTGGGGTCCGAAAAGCACCGGGACCCCCGACAGGGCCGGTTCCATGACGTTATGGCCGCCAACGGGAACCAAAGTGCCCCCCACGAAGGCCACCCGCGCCAAGTGATAAGCCAACGATAACTCCCCGACCGTATCCAAGACAAGCACCCGCGCGGGGCCCTCGGCCGGCCGGCTTCGAAGGCGGCTTGGAATGCCTGCCTCCGACAATAGGGTTTGGTAATGGGGGGCGTTCTTGATGTGCCGGGGCGCCAAGATCAATTGAAGCTTCGGGTGGCGCCCCAAAAGGCCCGGGAGTTCGGGGAGCCAGGCTTCCAACTCGCCCTCGCGCAAGCTTCCCAAAACCGCCAGGGTTTCCCCGCCCGAAAAACCCACCGCTTCCCCAAAGGCCTTGGCCGCGGCGTCCCCGGGGGCCTTCAGGTCATATTTCATCTGGCCCATGACCTGGACGCGCTTTTCGGGAAGGCCCAAGGCGATCAATTTGTCCCGGTCCCCCGCGGTCTGGACCAGGCATTGGTTGAAACAGCATAGCGCCGGGGCGAAAAGCGCCCGCAAACGCCGGTAGGTGGGATAGCTCTTGTCGGAGACGCGGCCGTTGACCATGAGCAACGGCACTTGGTTTTGGGCGGCCCGCAAAAGCCACTGGGGCCAAATTTCCGTCTCGGCGATGAGTAGTAAGGAAGGCCGGAAGGCTTGGAAGGCCCGGCGCAGGGGACGGCCCATGTCCAAGGGCGCCAAAAAAACCGCGTCAGCGGCTTGTTTCTCCAGCGCCAGTTTTTTCCCGGTCTGGGAGCTGGTGGTCAAGATGAGCTTGGCTTTGGGGCGGGCGGCCTTCAAGGCCCGGACCAGGGGCATCAGGGCGTTCACTTCCCCCGCGGAAGCCGCGTGCAGCCAGACATTGTCGCCCGAGGCCAGGGGCCTCAGGGCTTCGGGGTCGTAAAAGCCCAAGCGCTCGCGCAAAGGCCCCGGCTTAAAAAACGAAACCAGGCGCGTCGGGCCGTATAAGAAGTCGACCAACCATTGGTAAAGATAGACCACAAGGTTCTTGGAGGGGGAGGTCATGATATCTTTCCCGCGTCGAAATAACCTTCCGCGGCCCTTTGTAACCGGTCCATCTCGGCTTGGATGGCCTTGAGGAATTCGCCTTCGTCCCCGCCCTGGAAGCGCAAGGGTTCCCCATAAACGAAAACCGCCCGGCTGAAGGGTTTGGGCACCATGAAGCGGTCCCAGCTCTTGAGCCGCCAGCACTTTTCGGCCCCGAAAGCGAAGGGCACCACGGGCCGGCCCGCGAGGGCGGCGATCTTGGCCACCCCGGCCTTCAATTCCCGCCGGGGCCCCCGGGGCCCGTCGGGCGTGATGGCGCAGCGCTTGCCCGCCTTGAGGTATTCCACCAGTTCGGCGGCGGCTTCCTTGCCGCCCTTGGAAGAGGAACCCCGGACCGGCACATAGCCGAAAATCTTGGCGATGGTGGAAATCAGTTCCCCGTCCCGGCTGGCGGAAATCATCACATGGACATCCCGGCGCCGATGGTACCAAACGCTCATGAGGATGGTCTCGTGCCAGAGCGACCAAAGGGGCGGCTCGGGCGTCTGGGCCCTCGGACCCCACTCACTGCGGCCTTGCTCCCGGATGCGCAACGTGAGCCCCAGCAGGTGGATGAGGGGCGCGGCCAAGAAGACAATCAGCCAATCGCCGGGTTTAAGCGGGTAGGTCCTCAAGGGCGCGCCGCCAGCATTTTTTGAATTTCCCGCGCGGCCATGCGGGAAGAAGCCAGGGGCGTCTTAAGGCTCTTTTTCACCTGGGCGAAGGAACGCGCTTGGGCTTCCCGGACCTTGGGGGCCAGGAGCTTCTCGGTTTCCTCAATCAAAAGGGCGGGGGTCGCCTTTTCCTGTAAAAGCTCGGGCACTTGGGGTTTGGCCGCCAAAAGATTGACCAACCCCACGTATTTTATCTTGAGCAACCGCTTGGCCAAAAAACCCGTCAAGGCCGCCACTTTATAGACCAAAATCTGGGGCGTGCCCAAAAGGGCCGTTTCCAAGGTGCTGGTGCCGGATTTCACCCAGGCCAAATCGCAGGCCCTACGCGCGTCAAAGGCCGGCGCCTCCACGAAATAAAAGGGGTCCTCGGACGAAAGGCCGGGGTAATCGGCGTGGGAAAGCGCCGCGGGTTTAGGCACCAGGAAAGCCGCGTCCGGATAGTTTTCCCGCGTCCGCCGGGCAGCTTGAAGGAAGAGCGGCCAGATTTTCTCGATTTCGCTCTTGCGGCTGCCGGGCATCGCCGCCACCAGGGGAAAGGCCCCGGGAGGCAAGCCCAGTTTTTTGAGGACCGCCGCGCGCGCGGGGCCCCGGGCTGGCACCTCTTCCAGCAAGGGGTTCCCCACATAGGAAACCGGCAGACCCTCCTTGGTGAAAAATTCTTTCTCGAAGGGCAAAATGACGAGAAGCCGGCTGATGACTTCCTTCATGAGCTTGAGCCGCTCCCGATGCCAGGCCCAAACCTGGGGGGCGATGTAATAGCAAACCGGGATTCCCAAAGCGTGGGCCTTCTTGGCCAGACGCAGGTTGAAGCCCGGATAATCCACCAACCAGAGAAGGTCGGGTTTCTCCTCGGCAAGCCATTTCTCGCACAGGGCGAAACGGCGCTTGAGCAAGGGTAGGTGCTTGAGGACCTCCACGAACCCCATGATGGCCGGACGGGTCAGGTCTTCCCGGACTTCCACCCCCGCCTTCGCCAGGGCGGGGCCGCCCATGCCGAAAATTCGGGGGGCGCCTTGGCCCTTTCGCAAAGCCCGGGCCACCCGGGCCGCGTGGATGTCCCCCGAGGGATCCCCCGCCACCACCATGATTTTTCGGCTCGGCCGGACCATGGTTAATAGTCCGCGGGCGCGGGAATGATGGTAAAGCGGAAGGAGAAATAACCCAGCACGGCGTAACCCTCGTCCCATTTCTCATAGGCCAGGTTGAAGGCGAAAAGCCCGTCGATCTTGCTGTTGAGCAGGACCGGGTTGTGGTCCTCGGGGAAAGGCTTCCAAACCTCGAAGCGCACGTTGGTGCCCAGCATCCGGGTGTTGAAACCCGTGT
>DATKNU010000231.1:0-13562 GCA_035541195.1 bacterium
TGGCCCAAGCTCTCGCCCGTCCAATGGCTTTTCCTTAAAAGGGGCTGGGCCGGCGGGGTGATCCTCTACGACCAAGACGTGAAGTCGCCCGGGCAAGTGCGGGATTTCGTGAAAAGCCTCAGGGCGCTCTCGCCCACGCCCCTTTGGGTGGCGGTGGACCAGGAAGGCGGGGGGGTGAGGCGGTTTTGCGAGGAACAGGGATTTGCGAGCATACCCTCCGAGCAGGCCATCGGCCGCACCGGGGATTCGCGGGTGGCCACCCGGTTTGGGGAAAAGCTGGGCCAACAACTGGCCGAGGCGGGGGTGAACCTTGATTTCGCGCCGGTGGTGGACTTGGACCAGGAAAAACCGGTTGGGATCATTACGGGCTACCAAAGGTCCTTGGGTTCGGACCCGGAGGAAGTGGCGTTGCTGGCCGGGCAGATCGTCCGGGCCATGGATCGCTTCGGCGTGGCGGCCGCGGCCAAGCATTTCCCGGGGGAATCCCTGGCCTCCCAAAATCCCCACGAAGCACCGGCCTTGGCCCGGGAGCCGCTGGACCGGATCCGTTCGCGGGACTTGGTGCCCTACCGCCGCCTGATCACCGGAGGCCTGGACGCGGTCATGCTTTCCCATGTGACTTACGCGGCCATTGACCCGGATCATCCCGCCTCACTTTCCCCCAAGGTCATCCAGGGATTATTGCGGGGCGAATTGGGCTTCAAGGGCTTGGTGATTTGTGACGACCTTCAAATGGGCGCGATCCGGAAAAACCTCACGGTGGAGGAAGCCGCCCTCCAGGCGGTGAACGCGGGGGTGGATTTGATCATTGCCACCGGGGATACCAGTGAGGCTTTGCTGGATGGGCTGGTCGCGGCCGCTCGAGAGGGGAAAATTTCATTGGCCCAAGCCCGTGAATCTTACGGGCGGATTCAAACCATAAGGGCCAAATACCTGGGTGGAGGCCGTAAGTAAAAAGGTAAAAAGCGTCGGACATCATCAATTGTTTTAGGGGAAAATCGGGACCTTGAAAAGGGTTCCGCTTTTTTTAATCGGCGCGGGGATCCAGCGGGTGATGGGTCAGGCGGCCTTGGAAGGTTTCTTTTCCCACCCCCACATAAAGTTCCCCCTCGTTGCGGGTTAACTCCCAATGGTTGTCCCGGTCCAATGTGGCGCCTAAGGCATTGAGGAACCGCGGGTCCAGCGAATATAAGCCGATGGATTCCATCCGGTGGACCTGCGCTTCCCTCAATTCCTTGGCCAGCATCTGGGCGTCCTTGTGGGTGTAGATGCGGACTTCCTTGGCCGATTTGGACGCCTTGTGGATGCGTTTGGGCGCGGGGTTGCCGATGTCGATCCAAAGGTCGACGCCGCCGGTCAATCCGGGCACCCGGATGGCGGGATCGTCGGGCTCGCTGATGCCGGCGGAAAACTCGAGCCCCTCGCGGAACTCGAGGGCATAGGCCAGGATCCGGGTGACGAAAAAGGGCAGGGACTCGGAAGGATGCAGGGCGGCGCGGAATTCCAAGCTCTGGTAAAGGTTCCGGTCCACGTCGGACAGGTCCAGGGTAAAGCGATAAAGGGTGGCGGTTAGGCCCAAGGGTTGCCTCCGGGATGGGGTTATTTTATATTGAAAGGGCCGGGTCCGCCGCCTTTATCCGCCGTCCAGGAAACCCATGAAAAAAACGAGCGTCACCCCCGAAGTGGAAACCACGCCTTCCGTCGAGCTGGGCAACCCCTGGCAGACCGTGCTTTTCAACGACGAAGTCCACAGCTTCGACGAAGTCATCCTCCAGATCCAAAAGGCCGCCGGTTACTCCCTTGAAAAGGCCGCCGAGATCACCCTGCGGGTCCACCACAACGGCAAGGCCATCGTGAAGATTGGCTCCAAGGCCGAATGCGAGAAGGTGGCGGCGGTTTTGGGCCAGATCCAGCTCACGACCTCGGTGGAAAAGACATGAGGCCCCCTCGATTCCCGTTCGCCCCGCGTCGGTGGGCGGCCTGCCTGTCCTTGACGGCGGCCTTGGCGGCCGTCCCGGCGCTTTTGCGCGCTTCGGCCTTGGATTCGGCGGCTGAGACGTTTTCGGGCGTGGCCAAGCTTTACGACATACTGAATCCCCACGCCGCCCCGATCCAACTGCCCGTGCTGGGCTTGTCTATTTTCCAAGCGGCGGACCCTTCGGACGCGGCGGTCACCGCGCTGCAGGATCAGATCACGTCCTTGGCCCAGGCCCAGTTGCCCGTGACCTTGATCCGCCAGATCCCCCATTCGGCCGCCGACCTGGGCGCCGCCCACCAACTCATGGACGATTCAGGCGTTGACTGGCTTTTATGGGGCGCCCAGGAATCCGCGGGAGGGACTTGGCGGATCGGCGTTTCTTTCTCCCCCAGGGTTCAAAGGCTCATGCGGGAATTGGGAAGCCAGGCGCCCAACGACGTTGAAGTGGGGGGGCTTCCGGAAAAAGACATGCCGGCGGTCATGCACCTGATGGCCGAGGTCCACTTGATGGATATCCGTTCCATCCTGGGGACGGGTTCAACGAAGGACCAACAAGCGGCTATTCAGGAAGCCGCCGAACTGGCTCCCGTCCTGAAAGCGGACGGATTGGGTCCGACCCTTCGGGCCTATTGCGCCCAATGGCAGGCCGACTTGATGTTCCTGCAGGGCCGGGAGACCGGCGATTCCCAAACGCTGGTCGCCGCCAGCCGTTTTTACCAATCGATTTTGGACCTGAGCCCGCCGGGAAAGGATTCCCGGAAGATGTACCTGCTGGAGCGATTGGGGGTCCTCGATCTAGCCATGCAGGCGCCCCGGGAGGCGGCGGAGGCCTTCTCCGAGGAGTTGCGCCAGGCGGGGCCCGACGAGGAGCCCGAGGAAATAAAAACCGTCAAAATTTTCCTGGGATCGGCCCAAACCAGCTTGGGCAATCGGGATGGCGATCCGGACGAGGTCAAGCTTTCCGTCCAAACGCTCCGCCAAGCCTGTGATGACGTGGATTTAAAATCCGATACGGGGCTCTGGATCCGGGGGCGCTTCGCGTTGGGACTGGCCTACCAATCGATGGCGCAATGGGATAAGACGTCGGACAGCCTCCACCAGGCCCGGGATTGCTTCAACCAATGCCTATCCTCGGCGGGGGATTTCCTGCAGCCGGCGGTCCGGGCCTCGCTGCTCATGAATTTGGGGATGAACAGCTTTCTTTTGGGGGGGCGGGAAAAGGACAATGGGGAACTTCGGCAAGCCGTCGACCAGGAATCCCAATCCGCCGGCATTTATGAGGCGATGGGCGCGAAGAGCCTGGCCGCCCTGAGCCGGATGGCGCAAGGGAAGGCCCTGGTGATCTTGGGGAACAGTCTGGGAGACCCGACCCTGGCCGATGAAGCCGTTTCCCTATTGGGGCAAAATTTTTCCGACGCGCCGAAGGAACCGGGGGCCCCGGTTTGGCCCGAGGGCCGCTTGGAGCTGGCCCGGGCCCTGGCCTTGAAGGCGTCCTTGGCCGAAGATCCAGCCGGTTATTCCCGGGCGATCCAGGTATTGGACGGTGCCTTGGTAAAGGCGGGCCAGGAAAAACATCCGCCGCCGGAATACGCCTCGGCGAAGGTCATAATGTTGTTGGCGGAGGCGGACTTGAACTGCGATTTGGGATTGGTCCAAAAGGCCTTCGAGGTCTTGGCCGACCCCGCCCTCGCGTCCTTGGCCCAAGCCATGGAACCAACCCTTTGGTTGGAAAAAGCGGCGATATCGGAAGACCCGGATACGATCCGCAAGACGGTTGAACTGCAGCAAAAGACGCTGGACGCCTTGCCGGCGGACGCGGTGGATGAGCGTTTGGACCAGATGGAATTGACCGCGGAAAGTTATATCGTGTGGCTGGAGATGGCCGGCGTGCCCGCTGATTCCCTAAAGGAAGCCGACGACTTCTTGGCCCAATGGGCGAAGGCCCCGATGCCCCTTTTTCCCCGCCAGGGCTTCAGGACCCGCGCGAACCGGATTGAATTGGCTTGCGACCTGGCTTCGCAAGAAGGGGATGAGCCCCGGGCGCAAAAGGCGCTGGCGGATATTTTGGCCTTGGCCGCGGCCCCGGGATCCGCCCTTTCGGACGAGGATCGGGCGAACTTGGATGAAATCGTGGCCCGGGCGCATTTGGGGCTCGGCAAAATCAAGAAAGACCCGGCGCAGGTGAGGCTGGCCTTACAGTCATTCCAGCAGGCCAAGTCCATCATGAACCGTTATCCCGCTTGCCATGGGCGGTCGATCGACAAAGGTTTGCGGGAAGCCCAGGCCCTTTTGGACAGCCTGGGGCGTTAACGCCTCGTCAAACCCGCCGCCGCCCCCCTATAATGGGTCCATGTCCCGGCCCGAATTCGTCCACCTCCACCTCCATTCCCAATACAGCCTGCTGGAGAGCACCGTCCGGTTGGACCCCTTGATGGCCCGATTGAAGGAACTGGGCATGCCCGCGGCGGCCTTGACCGACAAGGCCAACCTCTTTGGGGCGGTCCATTTCTACCAATCGGCGCTTTCCCACGGCATCAAGCCCATCCTGGGCTGCGAGATGCTGGTGGCGCCCCGCTCCCGTTTCGACAAGACCCACGCCCATGGGCGGCCCGAGGCGGCCTACCACCTGGTGCTTTTGGCCGAAAACGAGGAAGGCTACCACAACCTCATGAAGCTCTCCTCCGCCGGCTACCTGCAGGGATACTTCCTGGGCCCCCGGATCGATAAGGAACTCCTGGCCCGCCACAGCAAGGGCCTGATCGCCCTGTCAGGCTGCCTGGACGGGGAGATCGCCGATTTGCTGCTCAAGGACGAGATGCCCCCGGCGCTCAAGGCCGTGGGGGAATACCAGGACATCTTCGGCAAGGACCGGTTTTTCCTCGAGATCCAGGACCATGGCCTGGAGAAGGAAAAAAAGGTGGGCCGGGCCCTGGCGGAACTTTCCCAAAAGACCGGCGCGCCCTTGGTGGCCACCAACGACGTGCACTACCTGCGGCGCGAGGAAGCCGAATACCAGGAAGTCCTGCTTTGCCTGGGCAAGGGCGAAACTTTATCGAGCCCCGCCCACCCTTCCTACGGGTCGGACCAGTTCTACTTGAAGTCGCCCGATGAAATGGCGGCGCTTTTCGCCGAAATGCCGGAGGCCCTGAGGCGGACCTTGGAAATTTCCGAGCGTTGCCACCTGACGATGGAGTTCGAGAAGCTCCAAATGCCCAAATTCCCCGTGCCCCCGGGGGCGGGCAGTGAGGACGCCTACCTGGTGGAACTTTGCCGCTTGGGGCTGGACCGGCGCTTCGGCAAGGGGGCGGAGGCCCCCGCGGTCCAGGACCGCTTGAAGGAGGAGCTGGACGTCATCCGCCGCACCGGCTTCAGCGGTTATTTCCTCATCGTGGCCGACTTCATCCAAGCGGCCCGCAAGGCCGGCATCCCGGTGGGGCCGGGCCGCGGGAGCGCCGCGGGCAGCCTGGTCTCCTATCTTTTGGAAATCACGGACTTGGACCCGCTCAAATACGACCTGCTCTTCGAGCGCTTCATCAATCCCGAGCGGGTCAGCGCCCCCGACATCGACGTGGACGTCTGCGACCGGCGCCGGGGCGAGGTGCTGGACTACATCACCCGCAAGTACGGCGCGGACAAGGTGGCTTCCATCATCACCTTCGGCACCCTGGCGGCCCGGGCGGTCCTGCGCGACGTGGGACGGGTTTTGGAAATCCCCCCGGCGCAGATCGACCGCATCGCCAAACTGGTGCCCTATGAGCTCAAAATCACCCTGGAAGACTGCGCGGCCAAAGTGCCCGAGCTCAAGGCCATCGCCACCGAACCGGGCCCCTTGAGGAAATGGTGGGACGTGTCCCGGGCGCTGGAAGGCCTTTTCCGCCACGCCTCCACCCACGCGGCGGGCATCATCATCGGCAACGATTCCCTGATGGAGGCGATCCCCCTCTACCGCGGCGGGGAAGGGGAAACCATGAGCCAGTTCGACATGAACGCGCTCAAGGAGGTGGGGCTGCTGAAGATCGACGTCTTGGGCCTTCGCACGCTCACGGTCATCGACGACGCGTTGGAGCTGATCCGTCAAACCCGCGGCCGGCGGCCGGACCTCTCGAAAATCCCCGAGGCGGACGGGCCCACGTTTGAGCTGCTGCAACAGGCCCGCACGGGGGGCATCTTCCAGCTGGAATCGCGCGGCATGCGCGACTATATGCGCAAACTCAAACCCGAGACCCTGGAAGACCTGACCGCCCTCAACGCCCTCTACCGTCCCGGGCCCCTGGGATCCGACATGGTGGACGACTTCATCCGCCGGCGCCGGGGACAGGTGCAGGTGAAATACCTGCATCCCCGGCTGGAGCCCATCCTGAAGTCCACTTATGGGGTCATCCTGTACCAAGAACAGGTCATGCGGGTGGCCAAGGACCTGGCGGGCTTTTCCCTGGGCCAGGCCGACCTCTTGCGCCGGTCCATGGGCAGCAAAAACCCCGAGCAGATGGAAAAGATGCGCGGAAGGTTCCTGGAGGGGGCCAAGGCCGAGAAAATCCCGGCGGAAACCGCCGAGTCCATCTTCAACCTGATGGCCAAGTTCGCCGGCTACGGCTACAACAAATCCCACAGCGCGGCCTACGCGCTGGTGGCCTACCAAACGGCCTACTTGAAGGCCAATTACGCGCCCGAATTCATGGCCGCGCTCCTCACCAGCGAGTCGGGTAACCAGGACAAGGTGGCCCAATATGTCTATGAGTGCCGCCGCATGGGGCTCAAGGTCCTGCCGCCGGACGTGAACGAGAGCGCGGACCGTTTCACGGTGGACGCCTCGGGCCGGATCCGTTTCTCGCTTTTGGCCATCAAGAACGTGGGCGGACCCTCGGTGGCCGCCATCCTGGAGGCCCGCAAGGCCGGGCCCTTCACGTCCCTTTTCGACTTTTGCCGCCGGGTGGACCTGCGGTCCATGACGCCCAAGCTCGTCGAAAGCCTCATTTTGGCCGGGGCCTTTGACTCGACGGGGGCCGCCCGGGCCCCCATGAAAGAAGCCGCCGAGAAGGCCTTCCGCCAGGGGCAGGCCGTGCGGGAGGATTCCCAAAGGGGCCAGACTTCCCTGTTCGGCGCCTTGGAAACCGCCGCGCCCGACGCCCTGCCCGACGTCGCCGAATATAGCCCGGCCCAACGCCTGATGGCCGAGAAGGAGACCCTGGGTTTTTACCTGTCGGGCCATCCCTTGTCCGAGCATGAATGGGCCTTGGAACATTACGTGACGCCCCTGAGCGAAGTGGGGGACCTGCCGGACGGAACCGAGGTAAGGGTGGGCGGCATGATCCTGGGATTTTCCAAGAGCCAAGTCAAGAAGACCCAAGAGCTTTACGGGCGCTTCATCCTGGAGGACCTCCACTCCCATATCGACGTCATCGCCTGGCCCGAGGTCTTCAAGAAATACCAGGACCATTTGGGCAAGGAAAAATTGGTGGCGGTCAAGGGGCGGCTGGACAAGTCCGGGGACCGGATCCAACTCATTGCCAATGAGATTTTGGACGTCCGGGACATGGGGGGCAAGTGGGCCAAGGGCATCCGGGTGAACCTGAACATGGTGGGGCTGGAAGGCGGTCTCTTGAACCGCTTGAAGGAAATATGCGAGAAGTTCCCCGGCCAAGTGCCGGTTTATTTCCACCTGCAGACCAGCCACCGGGGGCTCATGGTGATGGAGGCGGGCGAGGAATTGAAGGTGAATCCCAGCCAGGCCTTCCTCAAGGCCATGAATGACTTAGTGGGGGACGATTCGACGGAGATCGAGGTTTAGGAAGCCCGGGACAAGGCCGGTCTTCCCGATGTTTATCGTCCCGGAATCGTTGGGTGAATCATCGCGGCGATCATTTCTTTCCCTCGGCCTCGCTTAAAAACTTGTCGATTTGGGGGTCGGCGGGGTTGAGCCGCTTGGCCTCGCTCAAATCCCTCCGCGCTGCCGGGCGGTCCTTGTCGTCCAACTCGATCAACCCCCGATAGAAATAAGCCGCCGCGTTGGAAGGGTCGTAGGCGACGGCCTGGGAAAGCTCGCCCAGGGCCTTTTGCTTGTCGCCGCTTTGATAAGCTTGGAGGGCCGTTTGGGCCATCCATTTCCCGCTGAAGGCCTTGTCCAGGGCGAAGGCCTGGTCGCGCTGGGCTTGGGCTTGGTTCTTTTGGCCGATGGCTTCCAGGGCTTGGGCCCAATTGAGGCGGAAAAAGGGGCTGCTGGGGGCGAAAAAGACGGCCCTTTGATAGGCTTTCTCGGCCATCTCGGCGGCCTTGGGCCCGTAAAGGGCCAGTTGATCCTCGATCCGGCCTAGGTCGTTGTAGTAATAAGCGTTGGCGGGGCTCATGGAGATGGCCTTCAGGTAATAATCCTGGGCCTTCAAGAGCCAATCGGCCTCATGGGCCCCGTCCAGTTTGGCCCGCTCCTCATAGGACAACCCCAAATAAAGCGGATACTTGACCTCCCAGGGGCAAAGGCGGATGGCCTTTTGGATTTGGCCGATCCCGTAATTGGAATAATAGTTCAAGCGGTCCGGGTCGGCGTTGGGGTCGTGGTGCTTGAGCAGTTCGTTGACCGCGTTTCCCTCGGCGAAGGCGATGTCCGCGCTCAAGCGCGTGAGGCCATAGGCCGCCAACGCCAAGGCCAGGGCGCCGGCCAAAAGTTTGCGCCCCCAGGAGGGGCGGGGAGCCGGGCTTTGGGCCGGCTCCTCGCCGCGGGAAAGTCTTTGGACCGCCGCCAAGCAGAAAAACCAAAGGAAGTTGATGCCCGCCACGCCGAAACTAAAAAGATTCTGGACCTGGTAGGCCAGGGCGCAGGCCAAAAGCGCGGCCAAAAGCCCCCGGGTCCTTCCGGCCGAGCGGCCGTAGGCGCGGACCCAGGAGGCCAGGAAGAAAAAAAGCAGTCCCAGGTAGGCCGCCAGGCCCAAAAACCCCGTGGTGGCGGTGATTTGGATCAACTCGTTGTGGGCCGTGCGGGAACTCATGAACATCCCGTCGATTTGGTTGAATTCGATGCCGCTGTAATAGGGGAAGGCGATCTTGAAGGTGTCCAATCCCACGCCCTGCAGGGGATTGGCGGCGATCATGCGCAGGGCCGGGCGCCAAATATGCAGGCGGGAAGTGGCCAAACTGTCCCCGAGGTGAAGGATAGAGGCCAAAAGGCGCGGAAAAAAGGAAGCGCCGAAAAAAAACAAGGCGGCCAGCGCGAGCCCGAGGAAGAGGACGGCGCGGGGCCGCCAAAGGAAGGCGAAATGTTCCCGGGCCCAGGGAATCCCCCCGCCCGATTGCCTGAAAACAAGGGCGAGGAAAAGCGCGAGCCCCGCCAGGGCGGCCAAAAAACCCCCGCGGCTCGCGGTCGTGAGCAAGCCCAGCACCAGGACCCATAAAAAGAAAAAACCGGTCCAAGAAGGGGGGGCCGTTAGGAAACGGGAAAGGGACCAGCCCAAGAGCCCCAGCCCCGGAACCAGGAACCAGAGGGGAAAAGAACTGGCGGAGTTGACCTGGAACAGGCTTTGGCCCAAGGGCCCGGCCAAGAAAAGCAGCCCCAGGCCCGCCAGGGCGGAAAAAAGGGGGAACCATCGGCTCGGGGCGGGGGAAAGGTTTTTTCGTCCGGTCAAAAACCAGAGGCCGACCGGCAAAAGCATGGCCAGGTAAGCGGCGAGGAAATTGGGATTGCCCAGCGAGGCGAATTCGCGGCCCGAGATGACGGTTTGCGAATTCCATTGGATGAAATCAAAGCCGAAATGCTGGGCCAGGGCGTAAAGCGCGGACAGGAGGCCGGCCAAGAGGAAGAAAAAGAGCGACTTCTCGATCAGGGCGGCGTTGAGCAGGCGCGTCAGCAGAAAATACCAGCCCAGGTAAACGGCCAAAGTGGCCAGTCCGGCGAAATTTTCGTAATCACCCAAAAGGCTGGTGGTCCAGGAAAGCGAGAAGGCGGGCAGGGAAGCCGCCAATTGGGTCAGGAAGAAGGCCAGCAGGCTGAGGGAAAGCCCGTCGCGGGGCCCGGGTCCTGGATCCAAGGGGCGCAAAAGGGTTAAAAAGAGGAACGCGGATAAGAGAAGCGCCATGAAAAGAAGCTTCGGCAGCTCGAACTGGTCGTGGGTGGAAGTGAAAAAAAGCAAAGGCGTGAAAAAAACGGCCAAAAGCAGGGTGTTTTCCGTTAACCGCCGCGTCATTTCAGTTCGGGACAAAAGAAAACCTCTTGGGACGGCGCTGGATCCAGGATTCGGGGAATCGCTTTTATCGGCGTTGGGGCATTTTACCCCGGGCCGGAGCGCCCCGGCGGGATATTTTGGAGGGGAGTTTTTCTTTTTGCCCCGCCGTTTGAAAATTTTTAAAAAAAGATCGGCGCGAAATATTTTTTCATCCTTGAAGCCGCGGCCGCGAAGCCAAAAATCCATTGACACGATATTTTAACGTTCTATACTTGAAAAATCTCTTGCCCGACCGACAGGTCGGAGTTTCGCCGCGATTATCTGTGGAAAAAAATAACGTTGGATGCAAGCCGCGGTTTTTCTCCCGGTCAATCCTGGGGCGCGTCTTCCCGGCGCACTGATTTTACGGAGAGTGAGCATGAGCGACATCATCAGCCCGCACTGGCACATCGAGTTTTACGCGCCGGACGAGGCCCATATGCGCGGCATCACCAAGATTTACACCTCCGAACAGACCAAATACCAAAAAGTCGAAGTCATCCAGTCCTCCCACTACGGCAAATGCCTCATCCTGGACGGCCACATCCAATCCGCCCAGGGCGACGAGTTCATTTACCACGAAAACCTGGTCCATCCCGCCATGGTGAGCTGTCCCAACCCCAAAAACGTGGTCATCATCGGGGGCGGGGAAGGCGCCACCCTCTATGAAGTGCTCCGCCATAAGACCGTCGAAAAGGCCTGGATGATTGACATCGACGAGCGGGTGGTGGAATTGTGCGAGAAATATATGCCCGAATGGCACCGGGGGGCCTTCAAGGACAAGCGCACCAAGCTTTTGTTCGAGGACGGCCGCAAGTTCCTGGAAAAGAGCAAGGTCAAGTTCGACGTCATCATCATCGACATCCCCGAGCCCGTGGAAGAGGGCCCGGCCTACATGCTTTACACCGAGGAGTTCTACAAGATGGTGAAGGGCAAACTGAGCGAAAACGGCGTGGTGGCCCTCCAGTCCGGTTGCTCGGCGGAAAAGGAACTGCGCTGCTTGGCGGCCATCCAGACCACCTTGCGCAAGGTTTTCCCCCTGGTTTATTCCTGGCCGGTCAACGTGCCGTCTTTTGATATCCCCTGGAGCTTCACGATGGCCTCGGCCCAGGTCGACCCCAAGAAGCTCAAGCGCGACGAGGTCAACCGCATCCTGAAGGAGCGCAAGGTCGGCAAGACCCGCTATTACGACGGCGAGACCCATGAGGGCTTCTTTTTCCTGCCCAAATACATGCGGGACGCCTTCGCGGCCAACAAGACGGTCATCCGCGACGACAAACCCCTCACCTACCAATTCATGGGAGAGGAGAAAAACTCGCTCTAAATGTCACTTTATGACGGGCAGGACAAGACCCCGCTTTATGACGCCATCGTCGGCTACGCCAATGAAAACAAGATTTCCTTCCACACCCCCGGTCACAAGCATGGAAAAGGCATCTTAAAACCCTTCCGCCAGTTGGTGGGCGAGAAGGTTTTCCAGCTGGACCTCTCGGTGATGAGCGAGATTGACTCGCTCCACGAACCCAGCACCGTCATCAAGGAAGCCCAAGTGCTGGCCGCCAAGGCCTACGGCGCCGATTATTCCTTTTTCCTCGTGAACGGCACCACCGGCGGCAACCAGGCCATGATTTTGTCGGTCTGCGACCCCGGCGACAAGATCATCATCCCCCGCAACGCCCATAAGTCGGTGATCTCGGCGGTCATTTTGGCCGGCGCCGAGCCCGTCTATATCATGCCCCACATCGACCCGGGCACGGACCTGATCCTCAACCTCACGCCCCAGCAGGTGGACGAGGCCTGCCGCCAAAATCCCGACGCCAAGGCCGTTTTGGTCACCAGCCCCACTTATTTCGGCCTCACCGCCGATTTGGAGGCCATCGCCGAGGTGGTGCACGGCCACGACAAGATTTTCCTGGTGGACGAGGCCCATGGGCCCCACCTGCACTTCCATCCGTCGCTCCCCAAGTCCGCCATGGACGCGGGCGCCGACATGTGCGTGCAATCCACCCATAAGCATTTGCCGGCCCTGAGCCAGGGCTCGATCCTGCACGCCAAGGGCCTGCGGGTCGACATCCTGCGGCTCAAGACGACGCTCCAGATGCTCCAAACCACCAGCCCCTCTTACGTCATCCTGGCGTCGCTGGACATGGCCCGCCACCAGATGGTGAAGTACGGGGAACAGGCCCTGGGCGAGGTGCTGGCCATGTGCGAGGAGGCCCGGCAGGAGATCAACCGCATCCCGGGTTTTTCCTGCGTGACGCGGGATCAAGTCCAAAAATTGGGGCCCCTGGACCTGGACCCCACCAAGCTGACCATTTCCACCAAGAACGTGCCCTGCTCGGGCTACGACATGGCCAAGATCCTCAACTCCGAATACGACATCCAAACCGAGATGTCGGATTTCCAGAACATCCTCTTGTTTGTTTCCATGGGGAACACCTCGAAGGAGCTCAAGCGTTTCGTGAAGGCCCTGCGCAAGATCGTGGTGGATTACAAGGACATGTTCGTGAACACCAAGAAGCGCCGCAGCGTCCTGTTCCCGCCCTTCGTACCCAAAAAGGAAGTGAACCCCCGGGAAGCCTTGACGGGCCTCACCCGCAAGATCCCCTTCAAGCGGTCCGTGGGAAAAGTCTGCGCCGAGATCGTCTGCCCCTACCCGCCGGGCATCCCCGTGCTTTGCCCCGGGGAGGTGATCACCCAGGAAATCTACAGCTACCTGATGAACGTGTTGGAATCGGGCGCGCGCATCAACGGCCAGTCCGACGGCCGGCTCCAGACCATCAAGGTGCTGGAAGACCCGCCGGCCCAGAGCGCCACGGCGCCCGGCCAAAAGAAGCTCTTCGTCATCAATTAAATCCAAGCCAATAGACCCCGCTAAACCGCAAGAATCAAAGGGCGGTCTTTTTCGCGCGGGCGGACGCCCCGTCTTTAAAGCGGATTTTTTGGGGGGATTGGCGGCCTTGCGTCTTCGCGGCGGAGGGGTTTGGCCTTAACCCTGCTTGACGAGGGTTTTTTCGACTTGCTGGAAACTGCGCACGCAGTTGCGGCCCCGGGCCTTGGCCTCGTACATGGCCTTGTCGGCGCGGTCAATGAGGGTGATGCTGCCGATGCCGTCGGTGTTCTCGTAGGTGTCCACCCCGATGCTCACCGAAACCTGCAGGGTGGTGCCCCGAACCATGATTTGGTAATCGCCCAGGGTTTCTTGGATGCGGTGGGCCAGGATCATGGCGCCTTCCTGCAGGGTGGCGGGCAGGATGGCCACGAACTCATCCCCCGCGTAGCGGGCCACCAGGTCGGTGGTGCGGAACATGCCGGAAAGTTTCTGGGCGATCTGTTTGAGGAAAAGGTCGCCGGTGGAATGGCCGAAACGGTCGTTGACCTGTTTGAAATGGTCC